>JAIRWP010000027.1 GCA_031268845.1 Lactobacillales bacterium | reverse complement strand
TTTGGATTTTTTGCACTTATATTCGAAAGCACCACCAGATATTAAGGAAAAACTTGATAAAGTGCTGGAGAGGGTTTAGATGGTTTAAATAGCTACTTTTTTACTTTCCGAATTGCAGCCGTAGATGCTAGTGTTTTAATTTATGTAAAATTATTGGCATGGGCGGTGTTACTAAAGCAGAAAATGTGTTAGAATTTATTCTTGCAGGAGCTAGTGGGGTGGCGATTAGCACAATGAATTTTACGGATCCGTATATTTGTCCGAAAATTATTAAGGAATTGCCGTATGTGTCGTATGTTTTGGATCGTTACAAGGTAGAGTCGATTCAACAATTAGTTGATGAAGTGAAAGTAGAGCGTGAGAAGAAATGGATAGAGATATAAGAGAAATTCGACCTGTGATTGCTTTAGATTTTCCAAGTAAAGATGAGGTCGTTGATTTTTTGGCAAAATTTCCTGAAGAGGAGAATTTATTTATCAAAATTGGGATGGAAATTTTTTATCAAGAAGGTCCTAAAATTGTTAGATATGTAAAAAATTTGGGCCATTCTGTTTTTTTGGATTTAAAATTGCATGATATTCCAAATACAGTAAAATCAGCCATGCGTTGTTTAGCTGGTTTAGGTGTGGATATGGTAAATGTTCATGCTGCTGGTGGCATCAAAATGATGGAGGAGGCACGTCTTGGTTTAATCGAAGGAACACCTATAAATAGGATAGTTCCGAAATTAATTGCCGTAACACAGTTAACCTCAACGAGCGAAAATATGATGCAAAAAGAACAGTTGATTTCGGTAAGCTTGGAAGAGTCTGTATTGCATTATGCACAGAATGCAGAAAAAGCCGGCTTAGATGGGGTTGTTTGTTCAGCATTAGAAGTGAAAGAAATTAAGGCGAATGTGGCAAATGGTTTTATTTGTTTAACTTCGGGGATTCGCTTAATTGGTGATCGTACTGGTGATCAAAAAAGAGTGGTAACGCCAAGTAAGGCACGTGAATTCGGTTCAGATTATATTGTCGTTGGGCGCCCAATTACTCAAGCCGAAAATCCATATGAAACTTATCAGATAATAAAAGAAGAGTGGAATCAATAGATCTATCCTATAACTTGAGCAGTCTTTTCTAAGAATATGTTAACGTTCTGAATGAGAAAAGGAGATCAACATGATAAGTGTTGTTTTTATGGGTACGCCTGCTTTTAGTGTTCCGATTTTAGAAGGATTGATTGAACAGGATTATCAAATTTTAGCAGTTGTAACTCAACCTGACCGTAAGGTAGGACGTAAAGGGGTATTAACTTCCCCACCAGTTAAAGTTGCTGCTCAAAAATATAATCTACTAACTTTACAACCTGAAAAAATAGCTTACTCTGCTGAAATGGATAAAATTTTAGATTTAAATCCTGAGTTAATTATAACCGCAGCTTTTGGGCAATTTTTACCAGAAAAATTACTTGAAACGCCCAAATTTGGAGCAATAAATGTCCATGCTTCCTTGTTGCCTAAATATCGCGGCGGTGCGCCTGTTCATTATGCCATTATTAATGGAGAGAGTAAGACGGGTGTAACTATTATAAAGATGGCCAAAAAAATGGATGCAGGAGATATTATTGCACAAAAAACGCTCTCGATTACAAAGAATGATAATGTTGGAACAATGTTTGAAAAATTATCGTTACTTGGCCAAGATTTACTTTTAGAAACTTTACCTGCATATCTGGAAGGAAAGATTAAACTGCTTCCCCAAAATGAAGATGCAGCAACATTTTCACCAAATATTACGCGTCCTCAGGAGCAAATTAATTGGCAAAAAGAGGCTATAGCTGTTAATAATCAAATTCGTGGAATGTATCCTTGGCCGATTGCGTACACTATATATGAGGATTTGCGGATTAAAATTCATCAGGCAACAGTGATCAAAACAAAAACAACTATGCAAAAATTCGGAACAGTGGTGAAGCGTACAAAAAAGGAATTATGGATAGCAGCAGGAAAGAAAACGATTTTGCAGTTAGATGAAGTTCAACCCGCTGGAAAAGGTAAGTTAAAAATGGTAGATTTTTTAAATGGTATAGGTAAAGCTTTGCAAGTAGGGGATGTATTTTCAAATCCTAATGTTGAGGCATAAGCAATAAAGAAAAAGAAAATTCCGTCAAGGTTATGGAAGATTCTCGTTTTTTGGCGATGCAAACGCTTTTGCGAGTAGAAAAAGGTATGCATATTCTAACTAAATTTGAGCGCATCTTAGAGACAAGTTAACAGGCTCTTACACTTTAGTTTACACTCTCTTTTGCAAAGTGCTATAAATCATACAAACAAGGGTTCATCGGCAAGGAGAAGGGGTTAAAAAATTCCTTTTTTTGAAAGTATAAAAGTATATTTTCACTTCACCTGTTTCAATACTTCGTTGTAGTAAGTTCTTAACTTATCAACTACTTCAAAACATTCGTTAATGGTAAAAACAGCTATTGCGGAATCCATCATTCTTAAGCCTATTTCTTTTTTACCATCCAGCAAAAAGTAATACCCTTTCATAAATTTAAAAATAAATCTTGCATGTATATTTTCTTCATTTCTTTGCGTGGCCAATACGGCTTCTATTTCGCTGAAAAATTCAGCCGCTCCGGCCAAATCATTTTCTTTTAAACATCGATAAGAAACATTTATTAACAATATTAAAAAATTTCGTTTACCTTTTTCTTCAAAACAAAGTTTTTCTTTATTCTTAATAATTTCCCGCATTGTTTGTTTTAAGATCTTAAATGGCAGGATATCAGTTACATTAGCAAATAAAATAACCTCATTGACACCCCAGTAACTTAAAGTGAAAAAGTATTCTGCAACTTTTTCCACCATTTTTGGTGGAATTGCAAATTCTGGATCCATACCATTAATTATTGCAGCTACTGATAAAAGGTGAGCATAGCCAGCATTATCTAAATTTTTTTCCACAGATCTGGCTTGATAAAGTTCCTTTAAAGAGGTAATATTCTTAGTAAAATAAAAATTTAATGCTTTTCTCATAAACTCTTGATTAGGACTTAATTGATAATCAAAAACTTTTAAAGCGATTTCATCCAAGGAAAAACCTAACGATGAGGCTAAATCCATAAAAAAGATAAAGTTCATTCGCTTGTTGCCATCTTCAATAGTGTAATATGTACGTCTATCACATATCCCGTCCACAAGTGAATCAACTTTACACTGCAGCTCTTTCCGACGATTTTTAAAAATTTTTCCTATTATTTCTTCAATTAACATTTTGCATCTTCCTTTCTGCCATTAATTATTATTTTTTCATAAAAATAAATTTTTATATTTTAACGATAACAAAGTGTTTTTTGAATAACAAGTCTTTATTAAGTGGCCATTTAGAAAAGATCATGAAAAATAATTCACAAAAACTTTATTAAAAGCCATTTTTTGGTAGAAATTGATAGAATAAAATTGTAAATAGTGAAGTAAATTAGTCATTTTGAAAATAAAATATAAAAATTAGATACAATGTGTTTTATTTTTAAGGAGAAAAAATTATGAAAAAGTTTATAACTAAACATTATGGTTTAATCATCACTATGATAGCTTTAGTTCCACTTATTCCACCACCTATGGTTTCAGGTTCCTAACTTAACAATCACCTTAAGAACGTGTTAATAAGTTCTAAAGTTATTTACTTATTCCGTATTAGATTAGTGAAATTTAAGCGACATATTTTCCACAAAACACACAAATTATTATCGCTTCTCCTCAAATAAGAAGTAATTATATGGAAAAATCCGTGTACTTGGACAAAAAAGTACACGGATTTTTTAGTGCGATTAAAAAGTAAGGAGATTGTGCTGAGTAAATGAAAATATCAAGCTTATGGACAGTTTCAATTAATGTAACTTTTGGCAATCATCATTTTCGTTTCACCAACCAACTGCATAGAATTACCAAAGTTTTTTAAGATTACTTGCCACCACTTATTGCCTTTTGAATATCTTATTCTTTTTCTCGTATTTCCCATGATTACTCCCTCATCTCTTATTTTTTCTTACCGATTGATGTGGCCTATTTTACACAAATTCTAGAGTAAAAACACTTTATATAAAATATTTTCACGCAATCATGTTAACTTGTCTTCATTTATAGATAGGTAAATTAACAGGTTCTAAGAGGTTCAGCTAGCGATTTTAGATGCGATTTGTTCAGTTGTGAAGAAAAAGGGTATAATATTTTACAGTACTTGTACAATTTTAGAAATTGAAAATGCTGAAGTGGTTCAAAAATTTTTACAAAGACATCCAAAGTTTGAGAAAATAACTGTTCCTTAATCCAGCGAGTGCTAAAGCATCGCCGATAGATAAAATATTGAAAATTTATCCACAACAACATGAAGCAGATGGATTTTTTATAAGCTGTTTTCAAAAACAAATTCTGTTTAAAAAGAAAAAGGGATGTGCTATGGAGATCTCATTTTTATCCGATATTGGAAAAATTCGTTCAACTAATCAAGACTATACCAAAATTTTTTATAACCAAGAAAAATGTGCCTTAGTGTTGCTAGCTGATGGAATGGGTGGTCATAAAGCAGGAGATGTTGCCAGTAAAATGACTGTTGAGATTCTTGGTTTAAAGTGGGAGCAGACAGCTTTTACAACTTCTGAAAATATTTCGCAATGGTTTATAAGTGAAATACAAGCATTAAATGAAAATGTGTATGAAAAAGGATTAAATGAAAAATTTTTTGGCATGGGAACAACTCTTGAAGCAGTTGCTATTTTTTCGGGCACTTATACGATTGCACATGTGGGGGATAGTCGTAGCTATGCTTTGCGTGGTGCAGATAAGATTATTCAACTAACTCAGGATCATTCTTTGGTAAATGATCTTCTTTTAGCTGGAGAAATCACAGTTGAAGAGGCAAAAAAACATCCGCAAAAAAATATTATAACACGCTCTATTGGCATGCCTAATGAAGTTCGTATTGATGTTACAACACAGACTTTTTTACCAGATGATTACTTGCTTTTAAGCTCAGACGGGTTGACCAATATGGTATCTGATGAGAAAATTTTAAATGTTGTTATGAGCGCACAGACGGTTGAAGAAAAGGTGGCAGAATTGATTGCTTTGGCAAATAAAAATGGAGGGAAAGATAATATCACTGTATCCTTAATTCATTTTGAAGAGGAGGATATTTAATGATTCAAATCGGAAAAATCTTTAGTCAACGTTACAGAATTTTAGACAGTCTAGGAAGCGGTGGCATGGCCAACGTTTTTTTAGCTCATGATTTGATTTTAGCTCGTGACGTTGCGGTAAAAGTTTTACGTTTTAATTTTCAAAATGATCCGACAGCTATTCGTCGTTTTCAACGCGAAGCGCTCGCTACAACAGAGTTGATTCATCCTAATATTGTGCAAATATATGATGTTGGTGAAGAAGAAGGCGTGCAGTATCTTGTAATGGAATATGTTTGTGGTATGGATTTAAAGAAATATATTAAGCAAAATTTCCCTATTTCTAATGAAGAAATTGTTAGGATTATGCATGAAGTTTTGGCAGGAGTTGCTGTAGCACATGATAATCGAATTATTCACCGTGATTTAAAACCACAGAATATTTTAATAAGTAAAGATGGACAGGTGAAGATTACAGATTTTGGAATAGCAATTGCTATTAGTGAAACATCCATTACACAGACCAATTCAATGCTAGGATCTGTTCATTATCTTTCTCCTGAGCAAGCACGTGGCAATAAGGCAACTAATCTTTCAGATATTTACGCTTTAGGGATTGTTCTTTATGAAATGATGACAGGGCAGGTGCCGTTTGATGGAGAGTCAGCAGTTACAATTGCTCTAAAGCATTTTCAAGATGAACTCCCCTTTGTAAGAGAAGCAAATCCAAACATTCCACAAAGCTTAGAAAATGTTGCTTTGATCGCTACGGCGAAGGATCCGGTCAAACGTTATTCATCTGCACTAGCAATGAGCGAAGATTTATCTACGGTATTGTTACCTTTAAGGCAAAATGAACCAAAAGTTTTGTTGAGTAAAGAAAAAACAATAGAAGTAAAGCCTCTACCTCGTAAAAGTGTTTTAGAAAATTCAAAAGACATTCAAAGCAATCAAAAACGATCAGATGAACAATTATTAGATAAACAAATTATGAACCTTTACAATAAAGGGAAGTCACCCAAAAAGATTTCTGCTGAGTTGTTAATTCCACTTGAACAAGTGGAAAAACGTTTAAAAGCTTTAACGAGAAAAAGAAAAGTTAAATATCCACGCAATAATTACAAGCGTTATCTTTTGGTGGGATCTGCTGCTTTAGCAGTGTTGTTGATTCTTTTTTTTGTTCTTTTATCTGCATTACCTAAAGATGTAGATGTTCCTGATTTAAAAAATTATACGGAAAAAGAAGCGCGAGATAAGCTAGAAGAAAAAGATTTGGCTGTAGATAAAGTAATTAAAGTTGAGGATGCTCAAGTTGAACAGGGAAATGTTGTAAAAACAAACCCAAAGGCACATGCAACGACAAAAGCAGGTCGTAAGATTACTCTTTACGTTAGTGGTGGTGCAAAGAAAATTACCCTTAAAGATTACGAGGGTAAAACATTTGAGAAAGCTAAAGAAGAATTAACTCTGCAAGGCTATACCAGCAGTTTGATTGTTAAGCAAACGCAAGCTGATGATGAGGTTAAAGAAGGAAAAATTATTAATCAATCTGTTGGTGCAGGCAAAAAGGTTAATCCAGCTAGGGATAAAATTTTATTTATAGTAAGTAGTGGTTCTGACTCTGTTACTTTAGGTGATGATTATATAGATAGTTATTTATCGGAGGTAAAAAAAGATTTAATCGAACTTGGCTTAAAAGAATCGCAAATTAAAATAATGATTGATAAGAATACCGGAAAACAAGAAGGAGTTGTTACAAGAGTAAGACCAAATGAAGGTGCATCCGTAAAGAAAAAAACTGGCAAAGTGACTCTTTATATTAGTGATGGTAAAGTTGAAATCCCTAAAGGATTGAAAGATGAACCAGAAGATGATGTTAAAGAAAGATTAAGAAAAGCTGGTTTGGATTACAAAATTAGCCGAGAATTTTCAGACGATGTTCCCAAAGGGAATGTTATTTCTGTAGAGCCAAGTACAGGTCCAGTTGCAATAAGCACAGAGATTAAATTGTCAATTTCAAACGGACCAAAAGAAGAATCATCTTCAAATAATTTAAGCTCATCTAGTACATACAGCAGCAGTAGTCAAAGTTCATCAAGCAGTAGTGCTGGGTATTAAAGGCTTATAGCTTGTTAACAGGTTCTTAGAACTTGTTAACGATCTCCAGAATTGCGCAATTTTGATTAATTTTTGACACTTTTTTGTCAAAAAACCTGTCGGGTTTCTTACGATTTGTTCAAGTTTTACTTGATTACAAAT
>JAIRWP010000059.1 GCA_031268845.1 Lactobacillales bacterium | reverse complement strand
CAAAAATAAAATTGAAAAACTATGGGCAAATTTAAAAAATTGGTTGCGTTTGAATTCTAAAAATTACTTAACAATTCAGGATGCTATCGCAGCTTATTTTAAATCGGAATAGCTATACTCTGGATGAATATTTTCCAGATATAGAAGATGCAGACAAGGTGAGTATTCGGGATTTATTATTACATACTTCAGGATATAGTAATTTAGAAATGGTGCCGGATGATTTTATAAAAAACGATGAAGAGTTATTAAGGTTTACAAAAGGTATTACAGTACACTCAGAAAATTCAGAATTTAATTATGCCAATTCAAATTTTGTTTTTTTGGCTTTATTAGCTGCTAAAATTGAACATAAATCTTATTATGATTTGATCAAAGAAAGAATTTTGGATATCTTAGAAATGAAACATACCTATTCCCCAAAAGATTTAAAAGAAACTGATTTACCAGTTAGTTACGCTGTGGTTGAAGATAAAGATTATCAGTATGATGAAACGAATTATTCGCTTAATTTACTGTCCAGTTTAATGGGAGCAGGCGAAATTTGTTCCACTGTAACGGATATGAGCAAATTTTTTGAAGGTTTAAGTCATGAAAAATTTTTAACCAAAGAAGAGTACCAAGAACTTTTTCATCCTACTGAAAATACTGATTACAGTGCAGGTTTATCTTTAAAAGAGAGTAATAAAGACTTTATTTCATCTTTAGGTTCGTTTGCCGGTCAGGGGATTCAAAGCTACTACGAAGGTGATGAGAATAGTGAAAATTATTCGATTATATTAACCAATATGCATAATGTTGACATTGCTGCTTTAGGTGATTTATTTTACAGCACAACTTCAGATGCATTGGCAGCAAATAATAAATGATATGATACTTAACTTAAAAAAATAAAACCCCAAATCCCCTCCATACCATAAGCTTTCTTCTTTTATTTTTCTGATGCAAAACGTATAATGTAGAGCGTATCAGCTTTAGAACCTGTTAACTTGTCTCGGAGCGATGAATGATTTTGGCTATTTTTCCGTATTTTTTCGTTAAAAAACCTGTCGGGTTGTTACAAATTGTTTCAAGCTTTGCTTGATTACAATTTGTATAACGGGATTCATTTCACTAGAGACAAGTTAACAGGTTCTTACTACTATACAAAGAAAAATATTTGAATTGTTTGCGAATACCTTTCTTTGTTTAGTAGTTGGGCACAAATTTATTATTAAGGAGAAAAATATGTCTGAAAAGCAAGTGTTTCAAACTACTATCGGAGGTCGTTTGCTGCAAGTAGAAATTGGGCAAGTGGCTAAACAAGCTAATGGAGCAGTCTTGGTTCGTTATGCCGATACTGCTGTCTTATCTGCAGCCGTAATGGGCAAAAAACCAATTGATGGAGATTTTTTCCCGTTAACAATTAACTATGAAGAAAAGATGTACGCTAATGGCAAGTTCCCCGGAGGTTTTAATAAGCGTGAAGGGCGTCCTTCAACTGATGCAACCTTAACAGCTCGTTTAATTGATCGCCCGATTCGCCCCATGTTTGCGGAAGGCTTTCGCAATGAGGTACAAATTACTAATACCGTTATGTCTTATGAAGAAGATGCCAGTCCAAAAGTTGCAGCAATGTTTGGTGCTTCTTTAGCCCTAGCCATTTCGGATATTCCATTTAATGGTCCCATCGCTGGCGTTGAAGTAGGCTATATCAACGGCGATTATGTTTTAAATCCAACTGCAGCACAAATGCTAGAGTCAAGTCTTGATTTATCTGTTGCAGGTACCAAGCATGCCATCAATATGGTGGAATCAGGCGCTAAAGAGCTTTCTGAAGAAGAAATGTTAAAGGCCTTACTGTTTGGACATCAAGCTGTCCAAGAATTGGTCGCTTTTCAAGAAGAAATAATGGCAACAGTCGGTAAAGAAAAAGCAGATGTGCCACTACTAATTGTGGATAAAGATTTAAAGCAGAAACTATTTGATGAATACTATGCAAAATTAGCAATAGCAGTTCAAGTTGAAGAAAAATTAGCACGTGAAGCAGCAACACAAGCTGTCAAAGATGAAGTCATTGCAACATATGAAGAAAAGTTGGCAGAAGATGAAGATTTTGAACAAAAAATGCGTCATATTCATGAAATCTTAGAAATAATGGAACATGCAGAAGTTCGTCGTTTAATCACTGAAGATAAAGTGCGTCCCGATGGGCGCAAAGTTGATGAAATTCGCTCTCTAGCAGCTGAAATTGACTTTTTGCCACGCGCGCATGGTTCAGGTCTATTTACACGTGGGCAAACACAAGCTCTATCAGCATTAACATTGGCACCAATGCTCGAAGCACAATTAATCGATGGTTTGGATGAGGCTTATAGAAAACGTTTTATGCATCATTATAATTTTCCCAATTACTCAGTTGGAGAAACAGGACGAATGAGAGCGCCTGGACGTAGAGAAATCGGCCATGGCGCACTTGGTGAGCGAGCTTTAGAGCAAGTGCTACCTTCTGTAGAAGAATTTCCCTACGCCATTCGTTTAGTGGCTGAAGTTTTGGAATCCAATGGTTCGTCTTCACAAGCTTCGATTTCAGCGGGAACTTTAGCTTTGATGGCCGGTGGTGTGCCTATCAAAGCACCCGTTGCGGGAATTGCAATGGGCTTAATTTCTGATGGTGAAAATTATACAATTCTAACCGACATCCAAGGTTTAGAAGATCATTTTGGCGATATGGATTTTAAAGTTGCAGGAACTCATAAAGGGATCACTGCCTTACAAATGGATATTAAAATCGAAGGAATCACTGAGCAAATTTTAACCGAAGCTCTTGCTCAAGCTAAAAAAGCGCGTTTTGAAATTCTTGAAGTTCTAACTTCTGCAATTGCGAAACCACGTGATAAAATTTCAGAATATGCACCAAAAATCGACATACTTTCAATCGATATTAAAAAAATTAGAGATGTTATCGGTAAAGGTGGCGAAACGATCGATAAAATTATTGATGAAACAGGTGTTAAAATCAATATTACAGATGAAGGATTAGTTTCTATCTACCATCATGATGCTGAAAAAATCGCTAAAGCGCGCAAAATTATTGAAAATATTGTACGTGAAGTTGAAATTGGCGAAACATATCTTGGTAAAGTTGTCAGAATTGAAAAATTTGGCGCTTTTGTAAATCTTTTACCTGGCAAAGATGGATTAGTTCATATTTCGCAATTAACCAATGAACATATTAAAAAAGTTGAAGATGCCGTCAAATTAGGTGATGAGATTTTAGTCAAAGTAACTGAAATTGATAACAAAGGACGGATTAATGCCTCACGCAAAGCTTTACTCAAAAAATAAGTTAATTATTTTTTCAGGCTTAATGAAACCTGTCTGTAAGAAGCTGTTAAAAGCCAGATGCCAGATAGGTTTTTTAGCTTATTTAAAGAACGGAGATTTTCATGAATTTTTTTCGCATAAAAAAAAGGCCGCAAGAGTTAGAAACAACACAATTAAAACGTAATTTAAAAACCACGGATTTATTAATCTTAGGCATTGGGGCAATTGTCGGTACGGGTATTTTTACCATTACAGGTATTGCTGCTAATGAATATGCAGGGCCAGCTTTAACCTTATCATTTTTAATTGCCGCCGTTGCAGTAGGGATTTCTGGATTATTTTATGCCGAGTTTGCCTCACGCATTCCTGTAATTGGCGGGCCGTATGCCTATCTTTATTCTGTTTTAGGTGAAGGAATTGCTTGGTTAACCGGATGGCTGATGATTTTAGAATTTATGCTGGCAATCTCAAGTGTGGCTTCTGGTTGGGCAGGTTATTTACAAGGATGGTTGAATTCGCTAGGAATATACTTGCCAAAAGCTTTACGCGCTTCTTTTGATCTTAAAAATGGAACATATGTCGACCTTTTAGCAATGCTGGTCTTACTTTTGGTAACCCTTTGGGTTTCACAAGAAGCTAAAAAAATGCTGCGCTTAAGCCAATGGATGGTTTTCTTTAAATTTGGCATTGTTGCATTATTCGTTATCATAGGAGTTTTCTTTGTTAAACCTCAAAACTGGACTCCTTTTATGCCTTACGGCTTTATTGGTATCCACGGCAAAGGCGGAGTTATGGCTGGTGCTGCCTTAGTTTTTTTTGCCTATTTAGGTTTTGAGTCTGTCCCGATGGCTGTAGAGGAAGTTGACAATCCACAAAAAAGAATTCCTCAAGGCGTATTGGGCTCCATTGCATTAGTGGCAGTGTTATATATCATTGTCACTTTAGTTCTAACAGGCATTGTGCCTTTTGATAAATTAAAAGGAATCAAAGATCCGGTCGCTTATGCAATGCGTATTATAAATCAACCACTTATAGCATCAATTATCTCCGTCACCGCTGTTCTAACATTACTAACAGTTTGCATTTCAATGCTATATAGCTTGTCTCGTCTGATTTATGCCATTAGTAAAGATGGTCTATTACCAAAAACATTGCATAAAGTTGATAAAAAAAATCATGTGCCTAAAAATGCAACCTTTGTTGCAGGGGGCTTTTCTATGTTTTTTGCTGGAATGGTCCCTTTAAATTTATTAGCAGAATTTGTTAATATCGCGACTTTGATGTATCTCATCTTTATCGCTATCGGGATCATTGTCTTGCGCAAAAAATTTGGCAAACCTGATAAAAAAGAATTTAAAACACCATTAGTTCCACTTCTACCCATTATTTCGATTGCCATCAGTGGTTATTTAATGTTTCATCTGCGGGGAGTAACTTGGATAGCATTCTTTGTAGCTTTGACAATAGGCTTTATCATTTATTTTTGCTATGGCTCTAAACATTCACTACTGAACACAAAAAATAAATAATAGATCATAAATAACGAAACAGCACTAAAAACTTTTGCAAGTCCCCTCACAATTTGCAAATTTTTATTCTCCTGCTTTACTCTTCATACCTACCTGCTCCAGCGCTTCTTTGTAGTATCGCTCATAGCGTTCAATGATTTCTTTATCCTCGGTTGAGCTAAAGTTGTCAACAGCTTTTCTCATTAAAGTCATACCATCTTCTGTCTCACCGAGGATCAGGAAAAAAAAGCCTTTAACAAATCTCAAGCAATACTTCTCAGTGATATAATTTTCAATTCTTTGAGTAGCCATTAAAGCTTCTGCTTCCTCAAGGAAAACGCTCGCATCCTCCATATATCCATGTCTAACACATGAGTAAGACACGTTAAGCAATAACCTAATTAATTGCGTTTTTCGGTATTCGTTAATTAGAAATTTTTTCTTAATTTTAAGCAAATCTCTTGTTACGGAGCAAGCTAAATTAATATTTAGTCTGTCGATAATACTAATAAGTAATCGCATTTTATTATAACTCCATGTCTCTATGTTCATTAAATAATCTGAAACGTTTTCAAGATCTTGATCAGGAACAATAAAATTTTCATCTAAGTTACTAATTAACAATGATAACATCAAAACTTGTAAGCTATCTTCTTCTTTTGTTGAAGCGCGGAATTCTTCTAACATCTTTTTTAGCACATTAATATTCCCTTCCTCATAATATCTTTTTGTTTTTTGAAAGAATATTTCACTATCATTAGGTTCATAGTTTTTGACGGCGGCAAAATATTCTTCCTCAGAAACGTGGATGTTCTCTATCAAGCCGGCAAACTTACTTAAACCTATATCACTTTCCCCAGTTTCAAAACGACATAGTGTTGAGCGACTGCACACTTCCTTACAAGCTTCTTTATCGCTGATTCCTTGCCCTAGTCTTAGCTCTTTAAAAACTTTTCCATAAATTTTCTCCTTACTTTTCATTTCTTTGCCTCCTATTTAATGAAAATTTTATAAAACCGTTTCATAAAATTGTTATAATGTGCATGTAAAAAGGATCGTTTTATTTCTTACGAAAGGTTGAGCATTATGAAAAAAATCAATCATTTTCTTATTAAACATCATAAGCTAATTACTATGTTAGCATTTATAGCAATGCTGCTGCCTCCTATTGATGCTTAAAGGTTGAACATTAATCAAAAATCAAAAAATTGATAACTTCTTGATTAAACATCATAAGCTAGTTACTACATTAGCATTGTAGCTATATTATTGCGTCCAATTATTTCTGAGCTAAATGTGATTTTATTCTTTATGCAACTGCAAATCCTTAGCTCGGCGAACAATTTCTGATGGATAAGTTAGCGAGTTGTGATCAAGATCATTATTTTTTTCAATCTTATAGCTATCAAAAACATCGAAGTACTCTTCTGCAGGGACGTCGATGTTTTTTAGTAATTTAATAAATGTATGAAATCTTATGACATTTCCTCCAACTTCAAAACAGCGTAAAGTTGACCTGTTGCATACTTCTGCACAAGCTTCTTTTTCACTTATTCCTTTGTTGATTCGCATCTCTTTGAAAACTTCTCCATAACTCTTATTTTCATATAACATATAGCATTCTCCTATAAATAATATTGTTTTGAGTAAAGTTTAATATAAAAAATAATGAAAAACGCAAAAATCCCAAATTTGGAATTAAATTTTTATATAGAAAATTATGAGAAAAAAATCATAGTTTGTTGAGATGCGTGTTGTAAGAAAAGAGGAAGATCATTTGCAAGATAATAAAACATCGCTATAATGTTTATGAACGTATTCATTATGATCGTAATCATACAATGGAGTTGAGCTTTATGTTTATCGGAAGAAAAGCCGAGTTAGCTGCTTTAAACCAACTTTACCAAAAAACAACTTTTGAATTTGCTGTGAACGTGGATTAACAAAAATTGCTATGAAGCGAATTGAGCCACATTTTGCGAAATTTATGGGTGAAGTCTGGGAAGAAATCTGTATTGAGTGGCTTTGGGAACAAGTAAAAAAAGAGCGAATCGGTGATGTTTTTTTTGAAATTGGTAGTTGGTGGGGAAATAACCCGATAAAAAAACGGGAAGAAGAAATTGATATTTTAGCAGTTGCAGATAAAACATTTTATTTTGGCGAATGCAAATGGAAAGAAGAATTTATAAATAAAGAAGTTCTAGATAAGCTTATTTATCGTTCGCATTTGCCAGTTTTCTCATTACTTAATAAAGAATATTATTTATTCTCAAAATCAGGATTTTCATCCGACATTTTAGCTCAAAAACAAGATAATATTCATTTGATTAGCTTAAAAAATATTTTTGAATAATTTAAACAATGCCGGATGCAGGACTTGAACCTGTGACCTACGCGTTACGAGTGCGTTGCTCTACCAACTGAGCTAATCCGGCTTATTAGAGTCTACTCTTCAATAAAGTCATGAACAGCTTTTAAAAGGTCATTTTTTAAAACATAAGGTTTTGGTTGAAAAGCGTCAATACTAAGCAGCACTTCTTTTATACTGCCTTTTGCTTCATAAATAAGTCCAAGTTCAAAAAGTTTTGTGACAAGTTCAGCTTGATGATTGTCATTATGTTCGCCAAATTCCATCTTTCGCGGCATTGCAATCACTTTTTTCCCTAGATGAATTGCTTTAAATAAAACTCCCGCCCCGCCATGAGTAATAATTACGCGAGCCTGATGCATCAATTTTTCATATTCTTGGCCAATAAAATATGTCTGTGTTGTTATCAACTTAGAAAAAAAAGGCGTACAGCCAATTTGAGCATACACTTTTTCTTTTAAACCAAGATCCTGAATTGCTTCTTCTGTTTCATTTAAAATGCGCCAAAAAGGACTATCTTGCGTTCCAACTAGTACAAAGATCATCATTTCACCTATAATAACTGTCCATGATACTCAGCATCTTGATAAACTTCTAGCATCTCTTCCCATTGTACAAATAACTTATCAACTTTTTTTTCAATTAAACGACCTGCCATTGAAGTTGATTTAACACGCGCAATGGATTCAATAAATAAAGTTTTTCTCTTAAAAAAATGAGCCAAAAAAATCATAGGAACACACGTATGAGCTCCAGTGGTAATAACGGCATCAGGACGAAAAGTAAGAAATAACCAAAACGATTTTAAAATATTCCAACTAAATATAAAAAGGTAAGAAAAAAGATGCTTACGCGTGCCAAATTTTAAATATTTAATAGGAATTGGCAACTTTAAATTTTGGGTAGTTTCATTTTTTTCAGTTACCAATAAGCTGTCATACTTTGGAAATAGAACTTGCAATTTTAGCAATTCTTCCAAATGACCACCAGTGGAACTAATAAACATAACTCGTTTCATTAATAAAATCCTTAATTTATTTCGTTAAAACTGCATTGATCACATCATACTCAGCAAGCTTTAACTTATCAACAATGCCCATATCCGTTGTTAATAATTGATACTGAACAATAATATAATTTTTACGTTCGCGATCTAACATAACCGTCGCAATGTTAATCTCGTTTTGTGCCAAAAAATTCGTCAATTCCGCTAAAAGTCCTGGATGATCAGCGTGTAAAACAATCGACACACGCAAACCTGGTTCACCATACGCAGAGATTTTCAAGAAAGCATCAAAAACATCCTTATCTGTAATAATCCCAACTAACTTATCTTCCGACATCACAGGTAAAACACCGATATGATTTCTACGCATAATAAAAACAGCGTCTTCCAAAACAGCGTCAGGAGAAACAGTTAAAATTTCTTTAACCATTACATCAGCTACTTCGGTTTTATTTAAAAGATAATTCATTTCATAAACAGAGAGGCTGGTGGCTTTTGATGGAGAGGCTTCTTGAATGGTGCCTTCTGTCACTAAACCGATCAACTTACCATCGCTAATAACAGGCAAGCGATGAATGTCATGTTTTTTCATCAACTCAGAGGCTGCAAAAACCTTAGTTGACGGTGGCACTGAGATTACTTCTTTGGTCATCCATTTTTTTATTGACATAACTCATCCTCCCAAATAAGCCTTCCGTACCTCTTCACTTTTAAGCAGCTCCTGGCCTGTACCAGAAAGTACCAATTCACCCGTTTCTAACACATAGCCCCGATCAGCAATTGATAACGCTATATTGGCATTTTGTTCAATCAACAAAATCGTCATCCCTTGCTTTTGCAAGTCTTTAATAATTCGAAAAATTTCTTTGATAAAAATCGGTGCTAAGCCCATTGATGGTTCATCAAGTAATAATAACTTGGGATGCGACATTAACGCTCGACCCATTGCTAGCATTTGCTGCTCGCCACCTGAAAGCGTTGCTGCATCTTGATTTAATCTTTTCTTTAAAATCAAAAAGCGATCGTAAATTAATTCTAGCATATCAGCACTATCTTTTTTCTTCTTTTGTAAGAATGCTCCCATCTCAAGATTTTCTCTAACCGTCAGCCCCGCAAAAACACGTCTACCTTCAGGTACTTGGGAGAGCCCGCTTGCTACAATTTTTTGTGCTGAAGTTTTGGTTAACTCTTGATTTAAAAACTGAATGCTCCCACTTTCTGTTTTAACCAAACCAGAAATCGTTTGTAAAATCGTCGTCTTGCCCGCACCATTAGCTCCGATTAACGCTACAATTTCACCTTGCTTTACTTCAAAACTAACATGACGCACAGCTTGGATCATGCCATAACAAACGGACAAATCCTTCACTTTTAACATTACGCTTTGCCCCCTAGATACGCTTTAATAACACGTTTATTGCTCTTAATCTCACTAGGAGTTCCTTCTGCAATCATATGCCCGTATTCCAACACATAAATCCGCTCACAAACTTCCATTACCAAATTCATATAGCTATTCCGATTTAAAATAAGCTGCGATAGCATCCTGAATTGTTAAGTAATTTTTAGAATTCAAACGCAACCAATTTTTTAAATTTGCCCATAGTTTTTCAATTTTATTTTTGT
>JAIRWP010000051.1 GCA_031268845.1 Lactobacillales bacterium | reverse complement strand
TATAGTCAATCAACTTAAAAATCAAACTAAAAAATTTAAGATTGCTTTACTGATTTCTTCAAATTCACAGCTATGTTTTTTAAGCCATTTTTTCATATTTGCCCAAAGATGTTCAATGGGGTTGAGGTCCGGAGAATAAGGCTCCACATTGCTAATTGCAATTATCACACGAACACTCATTAGCAAGGAGGTGAAAAATGAGGTATTAAAAGTTTTTGGGACATTTTTACTTTTCAGTGACATAATTTATAAATCTATAAATTAGCAAATTGACAATGCCAATTTCAAATCATACAATTGTCATATAAAGGAGATGAAGGCAATGCTATCTGTCAGAACAACCAAAGAAGAAGAGGAATTAATTAAAAAATTCGCTTCTTTTCAAGGATTATCTGTTTCTTCATTATTAAAACAAGCAGTAATGGAAAAAATAGAAGATGAATATGATCTGAAATTGTATCAAGAGGCAAAAAAACGTGATGAAAAGTCGTATGACATAAATGATGTTGCTAATGATCTAGGCATTAAGTTATGAAACGATACAAAGTTAAATTAAAAGAAAGTGCAAAGAAAGCACTTGAAAAAATGGATAAGTATCAGGCAACGCTTATCCTAAAATGGTTAAACAAACATTTAGAAAATACTGATAATCCTAGACTTCACGGAAAAGGTCTATCAGGTAATTATTCACATAAATGGAGATATCGTATTGGTATTTACCGTTTAATTGCTGACATTCAAGATGAAACTCTCATTATTTTAGTGATTGCGATTAGACACAGAAAAGATATTTATTAATTTAAAATTTCTTAGAGCTTGTTAACGATCTCTCTATTGATGAATCCCGTTATACAAGTTGTAATCAAGCAAAGCTTGAAACAACTTGTAATAATCCGACAGGTCTTTTTGAGAAATTTTTGTGCATTTTTAGGCTAAAAGCATAGCTTTTAGGTAACGGATAAAAGAAAACGAAGTTTTCTATCACCGTAAACGTAGAAATAGTGGTGCTATTTCGAGGCTTTTTGACGACAAAAGGCACAAAAATTACCAAAAAAGGCGCAATTATGGAGATCGTTAACAAGCTATTAAAAGAAAGGAACAAAAAATTGACTACAATAATTGACGGTAAAGCTTTAGCTACAAAGACAAAAGAAGCACTTAAACAACGAATTGAGGATTTAAAAGCTAAAAAGATAATACCTGGTTTGGCAGTGATTTTAGTAGGAGAAAATCCAGCCAGTCAAATCTATGTTCGCGGTAAAGAACAAGATGCAAAATCTTTAGGATTTTATTTTATTATTGATCGTGTTCCCGTAAGCATCTCCCAAACTGAGCTATTAAAAAAAGTTGAGTCTTATAACAAAGATGAAAAAATTCATGGATTATTGGTGCAACTGCCTTTGCCTAAACATATTGATGAAGAGGTAATAACACTAGCCATTGATCCTCAAAAAGATGTCGATGGTTTTCATCCGGTTAATATGGGGCGTTTATTTATGGGAGATCCATTGATGATTCCTTGTACACCTTTTGGGATTATGCGCATGTTTGAAGAGTATAAGATTGATCTAGCAGGAAAAGAAGCGGTGGTGATTGGTCGTTCTAATATTGTTGGCAAGCCGGTGGCTACTCTTTTAACGATGGCTAATGCTACTGTCACGGTGGCACATTCAAGAACACAGAATTTACCAGCAATTGCTAAGCGAGCTGATATTTTGGTTGTAGCGATTGGACGTGCTCATTTTGTGACAAAAGATTTTATTAAAGAAGGAGCGGTTGTCATTGATGTCGGGATGAATCGTTTAGAAAATGGCAAGTTTGTCGGAGATGTGAAAACAGAAGAAGTGGCTCAAGTCGCAAGTTTCATCACTCGCATTCCAGGTGGGGTAGGACCGATGACCCGTGCTATGTTAATGGAGCAAACTGTAATTGCTGCAGAGCAAAAGAGGTAATAACGCATCTGAAACTTATGATAAGATAAAGTGCGTTTTACTTTATCATAAATTAGGTGATATTAATGACATATATTAGACGTGATTTAAAACGAAAATTTTTAAAAATGAATAGCTTTTTTAAAGTGATATTGGTCACTGGAGCGCGCCAAGTTGGAAAAATAACGATGCTTAGAATCTGTTAACTTATCTCCATGATGGCAAAATTTGTACCAATAATCATTTCTTCAGCATTGTTTTTTTATAAATTTTAAGAATAGGTGAATTTCTTGACTAGGCAAAAATATTTAACCGTTAGTGCGTTGACAAAATATATTAAAACCAAATTCGATAAAGATCCTTATTTGGATCGCGTTTTTTTAACGGGTGAAATTTCTAATTTTCGTTTGCGTCCCAAGCATCAGTATTTTAGTTTAAAAGATGAAAAAGCTGTTATTGGTGCAACAATGTGGGCGGGAGTTTTTGCGAAGTTAAAATTTCAACCGGAAGAAGGGATGAAGGTTTTAGCTATTGGACGCGTTAGCGTTTATGAGCCTAGTGGCAGCTATTCGATCATTATTGAACATATGGAGCCAGATGGTAAAGGCGCCCTTTATGAAGCTTTTCGTCAACTGCAAGAAAAGTTAAGCGCAGAAGGTTTGTTTAAGTCAGAATATAAACAGGCCATTCCACGTTTTCCCAAGCGGATTGCTGTCTTAACCAGTTCTAGTGGTGCCGTTATTCGCGATATTATTACGACTGTACGCAGGCGTTATCCGAGCACCCAAATTATTTTATTCCCAACAATTGTGCAAGGACAAGAATCTGCTCTTTCAATTGTAGCTAATATTAAACGGGTTGAGGAGTTAGGCAATTTTGACACCATGATTATTGGCCGTGGCGGGGGCTTAATTGAGGATTTATGGAGTTTCAATGAAGAAAGTGTTGTGCGGGCAATTTTTGAAGCCAAAACACCAATTATTTCATCCGTTGGTCATGAAACGGATACGACGTTAGCAGATTTGGCAGCTGATGTGCGGGCTGCAACACCAACTGCTGCTGCTGAATTAGCCACGCCTGTGCTAACGGATTTACTGCTTGATTTGCAGCAAAAAAGGCAATTTTTATCTGCGTATACTTTAAATCTTTTAAAACAAAAGCAGGAGCGCTTAACGCGCATTAAAAAATCGTATGTTTTCCATCAACCGCATCGCTTATATGAAAAAAATGCGATTCAATTAGATCAAATAACTCAGCACTTAATTATGGTGATTAAAGAGCGTTTGCAAAAAGAGCAAAAAAAAGTATTGCAGCTTTACTTTGTTTTAAAAGAAAAAACTCCGGAAAAGCAACTAACTCTTTCAAAACAAAAGTTAGCTTTTCAAATGGAGACTCTGCAAAACAGCATAGTGCGTTATCTAAAAGTTCAAGAAACCAAAGCTCAAAATGCTATACAAGCACTAGATTTATTAAATCCGCTTAAAATCATGGGTAGAGGTTTTGCTTATACAACAAACACTGAGCACACTGTAATAAAAAGTGTTAAAGCGTTAAAAAAAGACAAAGAACTCTTACTTCATTATGTTGATGGTACTGCAAAAGCTAAGATTTTAGAAACAACTTCTAAGAGCTTGTTAACGATCTCTAGTGAAATGAATTTTTGAGCTATTTTTTCGTAGTTTGAGGCAAAAAACGTAGGTTTAGCGGTGCTAAATCGAGGCTTTTTAACGAAAAAATACGGAAAAATAACCAAAATCATTCATCGCTCCGAGATCGTTAACAGACTCTAAGAATTAGTATACTCATTTCAATCATCAAGGAGTTAATCTTGTTCTATCTCTTGGAATCAAAGAAGCCTCTCTAATGTTATCTAAGCCCAACAATCTTGTAGTAAGTCTTTCTAAGCCTATTGCCAGTCCTCCATGAGGAGGCATTCCATATTTAAAAATATCTACGTATGATTGATAATCTTTGTAATTTACACCTTTATACTCCATATTTGCAAGCAACATATTGTAATCATGTATTCTTTGTCCACCTGTGGTTATTTCAATTCCTCTAAATAATAAATCGAAACTCTTTGTGCCATTTTCTCCTAGTGGCATAGCATACAACGGTCTTTTTTTCCTAGGATAATTTGTAATAAAGATGAATTCAGAAGCGAATTCATTTTTACAATATTGATAAATTTGTTTTTCCGCTTCTGGATCCAAATCATTATCTAAATCATCTCTATTAAATTTATCTTTTAAAATTTTTAAAATTTCATTAAAGTCCATTTTGAGCATTTCATTTGGTAATTTTGGAAGTTTAATGTCCAATAATTTTAAATCCTCTTCTCCTTCATGTTTTAATTTTTCTAAGATATATCGAAGTAATCCTTCTTCTATCTTCATCAAATCATACTCATCTTTAATAAAGCCAACTTCAAGATCGATACTTATATATTCATTTAAATGTCTAGAGGTGTTATGTTCCTCAGCTCGATAAGCATGTCCTATTTCAAATACTCTTTCAAAGCCGGCCCCCACCATCATTTGCTTATAAAATTGAGGACTTTGAGCTAGATATGCTTGTTTTTCAAAATAATTCAGCTTAAATACTTCGCTGCCTCCTTCAGCCCCCTCTGATACAATTTTAGGGGTGAAAATTTCTGTGAAGTTGTTGTCTAATAAATACTTTCTTGTGCTGTTCACAATTATGTTTTGCACTTTAAAAATTGAACTAATCTTTTCATGCCTTAAACTAAGAACTCTGTTATTCAACATCGTATCTAAGCTTACATCTAAATTTTCTTTATTAATTTCTATAGGAAGATCCTGTTTGACAGGGTTTAATAATTCAAGTGCATTGATTTGAATTTCATAATCATTTAACTTATTTTTGCTTTCTTTTACAATTCCATCAATCGAAATAACTGACTCTAAGGTAAGTTTTACGCTATATTGAGAATTATCTAAAACGCATTGTACTAATCCCGTTCTATCTCTTAATATAAGAAAAGTTATCGCTTTTAATTTTCTTATTCTATATATCCAACCTTGGATATTCACATCTTTATCTATAAAATTTTCTAGTTCTTTGATTAATGTTCTATGCATTTATCCACCTTATTTTTCTATATAACTACTCCAAATTATTTTATTTGGGATCATAATAGATTTTACTATAAATACAATTATTTTCATTGCTTTATTATACAAGGTCTACTATCAGAGTGCTTTTATCAAATTTTTACCTTTCATAAATAGTGTTAACAGTACTTTTATCTAGATGTTTTATAACTTGTACTAATAGCTCCCTTGCAGCTTCAAAGTCAGCAATATTAAAGAGTGTTTGATGTGAGTGGATATAGCGCGCCACAACTCCAATAACAGAAGAAGGGACGCCGTTATTTTTCAGATGAGCGACACTTGCATCAGTATTGCCTTTAGAGACATAGTATTGATAGGGAATTTTGTGCGTTTGAGCCATATCTAATAAAAATTCGCGCATATTTTTCAGCATAATAAATCCAGGATCGTAGATACGAATTAAAGTCCCTTTACCTAAATATCCAAATTCATCCTTTTTTCCACTGATATCATTGGCAGCCGAGCAATCAACAGCAAAGAAAATATCTGGTTTAAGTAGTGTTGTTGAAACTTGTGCTCCGCGTAGGCCAACCTCTTCTTGAATATTAGCACCAGCAATTAAGGTATTATCTAGCCTTGTGTCCTTAAGTGTTTCCAGTGCTTCTAAAACCATTGTGCAGCCGTAACGATTATCCCAAGCTTTAGCGATAATATTTTTTTTATTTGCGGTGTAAATGGTTTGCGTTTCTGGCACAATGGTATCCCCTGGCTGAATGCCAAAACTTTCGGCTTCTTCTTTTGATTCAAACCCACCATCAAATAAAATATCTTCCACTTTAGTGTTTTGTTTACCATCAGCTTCGCGCAGTAAATGAGGAGGAATGGAACCAGAAATAACAGGAATGGCATTTCCTTTACGAGTTGTCAGAGTAAAACGTTGTGCTTGGACGACCATCGGATTCCAACCACCAAGGGGTTGCACTCTAAATAATCCATTTTTCTTAATATTTGTTAGCATAAAACCAACTTCGTCCATATGAGCTACAACCATTACACGTGGAGCATCTGAATCTTGATGATGACGTATACCAAAAATACCGCCTAAACCATCTGTTATAACTTCATCAACAAGAGGTGTGATTTGTTTACGCAGATAATTACGGACATTTTGTTCATTTCCGGAGGTTGCTTGCAGCTGTGTTAATTCTTTGATGCGTTGAAATAGTTTCTCGTTCATTTATTAAGTCCTCTCTGGTACAAGTTCTAAACTATCGCTTATTTTACCTTAGATCGGTATTCAATTCTATTTTAGAACCTGTTAACGATCTCCGTAATTGCGACTTTTTTGGTAATTTTTTGCTTTTCTTCGTCAAAAAGCCTCGATTTAGCACCACTATTTCTACGTTTACGGTGATAGAAAACTTCGTTTTCTTTTATCCGTTACCTAAAAGCTATGCTTTTAGCCTAAAAATGCACAAAAATTTCTCAAAAAAACCTGTCGGGTTATTACAAGTTGTTTCAAGCTTTGCTTGATTACAACTTGTATAACGGGATTCATCAATAGAGAGATCGTTAACAGGTTCTTAGAAAGTCCTTGATATGATAAAATATGTTCATCATAAGAATAGAGTGAGGAAAAAAGATGAGTGAGAAAAAATTTTCATCATTGACTAAAGTTGGAATTGGAGCATCTTTAATGGTAGGCGCAGCTTTAGGAGCAGTTGCGACTTCGATATATAAGGATAAAAAGCACCTATCAACCAAGGAAATATTAGAAATGATTAAAGAACATTTTTTAGAAGAAGGACCGATTGAAGTTGCCTACATTGAGGAAAAGCCAGAAAAATTAACGCGTTTTGCAATTAGTTATAAAGTCTGTCGTGGAGGAATTATTCGTAAAGAAGATGAAAGCTATGTTGTTTATGAATTTTTAGCAGATATTTATACAGGTGTGGTGATTTTGATTGATCGCAAAAAAGTTGATAATATAGAGGAGTTTAAGTGATCAAGCCAGCAGATTATGAAGAGTTAGAAAAATATGTAAAAACTGGAAAAAATATTTTCTTTTTTACAGCTGATTGGTGTGGAGATTGTCATTTTATTAAACCCAAAATGTCGGAAATTGAAAGAAAGCATGCTGAATATACTTTTGTTGAGATTGATCGTGATCAATTTTTAGACTTAGCTATTAAGTGGGGCATTATGGGAATTCCTAGCTTTGTAGCGATAGAAAACGGAAAAGAGATTGGACGTTATATTGATAAATTTCGTAAAACCAAAGAGCAAATCGATTCATTTATAGACGGTTTATAGGAGATGAAAAAATGGCAATGGAGCAAAGATATCAGACAATTTTAGTTGGCGTAGATGGTTCAGCACAGGCAAATTATGCTTATCGATCAGCAATTGAGGTTGCAAAACGCAACGATGGAAAAATAATCGTAGTTGCTGCAGTTCAAAATAATATGTATGATTTTTTAGGGTATGGCAATATTTCTGAGAATTTTTTAAATCAAGCTAAAAAAGAGTATCAAGATTTATTAGACGACTTACAAAAAATAGCTTATGAAGCCAATTTTACTAATTTAGAAACGCAAGTTGTTTACGGGAATCCTAAAGAACTTTTGGGCGATACTTTGCCAAAGAAGTATCATGTTGATTTGATTATGATTGGACAGTCAGGTTTAAATGCAGTTGAGCGTTTTATGATAGGCTCAGTAAGTCAATATGTTATTAGCCATGCACCATGTGATGTGTTAATTGTTCATCCTGAAAAGAAAGAGTGAATGGAAAAATGATTTTTACATATAATAAAGAGCATGTTGGCGATGTTTTAATGGTGGAGGTAGCTGGTGCAGACCATAAAGAAATTAAAACAGAGCGCAAAGAAAATATTGCATGAATTTTTATAATAGGGGGAAGTTATGGATGCATTAAAGAAAATTATTCAGGATAGTTATGTTATCACGATGAAGGATGTTATTTTCGAAGGGCATCAGACTTTACGCTTAGTTGCTGAGGAAGTTGAAAAGCCTGTAACGCCAGAGTTATTAACACTAGGTGAGCGGATGATGACTTTTCTAAAAAATTCGCAAAATCCAGAAATGGTTGAAAAATTAGAATTGCGTGGCGGTGTAGGCTTAGCAGCACCACAGCTTAATATTGCTAAGCGCGTAATAGCTATTTTGATTCCTGATGCAAAAGGAAATATACAGTTTGAAGAAATAATGTACAATCCAAAAATTATTGCGCATTCAGCTCAGGAAGTTTGTTTGAAAAGTGGTGAAGGATGCTTATCTGTGGAGCGTGAAGTTTTAGGCTTTGTGCCTCGCTATAAACGGGTAACAGTAACGTACATTAATCACGATAATGAAGAGAAGACAATAAAATTAAAAGATCACCAAGCAATTGTTTTGCAACATGAATTGGATCATTTAAATGGTATTTTATTTTTTGATCGCATTAATGAAAAAGAGCCATGGGCAGTTAAAGAAGGAGTAGAAATTCTTGAGTAGAATGAAACGATACAAGGGATATTTAGTTGATCTTGATGGCACGATTTATAAGGGTAGTGAAATTATTCCAGCAGGAAAACGTTTTATAGAAGAATTGCAACGGCGTGATTTGCCGTTTTTATTTGTAACAAATAATACAACCAAGTCCCCCAAAACAGTGCAGCAGCGCTTGAAAAAAGAATTTGGCATTCAAGTAGAAGAAAAGATAATTTATACTGCTAGTTTAGCTACTGTTGATTATATGGATGAGTTAAATCGTGGTAAGAAAGTGTATATAGTTGGGGAAAATGGTTTAAAAGATGAGATTTTATCTAGAGGTTATACGTGGGAAGAGAAAGATCCAGATTATGTAGTAGTTGGCCTAGATATGCACTTAACTTATGAAAAAGCAATGCTTGCAACCCTAGCGATTCAAAGGGGGGCAGCGTTTATTGGAACTAATCCTGATTTAAATCTGCCAACAGAAAAAGGCTTGCTGCCTGGAGCAGGTTCAATAGTTCGTTTTATTGAAGCTACAACACAGGTAAAATCCATTTATATCGGTAAACCTAAAGCGATTATGATGAATAAAGCAGTTGAAATGCTTGACTTAAAACGAGAAGACGTATTGATGGTTGGCGATAATTACTTAACAGATATTCAGGCTGGATTAAAAAATGATATCAATACTTTATTAGTAACAACCGGATTTACTAAACCTGAAGAAGTAGTAACACTTCCTGTAGCACCGACTTACGCTTTAGCAAGTTTAGATGGATGGGAATTTTAAAAATTTGATTTAAGAGTGCAAAGTAAATTTATAGTAACCTTACCTAAAATTTGGTCACTTACAATTTATCTTGCACTCTTTGTTTTGGTGGCGCAATTTGAAATATTGATAAAAATGGGGAAAATTTTATACATTTGCTCGATATAAGTGTTTGTGAACATTTTAATAAAAGGCGTTGTTGACAGGTTTTTGATTGTTTATGATAGTTGCTAACTTTTAAAGTGGGTAATTTTTTTCAAATCCTCATTAAGCGATTTAAAATCCTATATACTTATTTACGTAAGGGATGGATGAAAAATTCCAATAATAATTTAAAGAAAACGGGGGAAAATTAAATGAATAAAAAGTTTAAAAAATTAATTTTTGGTTTAGTACTTCTAGCTCCTTTAGCTTGTGCTGTGCCAGCTAAAGCGAAACGGTTTGAAGCTGTGGCTCCAGTTAGCCCAGAACAATTATATTTAACATGGTGGGATGCTACTAGCAGATTTGATCGGACAGTAACGACTGATAGAAAAGTTGCCGTTGTTCAAGGAATTTCAGATCTAAAAAATCAATATAACAGATTGGATACTTTGTTATCAGCTCAAGATATCTATCGTGATCGTTATCGATCTTTGGACATCGCTGGATTGCTTGAAGTTAAAGTCAAATTTGGAGCACTTCAAGAACGAAGAGCTATGACTGAATTAAATATTATGGCTGACTTCATTAGAAATTCAATGAGTATTGTTTATGACGGATTAAGCGCTATATGCTCACATGAATTTAAATATTCATTAACAGATCTAGAAACAAAGACAACTACCTTAACTACTACTTTAAACAAAGCCGAGGAAACAAAAACTGAATTCCATCGTATCAAAGATGAATTGAATAATAAGAAATTTTCTAACTTGATATTATTAGAAAGAAATTATTTTGGAAGATACGACGTTGCAGCAGAGGACGACTTATTTACTCAATTTGTAGACGAATAAATATCAAAAAAAGGTTGTTCCAAAAAATGGGAGCAACCTTTTTTTAAACCTTCAATTTAAATTTTTTATCTATAATTCTCTGCGTCCTTCAACTGCTTTTAAAAGAGTGATTTCATCAGCATAGTCGATATCACTGCCAACTGCTAGGCCGTGAGCTAAACGTGTAACTTTAATGGCAGCGGGTTTGATCAAACGTGCAAGATACATTGCTGTAGCTTCTCCTTCAGTAGTGGCGTTAGTTGCAATAATCACCTCTTGAATATTTGTATTCTCCTGTAAGCGTTTAATCAAACCACTAACATTTAGATCATCTGGCCCAATTCCTTCCATAGGAGAAAGCACGCCGTGCAAAACATGATAAAGTCCCTTATACTCACGCATATTTTCCATCGCCATCAGATCTTTAGGATGTTCAACAACTAAAACAACAGAATTATCCCGATTTTTATCACAACAGATTTCACAAGGATCATCTTCTGTTAAATTTCCGCAAATAGTACAAAAAGTAAGATTTCGTTTAGAAGACAGCAAAGCCTTGGCAAAAGATGACACCTCTTCTTCTTTCATATTAATCGTAAAAAAGGCTAAACGCACTGCTGTTTTTTGTCCAATACCAGGCAATTTCATATAACTTTCAATTAGTTTAGCTAAACTTTCTGGATAGTGCATATTATTTTTCCTCGCAAAATCAAACTTGAATAAGAAAAATATACCATAGGAAACGCTGATATTCACCTGAACTAATTTTTCGCATTATCGTTTATGGTAAAATTCATTCATATTACAACACGAAAGGACATAAAAATGACTTCTTATTCCGTAACCGTTTATACAGATGGTGGTTCAAGAAATACCGGAAATGTTAAAGGTGGGCATGTGCTTTCTACTGATAAAGCAGCCTGGGCTTATTTGATTTTATATGAAAGTAAGAAAAAAACTGGAAGTAAGGGCGTTTTTGGTGCCACTAATAATCAAATGGAGCTTTCTGCAGTGCTTGAAGCTTTACGCAAGCTTTACCGTATGAAACTCAATCAAGAAAATATTTTGCTAATTTCTGATTCCAAGTATGTGCTAGATTCTATTAACAAGGGATGGCTTTATAACTGGGCAAAAAATAATTGGATAAATTCATCAAAGCAAGCAGTGAAAAATCGTAACTTATGGGAAACTATATATAAAGCTTTACCTTATTTTCCAAAGATTACATTTGCATGGACAAAAGGGCATGCTAATAGTGATGGAAATAATTATGTAGATAAGTTGCTTAAGCAAACGATGGATAAAATGTAAAAGTGATTTTAAAATCCAAAACTCAGATCTTAAAATCACTTTTTTAATTCTTGAAAATGCGCTATTCTATAAGCCATGTTCTGTACTTATCTAATTTCAAGAGCAAAAGATAAGCGATAATCATTTATCTGTAGTTTCTTTGTTTTAAACGCAAAAACTACTCTTTTTTGCGTTCATTTCCGCTTTAAAAGATGCCCCCACCATAAAGTTTGGGTTGCTCGCTCGAGGGGTTTACCGCGTTCCACCATTTAAATTTCTTTAAATGCTTCGTCACTGTGGCACTTTCAAGGATACTGATACATAGTTTAAAAACCTTAGTATTGTCTTCCTGCCGTTATCTAAAAATCTTTTTATAATCACTTAAGAGCCTGACAGTTAGACTTTAAAGATACCTAGCCTTATTTTTTCAGCTAGCACGAACACTACAAGCATCGCAGCTTGTGCGAGCATGGACTTTCCTCAGCTTACATTTTTTCGTAAACCGCGATTATCTGAATAACGCAAAGTATTTGGAAATCAAACTAAGCGAGTTGCTTGCTCATCAATCTCTGGTTCTATAAAAATTTCAGCTTCAATATCTGGAGCTTCAGCATTTTCTTTTAATTGTTCTTCTTGTACCAGTTTGCTCCCAAAAACTTCTCGCTCTAGATTGGACAGACGTTTTAAAATATCAAAATTACTTACAGCAGAACTTTGATTTGTACTTCGTTTATTAGAAGCTGGAGCTACAGCTTGTTGCACTTTTACCATATTGGCAATCTTTGCCTGCAAACGAGCATTTTCTTCTTGAAGAGCAAAGCTTTCATGCATATATGCTTCATAATCTCGAATAACACTATCTAAAAATTCATCAACTTGCTCTGGATCATATCCACGCATTTTCATTGAAAACTGTTGGTTTAAAATATCTTGAGTTGTGTAATTAACTTCAGCCATCGCTTTGCACCTCGTATTATTCATTAAAATTTCTTCTTTATTTTAGTAAAAACAACTCTAAATTTCAAGCAAATGACTGCTTTATATTTACAATAATCGAGAAATTTTTTATAAAAAAATTTTGTACTTTTTCTATTTTTTTACGTTCTTTATTTTACAGAAAGGTAGTTGGGCAAAATTGACTGATATTAAAGAGCTAGCGATAGAGATTTTAGAAAAAGGTATTTATGAAAAAATTCATGATATTTACATTTTGCCATATGTTGATGGGTATAAAATTGATTTTCGCCGAGGAAACTGTTTTTTTCATAAACAAAAAATAACAAAAGAAATTGGCGAGCGTTTAATTATTCATTTTAAGTTCAATGGTGGAATGAATGTTAGCGAAAAAAGGCGAGCACAACTAGGAGCTATGAGCGTTGAAATTCTTACAGAAAAGCGCAGATTACGCTTATCAACAGCTGGAGATTACTGTCATCGGGAAAGTTTAGTAATTCGCTACTTACATAAAAGTGGCTTGGATAGTTTGAATTTTTTTAGTCAAAAAGAAGTTAAAAAAGCTCATGCTATTTCGCATAAAAGAGGACTGCATTTATTTTGCGGTCCGGTTGGTTCGGGCAAAACGACTTTAATGTACGAATTATGTCACGCTCGCAAAAAAAGACAACAAGTCATTGCCATTGAGGATCCTGTGGAATTGATAGATGAAAATATCTTACAGTTTCAAATTAATGAAATGATCGACATGGATTATGATGCGCTGATCAAACTTTGTTTACGCCATCGTCCAGATATCATGATTGTTGGTGAAATTCGTGATGAAAAAACAGCCCAAGCTGTAATTCGCGCTGCTTTAACTGGTCATACAATTTTTTCTACTATTCACGCTGGCAGTGTTCAAGGGATTTTTAAGCGCTTATTTGATTTAGGGGTAAGCAAGATCGATTTACTTGAATGTTTAAGCGCTATTTATTTTCAACGATTAGTTATAAATATCAATGAAGAGGCTTGTGTTTTGCTAGATGTTGTCACTAAGCAAAATAAATGGAAAGGTGAGTGGAATGCAAAATTACAAAGAATATTAGAACAAGGAGTAATCGACAATGATCTTTTTGATGAATTATTGGAAGATGAAAACTAATAAGCTCAATATGGCGGATCAAAGAAAGTTGATCTCTCTTTTGATCACCATGCTTAAAAATGGTTTTTGCCTATATGATTGTACGTTAATCTTTAAAGCTTCAGCATATGAATTTGAGCGAAAAGTTGGAGGTGTTTTGGAAAAAGAAATCAATAATGGGAACGGCTTGGCAGCTGTCTTGCAATATTTTGGCTATTCACAAAAAATAATTTTACAAGTTAAATTTGCACAAACACATGGCAATTTACTTTCAACTCTAAAGTCAATTGATGAATCTTTAGTGAAGTTAGAAAAAGAGAAAGAAAAATTTATTTCAATCATAACTTATCCATGTTTGCTGCTACTTTTTTTGGTAGGAATCTTGATTACAATGCGAAGTTTTTTATTGCCTGAATTGCAAAAACGTTTAGGTTACGAAAAAAATGCAGGTTTACTTTTAATGGAATACGGTCCTTTGGTAGTTATTTTCGTTTTGTTAATCGGTATTAGTTGGTGCTTGCTTTTCAAGCGACAATTATTGAAAAAATCAAGTCTAGAAAAGGCCGAGATTTTTGCCAAACTTCCATTTATTGGTGAATTTTACATATTGCAAATAACTAGTTATCTAAGTCGTGAATGGGGACGTTTTTTTGAGCAAGGAATGGAGTTAAACAATATTTTAACCGTTATGCAGTCACTAGAAAAATCTTCCTTAATGAAAGATTTAGCAAAAAAGTTAGAAAACGGATTACAGCAGGGAATAAGTTTTGCTTTGCAAATTCAACAATTCAATTTTGTTATGGAAGAATTTAGCATGATGATCAGACAAGCGGAGTTAAATTTTAGTTTAGGAACAGAATTGATTCGCTACGGGGATAACTGCGCTGAAAGATTATTTAAAAAAATAGAAGAAAAAATGCAGTGGCTACAACCAATCGTCTTTTTATTTGTAGGAGGGATGATCGTTTTGGTCTACGTATCGATGTTACTACCGATGTATCAGAATATAGGAGGAATTGCAAAATGAAAAAATGGCGAAAAGAAATGGCTGGTTTTACTTTGGTGGAAACACTTATTGTTTTGCTGATTCTATCTATTTTGATCCTTATTATGGTTCCCAATTTAATGCAACATAAGGATTTTGCTGAGAAAAAAAGTGATGAGGCCCTTATCCATGTAGTGGAGTCACAAATGACGATGTATGAACTAGAAAAAGCTAAAAGTGAAAAACCGTCTCTTGAAGAATTAGAAAATGATGGCTTTATCACCAGAGATCAGAAAGAAAAATATAAACGAATAATGAAAAAAGAGCAATAAAAATGAGAAGAAAAGAATTAGCTGGATTTACTTTACTGGAGTTGCTTATTGCTTTGTCGATTACCATACCTATTATTTGTTTCACTATCAGTGGCTTAACAAAGTATAGGCAATATTTAGAATGGCAAAGATCTCTTTATTCATTTGAAAAAAGCATGATTAGTTGGCAAGAAAAAGCTGTTAGTTCAAATCAAACTATCAAAATTCAGTTTATTTCCACAGAAAATTGCTTTAAAGCGTTTTTTCTAACTAAAAAAGTCGAAATTGGCCATTGTCAATTACCCAAAGAAATAAAGTATACGGCTGAAGGAAAACAATTGCTGCAATTTAATGAGCGAGGTCATTTTTCTTATCTTTTTAAAATTCATTTTCACAATTCAGCCATTCATAAATATCAAAGTTACTCACTGTTAATTGGTGGGAGGTTATGGAAAAATCATGAAAAATATTAAAATTTATCTAAAATTTTTTAATGGCTTTATATCTAGAAAAAAGGCTAAACAGTTTTTCAAAGGCTTTGCTTTGTTTGAAACACTTGTATCATTATTGATCATCACTCTTTTGGTAACGCCGTTTATTTCATGGATTTCTCATATTGAAACATTAATGGAAAAAGAGCATCAAAATTTAGTCGAAGTACAAAATGCTAAACAAAGCTTAATGTTAAAAACGGATATAGGTAAAGCGAAACTTTTAAAAAATGTACAAGATAAAATTATTGGAGTACGTTTTACAGACAAAGAAGTGAAATTACTTGAATAAAAAAATCAAAGGTTTTGCTATTTTTGAATCACTGCTTTCGTTGTTCGTTTTATCTCAATTTCTTTTGTTATTTTTCCTAATATTTAAAAATATCAATCTCTGGGGGACAAAGTACTTATATGCGCGAGACGTAGATTATTACAGTACTCTTTCTTTGTTAGAAAAAGAAATTGCTGATGCTAATGAAGTGAGATGGCAAAATGAACATCATTTTATAATTTTAAAAGAATTAGAATTCAAAGTTATAGAATTTTTTCCAAAAACAAAAGAAATCAGGATTAAAAAGAATGGTCGTGGATATCAGCCACTTTTACGTGATGTTACAAATTGCTCATTTCAAAAAGAAAAAGATATGCTAAAAATATATATTTGCTTTATTGATGATAATAGAAGGTATTCTGATCTCTTATTACTACCAGCTAAGGAATGAAGGCATGAAAGAAGATTTAAAAGGACACATTTTACTTGGAACACTTTTTCTATTGCTTCTAATCACTAGTTTATGGAATTACATATATTCAGATTATAAGCAATATCATTCTTTTCGAAAAAATAATGAACAACAATTGACGGCGCGCATGATGATTTTTATTCTTCGTGAAAATGGGTTGGAGACAACGAAAAATCAAACTTTTTATTTTAATACAGGGAAAGTTTTGACGGATCATCAAGGCAACACAACAATTTATAAAATTATTTTAAATAATAAACAAGTTTTCCAAATATCATCAGGCAAAAATGGAATACTCAACTGCGGATCAGCATAGTCGATTAATTTGATAAGTTTTTGAAGTTAATCGACTTGTCATTTGATTCTATATCCCCTTATCTCCCGTTTATATACATTTGATGGTACAAATCAAAAATACTTTTAACAATTTCCTGATTAGGGTAAACATTGTCTTTAGGAACTAATTCTGGAAGCATTACAGCTACAACAATTTCAGGATCATCACTTGGTCCATAAGCAACAATACTTAGATTAATTCTGCCAGTGCCAGTTTCTGCTGTACCCGTTTTAGCGCTAACGGGTATTGGTGTATTACGCAGAGGTGTTGCTGTTGTATAAAAGCTGTGTCCATGTACAACATTGTAAAAACCTGTTCGAATAATATCCATTTGGGCTTTAGAAATCGGAATATCATTTAATACTTTTGGTTCAATTTTTTGCTTGCTTTCTCCTAAATTACCATTTAGATCGCTGCCATAAACTCCTTCAGCAAAATGAGGGGCAATTCTATGACCACCGTTAGCCACGGTTGCAGCATATTGTGCCAGTTGCATAGGCGTATACATATCATACTGACCAAAAGATAAATCGAGCAGTTTACCCATAGCATCATTTCCTGTAATTTTACCTTCAAAACCAGCAGCTTCTTTTGGTAGATCAATTCCTGTTTTAGTTCCTAAGCCATATTGATTAAAAGCTGTTCGTAATTCTTTATAAACTTTTTCTTTATTCTTTTCAGGCAGTCCCATATTTGGCGTATAATTGATTCCTAACATTTTTAATGTTAACTGCATCATATATGAGTTGGAAGAGTTTTCTAGAGCTTCTGCTACAGTGAGGGTTTTATTAGGGAAGCGATTATAAAAAACGGATTGTTTGACAGGCGTTCCTTTAATTTGAATGGGAATATCGGTAAAGGTTTCATTTCCTGAGATAACATTTGTTTCATATCCAGCAGTAAGAGTTCCACCTTTAATGACAGATCCTGGAATATAAGCATTATTGACTGCGCCTAAAATATTATCTTCCATTTCCCCAGTATTTATATCATGACTTACTCCTGCAACGGCATAAATTCCGCCTGTTTTAGGGTTTATAGCAACAGCATATGCACCTGGAGAGTATCTTGCTTGTCCAGATTTAAGAATTTCAAATTTTTTTCTTAAAATATCTTGGACTTGTTCTTGAAACCCTTTGTCAATTGTAAGTTTTAAATTATCTCCTCTTTTGCTTTCTTGAATAACTTTTTGGCGAACAATTTCTCCTTTATTATTTACAATAATCTTTGTTTTTTGTTTTTCGCCTTGCAAAACAGACTCATACTGTTCTTCCAACCAAGAAGTTCCTACGCGATCATTGCGAACATAACCTTTCGCTAAATATTTATTAAGTTTTTCCTTTGGCAAGCCTGATTTTTTTGAAGAAATACTTCCCAAAACGGCAGAAAGGGAAGACTTGTCAAATTCAGGCTCCCAATCGGTAGATGTAGAAATACCCGAAAGTTCTGCTTCATGCTCAGCAACTCTTGCAATCGTGTCTTCAGTTAAATTATCATTAACGATTGTTACTGTGTCCAATTCACAAGCAGCATTCATCCGCTTAAAAACAGTGGCAGCTGATGATATTCGCTCATCGTAGTTTAATTTATTTGTATTTACCTTGCTAACAATTGTTTCCCAAATTTTAGCTTCCGGAAGGGGAACATCATCTTTATCAAACTTTTCTTTGTGCGTTAGTTTTTTTTGTATTTGCTTTAAATTTTTTTCATCTGAAAGCCAGAAATCTTTTTTATCACGCTCAGTTAACTGCGGATCGTAAGGAATATCTATCAAATCAAGTAACTTAAAAGCTGTTTTACGCATTTGTGGTGCAGTAGTTCCTTTATTGCGTGTATAGACAATAGCAGGTTTTCCTGTATTTTTAGCTAAAACAACTCCTTTAGCATCGTAAATCTGCCCGCGCAATGCAGGTGTTTGTATTATTTGGGAATTAGAAGCATTAATATATTTTTGATACTTTTTATTATCAATAATTTGTATATATCCAAGTCGTGCAACTAAAATGACAAATAGTACAAAAATAATAAAAAATAATAAATTTAGTCGAAAAACAATATGTGATTTTTGTTTTTTAGAAAAAACTTTACCAATTTTAAAATTTTTCATTTAGTATTTAACTTACCTTTCATAGCCAAAATGTTGATATGCAGCAGCAGTTGCCTCACGTCCTCTGAGTGTACGCCTAATAAAGCCAATCTGAATTAAATATGGCTCATACATATCTTCAACGGTTTCCCTATCTTCAGAAATATTTACAGCCAGTACTCCAATACCGACCGGACCACCTTGATACATTTTAATTAGTGTTCTTATCAACTTTTGATCAACATAATCCAGTCCCATTCGATCTACTTGCAACATCGTTAAAGCTTCATCAGCTTGTTTTTGTCGAATGACTCCATCACTTTTTATTTGCGCAAAATCGCGAACCCTTTTTAATAAACGATTGGCAATTCGCGGTGTGCCTCGTGAACGTCTAGCAATCTCAAAAGCTCCGCTTTCTTCAATTTCAACATTAAAAATTTCGGCTGAGCGTTTTACGACTTCTTGCAATTCATCATTTGTGTAGTATTCCATATGATTAATAATACCAAAGCGCGCGCGCAGCGGCTCTGACAGCATACCAGCACGGGTTGTGGCACCAATTAAGGTAAAGGGTGGCAGCGGAAAATGTACAGGATGAGCGCTTTCGCCTTGGCCCACCATAATATCAACATAAAAATCTTCCATTGCTGAATAAAGCAACTCTTCGGCCACTCGCGGTAAACGATGAATTTCATCAATAAATAAAACATCCCCTGCTTCTAGCTCATTTAAAACGGCGACCAAATCGCCTGGTTTTTCGATTGCTGGGCCGGATGTCTGACGCAAGTTGACCTCAAGCTCATTAGCAATCACAAAAGCCATGGTCGTCTTCCCTAAACCTGGCGGGCCAAATAAAAGAACGTGATCAAGTGCTTCTTCACGAGCCTGCGCTGCTTTAATATAAATGGCAAGCTGCTCTTTAACAGTTTCTTGTCCAATATATTGAGCAAGTCTTTGGGGGCGCAAAGATTTTTCGATTGCTTCTTCTGGAGTCTGCATTGCATTTGGATCAACAAATCGCTTTTCTTCCATTTAAGTTATACACCTCTTTTGATTACCTTTATAAGTCTCACCAAACATAAGCAATTGTAATGAGATAAGCGCCCTCAGTCAACAAGTCCTCGTCTTTTTATGTTTTTTCTATCGTTCAATCGGTATTGTAAATTTAACAATAAAGTTTTGCCTCTCTTGTTTAAGATTTAATTTTCCGCCTAGCTTTTCAGCAGCTTCTTGTGCAATGATTAGCCCTAAGTGTGAAGCTGTTATTTTTTGTTTTGCAGTTTTTTCTACTTGTTTTAAAGGCTTTAATGACGAATTTATTGCGTTTGAAAAAGTTAAAACATAATTTTCGCCTGATTTTTTTCCAGTGACATTTAGCTGTTGGTCACCAGAATATTTTAAAGCATTGCTGATTAGATTATTAAGTACCAAAGATAATGTATGTTTATCTGTGAACAAATTAATTTTTTCCAAGTCCAATTTAAACTTGAATGCCGGATCAATTAATTGATATTGCAAGATAAACTGCTCAAACTTTTTTTCTAACTCAACTTTTTCCTTTATTGCATCTTTTCTTAATTCATAACTCACAGTAAGCATTTGGTCTATTAAATGATTCATTTTTTCTATTTGTAAAGATAAATCAGGCAAAGTATCAGTGTCCAGTCCCATTTTTTGACCATCTATGGCTAACTGCATAATAGATAAAGGCGTTTTTAATTCATGAGACAAAGTGGAAGCGAAATTTTTTAGCTGTTTATTGTATGTTAACCATTCATGCTGATACTCTTTTAACGCCATACGCATTTGTCGGATACGGTCCATTAAAATTCCCAGTTCATTTTCAATTAATGTATCTTCTCCTTCAAAGTTTAAGTAGGTAATTTCACTTAAGAATTTATCTAAACGTTGAATAGGATAAATAAACTGTTTGCGAATTAAATAGTACATTACCCAGGCTATCAATAAAAAAAGCAACAATAATACTCCAAGATAAAGCGGCAGTATCACCGCAATAACATCTTGATAACGAACAATGCTTGTTCCTAATAAATAAAATCGCTTATTAGACACATGCATAATCGTATAAAAGCTTATTTTTTGCTGTTTTTGTTGATATAATCTTTGCGTTTTTTTATTCCTTTTTAAATTAGCAATTGTCTTTTGATCAACCCAAAAATCATTAAGCTTAATTCCCTTTTTCGCTATTTGCCATTGCAGTTCTTGATTAAAGCTATTTTCGTTATATTCCTGATAATTTTTAACCTCAATAATAATGATCCCTTGCTTTTTTTCAATTTTGCTAATTTTAATATTTTTTGTTAAACGCTCCCTTCCTTGTTTTACCGGTTTTTCCATCTCCCAATAGTAGTAATAAGGCAAAACAAAAAAATGAAAAAGCCAAACTAGAATGAAAGTTAAAGAAAAAATAACGCTAATACGTGTAATTAAAAGAGTATTTAAATTTTTTCTAAAAATTTTCAAAGCGATATCCCACTCCATGCACCGTCTTAATAACTTCTTTAGGCAATTTTTTCCTTAATAGGCGCACATAGCTATCAATTGTACGTAAATTTTTCTCATCGTGATCTCCCCAGCCATAAACAGCTAAACTCAACTGTTCACGACTTAAAACGCTCCCTTCATTCCGAACAAAAAATAAAAGTAATTCAAATTCTGTTTTTGTTAAAGATATGGGGTGATTATCTACTAATGCTGCATTTTTTTGCGAAGAAATCATTATCCGTTTGTTTTTAGTTGTGAGCACTCCCAATAATTTAGCCACTCGCATTAAAAGTACTTTTGCATGGAAAGGTTTTGCCAAGTAATCATCTGCACCTGCTTTAAAAGCATTAACTTCATCTTGTGCTTGATTTTTTGAGGTTAACATTAAAATTTTAATAGGCAACTCTTGCTGCATTTTTTGAATCAACTGAATACCGTTTATGTAAGGTAACATCCAGTCTAAAATCGCTAAAGCAAAAATTTCTTCATAAAAATAGCTAAGTGCTTCCTCGCCATCACTAGCACATTTTACTTGATAACCAGCATTGATTAAAAAGGCAGCAATTATTTTTTGCAAATCAGGATCGTCTTCAACTAATAAAATTTTCATCTTAATTGCAAACCTTTCTTTGAGAACGTATTAACGATCTTAGTAATTCGATTAAATCTTAACATAATTTTTAATCACCAATCTTTTGACTTACCGATACCACCACGCTTTTGCCATTATTATTAATTTTTGCAGTTAATGGAGCTAGTTTTTGATGCTTGATCATTTTGGTAGAGTTAGCAAAATTGACAATTACTGACAGTTTATCTCCAAAGCGCGTTTCTTGCACCAATCTATCTTTTGTTAAATAGCGAAAATCAGTCATTTCTTCTTGCAAAGCATATTTTTGAAAATCTTGCCATTTCTTACTATTTGCAATCAAATCTTGTTTTTTTTTCTTGCCAAACTTTCGCATCTAGGTGCACCAATGGAGGAGTGTTATATAAATATTCTTTTAAACGACGTAAACCAACTAAATCTTTTAGCTTGTAACTGTCCCATTCCCAGTGATGTGTGGTAATCACCGATTCATTATAGACCAACTTATATAATGGCACACTGTACTTCGGATCAATAAAGAGTTTTTGATATCGTTTTTTCAGTGGAACTGGTTTATGATAGCGACCAGGAATCTCGCCATCCATACTATAGTATGCTCTAATATAGTACGTACTTTTTTTATTTTTATACATTTCTTTATCGCCCCATGCACTAACATTTGTATCAAGTCCGTGCGCAAAAGCCATCTCCTGATTAAAATAATCATTGCCGCCCTCTGAGCCAACCACCATTGCCTTTTCATTAAACAAATGTGCTCGCTGTAAACGCGCAGAGATATCTTCTGCAATCGTTGTTTGATGCAATGGATGATAATCATTATAGATCTGACCGGCAGCATCGCAATCTAAAAACCAAGAATTAAATGGCACACAAGGATCTATTAATTTTTGCATCCTTGAAGTTACAGCTTCTGTGATCAACGTTTGATTGGGTGCGCGTCCTCTACCTAAAAAGCCTGTTTGAAATTCCCCATTTTCTTTTTGAATTGTATCCTTTTTATAAATCTTTGAATTATGAGCAAAGTTTCCTGTAATCCAATCAGAATCAGCTTTTTCATGAATACTGTTATAACTATCGTATGAACCCACTAGATAGCTTTGTTGTGTAGCAACTTGTACAAACTGAGGATTGCTTAAACCATAATTCCAATTTGGCAAACCAAGCCAAGCGTGTTTAATTCCATTATCATTCATTTCCTGGATAATCTTAGTAGAAGAGTTTTGCCCTAATTTATCTAAAGGTGCCATTACTTTTTGTAAAAAACTTGCCAGTAAATGCTTATTTAAAGCAAATATTTCAGCTGTTGTTAAATGATTAGTTCCTTTATTCAACAACGCTTGTGCTTTTTGATCTGGTTTAGGAAAGTAATTAGAATCGTAAAAATCAGTCAATGCCAAAACGCTAGTTATAGCTTTTAAGATGACTCTTTTTTCATAGTCATAAGCTTTACCCCTAGCTAGACATGTAAGCGCATGATCATATTCTTTGTGTCCATCTTCGCTATGCTTTTTTAAAAGTTGTCCAATGTGCTTAAGTAATGGCTTAGTCTTTTTATTAATGAGCTTCTCCCAATTAAGATCCTTTTTATCTAGAATATTTTGCTGCCAAAAATAAAAATGTGAAGCTCCGATTAATTTATTAATATTAGGATTTTTTTCAGCCTTTTCTTGTAAAGTTGTAAATTGACCATGTTTAATACGATCCATCTGATAGATCTTGGCAATTGCTAAAGGATTATTTTGCGTAAGATAAATCCGATAACTAAATGCTTGCTTTGGATTAAAAGCAATAAAACGATTTATCACCTCAAAGTTTAGCTTCTTTTGCTGATCCTTCCCTTGCAGATATCTATCATAATTATTATCACTAATAAAAATCGCTGCCAATTTTTGATTACTAACCGCAGCAAATGACATTGAAAAGCTTTCATTTAAAGACAACTTTTCATTTTTAAAGTAATTTAGCTGGTCTTTATCCTGACTTAAAATTCTCTTTCCCTCACCTATCGGGAAAAAATACTCTGCTGCTTGAAGTTTGGGAAATGAAAAAGAAGAATCTTTTGCTTCATTTTTAAGTTTGGAAAGCTGTACATTATAGTGATCATTGTCTTTAAAAGTATCAATATGAACATTTTCTTCAGGATAATCCCAGCTTGTCTTTTTGTGATCTTGCTTAAAATTTTCTACTCTACGCCTTTTCTGCTTGCCAGCAGCAACAATTCTACCAGTAGATTTAGTAATAAAATTTAAAGAAAAGTTTTCGGAATTAATCTTTACATCAAAATCTTTAATGCAATATTTTTGATCTCTTTCTAATAATTCTTCTTGCGAAATATTTGTAAACTTTTCTTCTACATCAGCATGCGCTTTTGAACAAAAACAGGTAAAAACAATAAAAGTGGAAACTAAAATTTTTATCTTCATTATAAAATCCTCCTAAAATGAAGATAAAAAAGAAATATGCAAAATTTGTGCAAAGGAGAAAATGAGAGAAACAATAATGTATGTGGCTATTTAATTAATCTTTTTAACTGTTTGTAAAAACCTTCATGAGTGTCGCTTAATAAAATTGGAACTAACAAATTATCTTCAATCATATAAGCAATTCGATACTCAACTTTGTTATACCTTAAACCACTAACCCATATCCCAGCTAAATCACCTTGTTTTTCAATTCCCCATTTATAAGGCTTGTTAGCAATCTCAAGATAAATTCTGTCAATAATCAACTGCTTTAATTTTTGATCTTTTAATTTTTTAATAATTTTTTTGTATTCGAAGAAAGGCGAATCTCATAAATCAACTTCACGCATAAGCTCCTCTCTTGAAATAGCAGCTTCATTTTTTGTTTCATCTGCTATTTTATAAAGCGCTTTTGGAATATTTGATTTACGTCGTTCAAATTCAGCAATCAGATCTTCTCCCTGATAACCTTCTTTAAATAAATCACGCAAAATATACTCATCAAAATCATCTTTTTTGGTTTGTTTTACAAAGCGAAGCAAAATTCCCTCATCTGTAAGCATTGGTTCTAGCTCAACACCCACAGATACATCTAAGCTTTTGGGAATTGTCACAGTAACTGCGTCCCCTTGTTTACGAGTTTTTACAATACTCATTTTATCCCTCTCCCTTTCAAAAAACTCATTAAATTACAACAATTTTAATGCTTGTCTTAAATATTGATCAGTAGTTTTGCAGGAGGTTTTTGCCAATTCTTTTTCAACTTTTTGAATATCTTTATTTGCATAACCTAAAGCGCTTAAAGCTTCTAAGGCCTCAGTTAATTCCTGAGAAACTTTATTTGCAGATACTATCTTAGAAGGGGCATCTCCGGTTGAAACAAAATTTTTTGCCAATTCTTCTAATCTTCCTTGCAAATCAAGAATCATCTGCGAAGCAGTTTTTTTACCCACACCAGGAAACTTAGTTAAATACTTAGCATCAGCTTGATTAATTGCCTGAACAATCCCTGCATAATCTTCACTAGCCAAAATAGCTAGTGCCGACTTGGGACCAATTCCGGAAACAGAAATGAGTTTTAAAAATAAAGCTTTTTCCATTTTTGTTTTAAAACCATAAAGTGTATGCGCATCCTCACGAATCACTTGCTTAACATGTACTTTAACGTTTTGAGTAATCTTTCCAGCAAAAGCATATGGATTTGGTGTTGAAAGTCTAAAACCAATACCTGCTACTTCAATAACCACATAATAAGGAGTAATTTCTTTAATTTTACCGCTTAGATATTCATACATTAGAAAACTCTCCGATTTCGCATTTTAACTTCCCGATTATCCACACGCAGCAGCGCCCAGATCACAAATAAAATCATATCATCACGTGAGTACATCATATAACGTGAACGCCAAGAAGTGGCATATTTATTTTTATATTCGCGTAGTCCTTGAAAGGAATAAAAACGCGAACCAAGTTGATAAATTAAATTTGCAATGCGCTCTTGTACAAAACTTTTACGTGAAGTTCCAACATTGCTCAGCGGCGCCATTCCAAGATTAAACGTTTGAATTCCCTTATCTTTGTAATAATTAAATAACGAAATAAAAAGAAAGTCCATAATACTTTGAGGGGCAGTAGAGTTATAGCGCATTAAGTCAATTGACACCATTTGCTCTGTATAAGTTGGCATAATATTAGCAAAAGCAATAATTTTATCTTCATTGTTTTTTACTATCGCAACGGGGGCACGTTCAATATAATCCGGTGCAAAAAAGCCCATTGAAAATCCACGTTCTTTGCGACTTCCTAGCCATTCGTTAGAAATATTACGCATTTGTTTCATGTCTTCCTTAGCAAAAGGTGGTTTTAAAATTTTTAGATAAACGCCTTCTTTTTGCATTCGATTCATCGTTGCTCGATTACCACGTTGTTTTTTTCCACTAATCGTAAAGTTTAGCAAATCAACGTGACCTTCTTCACCCATTTTAATCATATTATAGCCAAATCCATGAAGGATTAATGTTATATCCTCTGTTACTTCATAAAAGATAGGAGAGTAGCCTAAAAGATCACATTCTTTAATAAAATGTGCTAATAATTCAGGATAATCTTGAGATTTCCCTGAAGGAGATCCCATCACAATAGCTTTATCACGAAAATAACTAAACTGTAAAAAAGCCGTATCTTCCCCATCATTATTGGTGTAAAAGAAAATATCTTTATCTCCTAGAAAAACGAGTTGACTTTCCGTATTGCCACCATAGTTTGTCAATACATGGGAAATTCTTTTTTCCACTTTTGATGTTAAAGTTAAACCAATTTTCTTTTTATTTCCTTCTAGATAGCGCACAAACAATAACATCGCTAATGATACAAAGGACACTGTAAGAAGGCCGGCCACCCAAAGGTTCTCATGCGGAAAAAACAAAAAATCTGTTACGCGTTTTGGCTCATAGGTTTGTAAAGGACGAGAATAAACATCAAAAATTAAACAAGTCAAAATTGAAACCGTAACAAATATGCCATCTTTAAGCATACTTTCAAAGCTTAGCACCAACTGTTCACGATAAAGCTCTGATTTAGCAAAGACAGCTAAACAAAGCATGATAACCATTGAAAGCACGGCAACTGGATCATATTCTTGAAGTAATGCATAAGTTAATGTTAAAGATATTACAAATATCGAAGGAATATACGCATGTTTGACTCTTTCAGCAATAGCTCGTCCCATAACAATCAATAAAAAGCCAAGAATAATTTTGGGTAATTGCATAACAAAACTTTCCAGCCAGGGGTTTATTTTTGCTAGCCACGAAAAAGTTAAGGGTGTTGGTGATGACAATAAAATTAAACGAAAACCCGAAAAATAAGACATAAATTTTAATACTTTATGAGCCATTTCAATCAATAAGGCTTTGGGCATATTAGAAAAGCGTTTATTAAAGCGACCGCCAAGGTGATGTACGAAAAAAACAACGCCAATTAAAAAAGGCACAAAATAATAAGCTATGCGATACAGTAAAAGCCACGCAAACACTACTTCTTGAGGAACTCCCAAGTGCCGCAAGCCAAAAAGCACCATGATATCAAAACTGCCAAGGCCGCCTGGAACCATGGAAACCATTCCGATAACCATTGCAGCCATAAATAAAGTTATCACTTCAAGCAGTGGTAGATGAACATTTATCATTTTGCCGACTACAATAAAGGTCAGTGCTACTCCTGACCACTCTAAAAAAGAAACTACAAGCAAGGCAAAACTGATCTTTTTGGATAGCCCGCCAAAAAGACCTTTTTTCTTCATCGTTGTGGTAATCAAGACAATCGGAAAATATAATGCGCCACCCAAAAGCCAGATCCAATACTCTTTTAAAAATGGGTTAACTGCACCTAAAGCAACAACAATTAACGTTAAAAGGCTATAAATTGATAAGCCAGACATAGTAAATAAAAAAATCTTTGAAGTACCGTTTAAAATTTCTTTGGGATTCTTATTCTGACCATAAAACTGGGATCGAAGACCTAAACTAAAAAAACCGCCAAATCCGATTATATTGTTCATGGTGTTAATCAACCAACTAGTTTCAAAAACGTAAATATTTTCATATTTATTGTTCAATAACTTTTTTAAAATAAAGTCATAGCCAATCATTGGTAAAATAGAGACTAAACCAACAATTAAAATACTTATAAAATGGCTAAGAGGCATATCAGCTATTACCTCTTTAAAGCGTTCGCTATTTAAATGTTTTGACATTTTTATTAACTCTAAACTTAAAACAAAGAAAACGGTGGCTATAAAGATAAATTTGATTTTTTTCATCCGTTTTTTTAAGTATTCAAGGACGGTTTTCATTATTTTCTCCTAGTTTCTTGCAAAAAGGCTAGAACGATTTTGTTATAGCTTGTTGGAGATTTTTGTAAAAACGAGTGTTTAGCATGTGGAACGATTTTCAGTATCGCATTAGGAATATGTTTGGCTAAATTTTTTGAGTGAACACTTTTCACTACATCAAATTGTCCTACTAAAATCAAGGTCAGCTGTTTTATTTTTTGTAAATCTTGAATCGTTATTTTGGTTTCTTTTAACATCAATTTTTTAACAGAAACGTTATGTTTCAGTAAATTCGCCAGCCATATTTCTAATTTTGATAAAAAGCGGAAGTGAAGGTATAAACCACTTACTTCAAGGTTGGCAGCATTTAAAATTAATTTTTCAACATACTCTGGATAATCAACTACAAAGCGGGCAGCAATATTTCCGCCATCACTAAAACCTAACAAATGCGCTTTAGCAATTTTTTCAGCATCCAAAATTTCACGCAGATCATTGCTCATTTGTTTAAACTCTAGTGTTTTCGAAGCATTATTTGATCTGCCATGTCCTCTGCTATCTACCACAATGCAGGTATAGTAATCTTTGAAAAAGGCAACTTGATTATTAAAAGTTCGACCGCTGCTGCTATTGCCATGTAACATAACCAAAGGAAAACCTGTGCCAATGATTTCATAATAAATTTTTGTGCCATCATGAACAATCAGGGCTTTCTTTTGAATCATCTTAACCTTTCCAATCGTATTTAACTAACCAATTCTCCAAGATCCACCGGTTTGTCATAATTTCCTGGTGAGTTTGCATATAAATCGCCGGTGATTATCACCGGTATGCCATCATAAGTTTGCGCCCAAACTTGCTCCATTGCATCTGGTGGCGTATTGATACAGCCATTTGAGCCAGCGTTGGTCATCCAAGCATCGACTAAACTATAGTTTTTATCTGAATCATGAATGCCGATTCCAGTGTAATAAAATTTGCCATTTGCTCCGCGACTTTGTAAAGGTTCAAAATATTTTACGGGAACAGAGTACTTACTGCCATCCAGCATTTCGCCTTCTAATTTTGTATCTGTTTTCTTATAACCTATGGTATGAAAACCCGGAACCGTTGCCGTTCCTTTATTATTTCGTCCGGAGATAATGCGGGTTGAAACTACTTTACTACCATTACGATAAACATACATGGTTTGGTCTAATAAATTAATCCAAATAAAATCACCAGTAATCTTTGTATCTTGTTTAGGATCACCATCAATTGGCAAATCAATCGTTTGTTTTGTCTCATTGACTAAATCTTTTTGTAAAAGCATAGCAGCTTCTTTGATTTTAATATCCCAACCCCAAGCATGATTATTTAAAAATTTATAAATTCTGCCATCACTAGGATTTGTCCACAGAACATCTTTATCAAAAGTCGAAACTTTTGGATTTAACTTGTCTGTCAAATAGGCAGCAATTTTTTCTACACGCAAATTTCCTTCAATATTTAAAAATGATGCCAAAGTATCTTTGGTTAACTCAACTTTTTGATCATTAACACTTAAAATCACTTGTTTTTGCGTTAACTTATTGGCATTTTTTAAATTCTTTTTTAAAGTTGGATCATTTGCTGTCACTTTTACAGGAATAAAAAATTGCGAAAGTTTAAGAATTTTTACTTCTCCAGCAAAAGCATCTTTTGTAAGAGTTGCTTTAAGTTTTTTATGATCTATTTTGGTGCTCTTTACTTCCGGAACAATCTCCCAAGCATTACCCGTAAAGTTTAATTTGGCATTTTCGCCAGGATATTCTTTAAAGTCTAATTTGCTAAGAGATTTTTCTACCTCTTTTGCAAATTCCGAATTTTTGGTCAATTCAACTGTTTTATTAGGTAACTGTTTCCTTAAAAGCTCCTTTGTTAATCTATATTTAGCCGGAATCTTTACTGTATATGTTTCATTTCTTTCGACAATTTCCATTTTTAAAGGTTGATTAGCCTTTTGCAAGATATCATACGCTTCATTCACTGACTTAAGAGAAAGTGATTTTCCAAGCACTGTTGCTCCCCAAGCAAAATGCGACTTACGATAAATCTGATATCCTCCAATTGATAAAAAAGCAAGCACTGCTACTCCTGTAAATAAAAAAGCTTTTCTCTTCAATAACTTCAAATTGATAGTCCTCCCTAATAAGCAATTTCATTAATAATTTTAACATATTTCGTAATTTTACCGCTTACTAGAAAGAAAGATATAAATATGGATCGACTCCTGTATATCGTATGTATAACCCAGGAAATGGTGAACATGTTTGGACATTAAATAAAGAAGAAATTAACGCAGCTGTTGCTGTTGGATGGCAAGATGAAGATATTGCTTGGTTTGTGTAATTGATAGTTTTTCTAATTTTAGAGATTGTAAAAAAACAAACTGTGTAGATGCCCCAACTTAGGCAAGACTAACTACACAGTCTGCTTTACAATCTTTTTTATACTTCTTTTAGTAACTGTTGCGCATGTTTTCGCAATGCTTTTATTTGATCCAAAGGATCTGCATTATCATCTGAAGCTGATAAATTTTCATGATTTGTCGCATCTTCTTTGACATTTCCTTCAGCGTTTACCAAAATTTGTTCAGGATCTTTTTTAGAAGTAATAAGAGGTTCAATTTCGCGCTCATCTTTTACATAAGAAGTGCTTATATTTTGTTCCGTTACTTGAGTGGAAGATACAGCGTTTGAATCTAATGTTGGAACTGTTTCAAATTTTTTATTTTTTTCTTGCTGCAAAGCTTTTTTCTTGAATCTGCGTTTGGCGTGAAGTCTGCCAATTAGATAGCCCAAGATTAATGCAGCACTTCCTACCACAATTGCTTCTATTAAAATACTCATCATTGTTCTTCCTTCATCATCTTCCTGCTTTTCATCATCAACAGAACTCTTTTCAGAACGTTTTGGAATAGGCAAAGTAAATTCACGAAAAGCTTTATCATGATATTTTTTTTGATCTAAATCAACTCCACCAACCGTTAATGGATCTAACTCAACTCGCACTTGTCCTTCTTTATAACTGGATAGTGCAGAAATTTCGTCTAAATCAACGCTTAACTCTCCTGTTTTATTTGTTGAATAATTTTGAGTATGGACCAGTTTATCTCCAACATAAAAATTTACTTTTACAGTAACTTTATATTGTGAATTATCTGCTTTATAAAGAGGTGTAAAAACCTCTTTTTCTTCTTGAATAAGATAAACAACAACCTTTAGAGTATTTTTTACATCATCTTGCGTATCATAAACAAAATCTAACCTTACGCCTAATAAATCATTCGGTTGTACTTTTGAGACACTTGCAGAACTACTTGTATTTTCAGCTTGTGTTGAAGTAGAAAAATCAGCTAAAACTTTCATTCCATTTATGAATATTAAAGAAAAAAATAATAAGCTTATTAATATTGTTGAACGAAACCGCTTATTCATTTTTCTCGATGCCTTTCCTTTCTGTTAAATGACGTTCTTTATCTTTTAAATCAGCTAAGCGAGTAATAAATTTTTGATTTATCTGTGCCATTTTTAATAACTCATCATACAATTTATTTCTTTCTTCACTTATAGTATTTAAATATTTTTCTTCTTCGTGTGCCTGGATTTGAGCTTGATCTTTTAAAACTTTTTCTCTAGCTAATTTTTTGGCTTGTACAAACATATCAGCCATTTCTTCTTTAGAAAACATTTGTTGCTTTACAGAGATTAATTGCTCTTTTAATTTTTGATTTTCTTTTTTTTGTTGAAGCAAAATTTGCTTGCTAGTAGCTAAATCACTCTGTAATTTCTGTAATTGATCTTTATAATCATTAGTCTTATTTATTGAAGGAGTCATATCTGTTTGTGGTGTTTTGACTTTGGAGGAGTGTACATTTTCTTGGAATTTTGCTGTTAAGTTGGTCATTTCTTGCTTTAAAATCTCATTATCAATACTTAGTTTTTGATTTTCAGCTATTTTCTGATTTAATATTTCTTGCATTTTAGCTAATTTTTTCTTTAACAAAAGAGCTTGCTCTTGCGTAGAATCTAATTTTTTTAAAGTAAATTTCAATTGATCTTCTATTTGTTTCATACTTTTTGTTGCAGGTAAATTATTTTTAAATGTTTGTTTCAATTTATTAAGATTCTCAGTTAATGTAACATTTTTTTCAGTTTCTTCTTTTAATTCCTGTTTGGTTGAAATCAGTGATTTTTCCAATTTCCCCATAACTTTTTCTAACTCTTCTAACTCTAATTCATAATTTGAAGCTGCTTCGCTCATAGATGTTCCCCTCCAGTATAATGTAGAAACATATTTGCTGCTTTATATAATTATTAGCTTATGTTATTTGCATTATATCATTGAGATTAATAATCAAAAAGTTTTTAATACTAATAAACCATTTTTAAATGAGGTGCAAAATATTAAAAATTTTATTTGAAAAAGCAAAAAAGCGAAGCAAATTATATTGCTCCACTTTTTTATGTTTATTTAATCTTATTTAAGAATCTGCTGTTTACGTATTGCTTTTATTTTATTAAACTTGCAAAGTAAGCTAGCGTACGTACCAACTGAGCTGTATAAGACATTTCATTGTCGTACCAAGATACTGTTTTAACTAATTGCGTATCATCATCCCCATGCATAATTTCTGTTTGTGTTGCATCAAACAATGAACCAAAAGTCATACCAACAATGTCAGAAGATACAATTTCATCGGTATTATAACCATAAGATTCAGTTTCCTCAGCTTTCATAGCTGAATTTACTTCATCAACGTTAACTTTTTTACCTAAAATAGTTACTAACTCAGTTAATGAACCAGTTGGAATCGGAACACGTTGAGCATGACCAGAAAGTTTACCATTTAACTCAGGAATAACTAAACCGATGGCTTTAGCTGCGCCTGTTGAATTAGGAACAATATTTTCTGCAGCTGCGCGCGCACGACGTAAATCTCCACCACGGTGAGGACCGTCAAGTGTCATTTGATCTCCCGTATAACCATGAACAGTAGTCATTGTTCCTACTTTAATGCCAAAGTGTCTATGCAAAGCATCTGCCATTGGTGCTAAACAGTTAGTCGTACATGAACCAGCAGAAATTACTGTTTCTAAACCGTCTAAAGTATTGTGGTTAGTGTTATAAACAATTGTTTTAACATCAGCACCACCAGGAGCAGTAATTACCACTTTTTTCGCTCCGCCTTTAATATGTAGTTCAGCCTTTTCTTTTGAAGCAAAAAAACCAGTTGCTTCAAGAACAACGTCCACATCCCATTTATTCCATCCAATTTTTGCTGGATCAGAATTTTTAGAAATTGCAACCTTTTTACCATTTACAACAAAAGCATCTTCTTGAATTTCAACTGTTCCATCAAAACGTCCTTGTGTTGTATCGTATTTTAATAAATGAGCCAACATACGAGAGTCTGTTAAATCGTTGATAGCAACAACTTCTACGCCCTCAACATTTTGAATCCGGCGAAATGCTAAGCGTCCGATACGTCCAAAACCATTAATTCCTACTTTTACTATCATTTGCAGATTTCCTCCTTATGAAAATCAATATTAGAACCAAATTAAAAATCATTTTACTACCCTATCATTTTTAAAATTTCGCAAGCTGCAGCTTCATCGGTAATAAACCACGTTTTTTTTGGTGCATTTTTCATATATGCATGAATTGCTTGAGCTTTACTTTTACCGCTAGCTACTGCCAAAATAACAGGAATAGTCTCTAACTGGCTCAATTTTAGCCCAATTCTTGGCAATTTGTAAACAACCATGCCTTCTTTATTAAAAAAATAGCCAAAGCTTTCTGCAACCGCTCCAAATTGTTTTATTTTAATAATTTCCTCTTCCGTCATTTTACGTCTAGCTGCCATATGAAGTGCTAAACCAATGCTATGAATTACACAGTTGGCTTGCTTTACTAGCTGAAGGACCTCTTGAATTGCTGGTTCTTCAATTAATAATTCATATGTTTCTTGCCGAACATGCTCCGGAACATATAAGGTATGATGCTTGCCACCAGCGTGTTGAGCCATTTTCTCACTAACTGAGTTAGCTTGCACAGAAATAGCTTCACCAATTCCGCCACGTGCAGGAACAAAAATATTATGTCGCATTTTTGTTTCCAGCTTAGAGAGGTTAGCTGCTACTACTGACATTGTAGTGCCGCCCATTGTCGCAATAATATTTTCTCCATCAGGCAATAAATCATCTAAAATTTGTGTAACAACAGAACCAAATTCTTCAAGAATTTTCTTTTGTACATCACTATCACCAGCAACAATGGTTACCTTTCGTATACCAAAATAGCCTTTTAGTTTATTCTCCATTAAATGAAAACCTTGAAGAACATCCATCATTTTTTCCAGATTTTGAACAGAATTTACCCCTGCTTTTGTTAATATCATTCCCGATTTAGAAATATGTAGTAATTGTAAATTTCTTAAAATATCTGTTTGCGAACGCAATACTCGCTCAGTCAAACCAATTTTTTCAGCAAGTAATCTTCGGCCAACAGGCTGCATCCAGTAAATATTTCGCAAAATAAGAAAACGCTGTTGTAAAACATCTAAAACATCAGGAGCGACTGTTTCTAATACAGATAAATCAAGTTGCATTTAGACAACATCCTTTCCTTCAAAAGGACTAAAAACGGCCCATCGTGACATTTAATGCCCCACAAAAAGTACAAAACAAACTTCGCGCTAACAATTTCTACGCTTAGAACTTGTTAACGATCTCTAGCGAAGTGAATCACGTTATACAATTTGTAATAACCCGACAAATTTTTTAACGAAAAAGTGTGAAAAAATAGCCAAAACTATTCATCGCTTTGAGACAAGTTAACAGCTAACTATAAAATAGTCAACATTTAATTTTCCGAAAATATCTCAGTAAAGGCATAATTATTCTACCACTTTCCATGACACAGGAATTTGTTTATATGAATTATCCAAAAAATAACTTCAATATCAAGCCAAATGCACTTTGTAATGCTTATTACTCGTCCAAACAGCGAAAATAATATTAACAGGCTCTAAGCTATGACCTCTATCTGCTTACAAAAAGTTTAAGATAATTAAAGTGGGATAAATATTAATTATGATTAGATGTGAAGCTGACTATTAATAATATACGAGGGTCTAAATTGAGTCTCACTTCATTGACTTTTGTGCAGCTATTATTGCTCTTTCTTGAAAAGAGTTTATAAAAAGCTAAAATATTTAAAGGTGAGTAGGATGAAAAAAATCTCAATATATAAGAGTAAAAAAGTTTTAGTTTTGGGGCTTGCACGTAGTGGAGTTAGTGCAGCTTCTTTGTTAAATGACTTGGGTGCAATCGTGACGGTTAATGATGTTAAGCCGATTGAAGAAAATCTTGAAGCGCAAAAATTGGTGGAAAGCGGCATTCGTGTTATCGCTGGCAGTCATCCAGTTGAACTAATGGAAGAGGGTTTTGAGTTAGTTGTTAAAAATCCAGGCATTCCATATTCTAATTCAATGGTTATGCAGGCATTGGAAAGAAGAATGCCGATTATTACTGAAGTTGAGTTAGCATATGAAGTCTCAGATGCACCAATTATTGGTATTACGGGAACTAATGGCAAGACAACAACAACGATAATGATTGCTAGTTTATTAAATGCTCAGCGTCAAAGTGGGCAAGCTTTATTGTCTGGCAATATTGGCTTTCCGGCAAGTGCGGTGGTCCAAAAAACAACATCTGACGATGAACTAGTGATGGAACTTTCAAGCTTTCAATTAATGGGGATTAGAAAGTTTCAACCAGAGATTGCCGTGATTACGAATCTTTACGCTGCTCATTTGGATTATCATCAAACGCGTGATAAGTATGTAAATGCTAAGTGGCAGATTCAAAAAAATATGACGTCGGAAAACTTTTTAGTAATTAATGCCGATCAAGATGAGTTGCTAGCTTTGGCGGCTACGACAAAAGCTACGATGGTTCCCTTTTCGCTAAAAAAAGAAGTTGATGGAGCATATTTTTTAGATGGTAGTCTCTTTTATAAGAAAGAAAAAATAATGTCTGCTTTGGAGCTTGGTACGCCGGGACGTCATAATATCGAAAATGCTTTAGCAGCTATTGCCGTAGCAAAGTTAAAAGGAGTAAGTAATGATATTATTTGCAAGGAGCTAAAACAGTTTCATGGAGTTTCTCATCGAATGCAGTTTGTAGTGGAAGTTAATGGTCGTAAATTTTATAATGATTCAAAAGCGACAAATATTTTGGCAACGAAAATGGCTTTAAGTGGTTTTGATAATGAGAAAACAATTTTACTTGCTGGCGGGCTTGATCGCGGGAATGATTTTAATGAATTAATTCCTGAATTAAGAAATTTAAAAGTTTTGATTGTTTTTGGAGAGACAGCTGAAAAGTTAATAGCTGCAGGTAAAGCAGCAAAAGTTGCGCACATTCAAAAAACGGAAAAGGTGGAATCAGCAGTTTTACTAGCTTATAATCTCTCTAAGCAAGGTGATAGCATTTTATTATCCCCCGCTAATGCTTCATGGGATCTATATCAAAATTTTGAAGTCCGTGGTGAAAAATTCATGGAAAAGGTAAGAGAATTAAAGGAATATATCGAATGAAGATTATGATAGCAGGTGGAGGGACAGGCGGACATATTTATCCTGCTCTTTCGTTCCTTAAATTTGTACAAAAGTTAAAACCTAAAACCCAAGCTCTATATGTAGGAACAAAGAAAGGTTTAGAGTCTAAAATTGTTCCAGAGGCGGGCGTTCCTTTTAAAACGATTAAAGTCCAAGGTTTTAGACGTTCGCTTACTTGGAAAAATTTGCAAACGATTTATTTATTTTTAGAAAGTGTTAAGCAATCTAAAATATTAATAAAAAATTTTAAGCCAGATATTGTTTTAGGAATGGGAGGTTATGTTGCGGGATCTGTTCTTTATGCTGCGGTAAAGTTAAATGTTCCAACGGTAATTCATGAGCAAAATAGTGTTCCGGGGATAACTAATAAAGTTTTAAACTATTATGTAGATAAAGTTGCTATTTCTTTTCGCTGTGTAGAGCGCAGTTTTTCTAAGGGTAAGGTTGTTTTTACTGGCAATCCTAGAGCCCAAGAGGTTGCTGATATCGGCAAATCTGATATTTTAAAAATGTATGATTTAGATCCAAGGTGTTTAACAGTTGTGATTTTTGGTGGTAGTCGTGGAGCTTTGAAGATCAATCAGGCGTTGGTTGAGGCTTTGCCTAGATTTGCTGAAAAAAATTATCAGGTATTATATGTTTCAGGGGAGCGTTATTACGAAGAGTTCCAAGAAAAGTTTCAACAAGCAGAAATGCAGATGAAAAATATTCGCATTGTTCCTTATATAAAGCAAATGGCTGAAGTATTGGCAAATGTTGATTTAATGGTTGGCCGCGCTGGAGCTACTTCAATAGCTGAAATGACTTCTCTTGGTTTGCCAGGCATTCTGATTCCAAGTCCCTTTGTAACTAGTGATCATCAAACGAAAAATGCTCAAAGTTTGGTAAATGTTGGTGCGGTCAAAAAAATTGCTGATCAAGATTTAAATGGCGAAAGTTTGGTGGCAGCAATTGATGGTATTTTACTAAATTCAAAACTTTGTAAGCAAATGGCTGCAGCATCAAAAGGTGAAGGGGTTCCTGATGCAGCCCAGCGATTATTAGATATTGTTGAAAAGCTTGTAAAGTAAAATAAGAATCTGTCTACTATCTCTCTATAGATGAAATTTTAGGAGAATTTTTATGCAATTCTAGGCAAAAAACGCAGATTTGGTGATCCAAATCGAGGATTTTTAACGACGAAGGGCGAAAAATTGCCGAAAATTTCGCTATTATGGAGATAGTAGACAGATTCTAAGAAGGAGGAGCTTTGGTGAGTGATAAAAATAAAGAAAATAAAATAGTGAATTCACAAATGGAAGCTTCCTCTTCCTCATTAACGCCCTGGCAAAAGAAACATCAGGAGTTTATGAATACGCAAGGCGAGAAGACTTCGTGGCAATTAGAACAAGAAGAAAAGCAAAAGGAGCTTCAGAGCAAGGATACATCAAAACAAAATGAAGAAAAGTCTGAAAAAATTAAAAATGATAAAGTTATTCATTACAAATCATTTCAAGAGAAGTTACCAAAATTAAAAAAACAACGTAATAAAAAATTGATTAAGCAACTTTTATTGATTTTTAGTGTTTCTGCTTTTTCGATTTTTATTATGCTGTATTTTATTTCTCCTTTTAGTAAATTGGAAAAAGTAGAAGTTTTAGGCGCGATTAATTTGCCGAAATCAGAGATTATTAAAGCAGCAAAACTTGCAGAAAATCGAGGAATTTTAAGGCAATTTTTAAGAAAAAGTGTTTACGAAAAAAATATTAAAAAATTTAGTCCGCGCATCTCTTCTGCAGAGATAAAGTTCTCTGGAATTAATCATTTTGTAATTAAATTAGAAGAATATCGCGAAATTGCATATGAAGTGGATAAAAAAAGTAAAAAATATCGACCGTTTTTAAGCACCGGTAAATTAATGAATGAACTGAAAAAAAGGCCTAAAGGGGACATTCCAAAATTAAAAAATTTCAATAGCAGCGAGAAAAGAATTACATCAGTAATGAAAGAATGCTTAAAATTAGAGGATTCTTTGCGCTTATTAATTACAGGGATCACTTTAACACCAATACCATCTAATCCGACTTTAGTTGTTCTTTCGATGAAAGATGGTAATGAAATCAAAATTTCTTCTGAGGATATTAGCTCTAGATTAAACTTTTATCCTAAAATTGTTAAAGAAATGAAAGAAAAAGGAATTGTGAATATGGAAGTAGGAGCTTATTCATATCCATTTTCGAAAAAGAAGGATGAAGAGAAAAGAGGAAAAAATTCAGATATTAACGATAAAGAATTAAAGCGTAAAACAGAAGAGGATGATATTGCTTAAAGCCTGTTAAACTGAGAATTTTTTCATAAGGATTTTAAATAAAACAACTTTTTGAAAGTACTAAGTTATGATAGAATGCATTGGTATGAAGAATGGTCAAATTAGGTGAATTTATTTGATTAAATATAAAACAAGCAGAAGTGGAGGTCTCCTAATTTAATGGCTAAAACAGGATTGTATACAGGCCTTGATATTGGAACAACATCTGTTAAGGTTGTTGTGGCTAAGTATATTGATGGGCAAATGAATATTATAGGCGTGGGAAATGCAAAGTCAGAAGGCTTAAATCGTGGGATTATTGTTGATATCGATAAGACCGTTGATTCAATTAAGCGTGCTACCGCCCAAGCGGAAGAAAAAGCAGGAATTAAAATTAATAGTGCTTATGTTGGTTTACCAGCGACTTCTTTGCAAATGGAGCGCTGTAGTGGAATGATTGCCGTAAGTACGAATTCAAAAGAAATTACCGATGAAGATGTTTTTAATGTAGCGATGGCGGCAATGGTGCGTTCGATTCCTCCTGAGAGACAAATTATTTCCTTACTTCCGCAAGAATTTACCGTAGATGGTATTGAAGGTATTAAGGATCCTCGTGGTATGATCGGGGTACGTTTAGAGATGTCAGGGATTTTATTTATTGGTCCCAAAACCATTGTTCATAATGTTCAAGCCACTGCCCAAAAAGCAAATCTTCATGTAGATAGCTTAATTATTTCGCCACTTGCTTTAGCGAGAACAGTTTTTACTGATGGAGAAAAAGAGTTTGGCACGATCTTGCTTGATCTTGGTGGTGGCCAAACGACGACTGCGGTAATGTATGATAAAGAGTTAAAATTTTCAGTGGTTGATCAAGAAGGCGGCGAGAACATTACCAAGGATATTTCCGTTGTTTTAAATACTTCTCATAGTAGTGCGGAAGCTTTAAAGGTTAATTACGGAGATGCATTTTCTGAACGCACTTCTGAGGATGAGACTTTTCCGGTGGATGTTATTGGTAAAAATGAACCTGTTAAGGTGAATGAGCGATATTTATCAGAGATTATCGAAGCGCGTTTAGAAGAAATTTTATTGCAAGCAAAAGAAGCTTTAACGTCTTTAAATATTCTTGATTTACCTGGCGGAGTTGTTGTAACAGGTGGAGCTGCTAGTCTTCCAGGAATTGTGGAATTGGCTCAAGAAGTTTTTAATGTTGGTGTTAAGCTTTATGTGCCAAATCATATGGGCTTAAGAAATCCTGTTTTTTCTAATGTTATAGCTTTGGTGGAATATGCAGCTAATTTAACAGAGATTAACTATATTGTTGAAAGTGCTAGAGCCGGTGAGCGGATTGTACCGCCGACAAATAACTATGTTGTGCAACCTGTAAAAAACGAATTGGAGCCAAGTACTTACGTTCAGGATTATTCTGATGATTACCATGAGGAAAAAAGTTTTGAAAAAGGGAAAGATCTTGTTCAATGGGTTAAAAATAAATGGAGCAAGATGTTTGATTGAGAATTTTATAGATGATTTAAATTAGATATGTTAGAAAGGGAGAAGTATTTCATGGATATTTCATTAGATATGAAAGTAAAAGATGGAGCGATTATTAAAGTAGTAGGTGTTGGTGGTGGCGGTGGTAATGCCATCAATAACATGATTGATGCTGGCGTTGAAGGCGTTGAGTTTATCGCGGCCAATACGGATAAGCAGGCTTTGGATCGTAATAAAGCAGAAAATCATATTCAACTAGGACCAAAGTTAACTAATGGTTTAGGAGCAGGTGCTAATCCAGAAATTGGCAAAAAAGCAGCTGAAGAGTCAGAAGCAGAGATTAAGGATATGTTGTCGGACGCGCATATGGTTTTTATCACTACTGGTATGGGCGGTGGAACAGGTACCGGAGCAGCTCCGGTGGTAGCTCGTCTTGCTAAAGATTTAGGTGCATTAACAGTGGGGGTTGTGACGCGCCCATTTGGCTTTGAAGGACCAAAACGTAGTTTATTTGCGGCAGAAGGAATTGCTGAGTTTAAAGAGTTTGTCGATACTTTGTTGATTATTTCCAATAATCGTTTATTAGAGATTGTTGATAAAAAGACGACAATGTTAGAAGCTTTGCGTGAAGCAGATAATGTTTTGCGTCAAGGGGTGCAGGGTATTTCTGATTTAATCACAGCTCCTGGTTTTATTAATCTAGATTTTGCCGATGTTAAAACAGTAATGACGGACCAAGGTAGTGCTTTGATGGGAATTGGCTATGCTTCTGGAGAAGAGCGGGTGATTGAAGCAACAAAGCGTGCTATTCAGTCCCCATTGCTAGAAGTTTCGATTTCTGGCGCTCAAAATGTTTTGCTTAATGTTACAGGTGGTTTGGATCTTGGTTTACTTGAAGCCAAAGACGCCTCAGAGATTGTTGCTGCTGCTGCAGGAAACGATGTTAATATTTTATTAGGAACTTCGATTGATGAAAGTCTAGGCGATGAAATTCGGGTAACGGTTGTGGCAACAGGTATTGATGATTCACGCAAGGAAAATCGTTCTAGTGGTAGTAATCATAAAGAATTTCCCTTGCATCGAACGAATACTGCAGTTACCAAAAGCCCAATTTTAGATAGTGTTAAACCATCTTCTTCAACAATTGGTGCAAAAGAAGAGTCTCCATTTGGCAACTGGGACATTCGTCGCGATGCTAATGTAAGACAAAATATTGACAATGTTGCATTTGATTCGCTTGAAAAAAAAGAGATCGAAACTTTCCAAAAAAAAGAGAAGGCCAAGATAGATGATGAGGAGAATACGCCAGCATTTTATCGTCGTCGTCGTTAATTAAAACTTGGAGGTAAGAAAATATGGCACCGTCATTTTTAAGTAAGATATCAAAATTTTTCGGTTTGGATGATGAATCGGAGTTTGATGATTTTGAGTCTGATATTGATGAGGATGGGCATGAAAGTATTACGCGAAAGAAAAACTCGCAGATACTTAAGGCTACAACAAAAATCGAACCTTCTTATCGTACGCAAATTAAAGAGAAACTAACAAGAAGTAGTGGGTATAAAACGAAGTCAGAGGTTAATAATTCTTCTTTAACAGGCCGTCGTTCTAATGGTGGAACACCGAAAGTTCAAAACAATGGCTATACAAAAGTGGGACCTCGTCCTGTTGCTTCATCAGATCCACAAAAAGCTTCTTCATCGCATCTTGAAGGTAGCAATGTAGTATTGATGAAACAAGCAGCACAAAAAGTGCATAGTGGCGCTGCCTCTTATGCAAAGCAAAGTCGGATGAGTCCTTCACGTAAAATGCAGCCTAAAGCACAGCAAGAGGTGGCACCTTTTAAAATTGCTATTAAAGAGCCTCGAGTGTATTCAGAAGCTTTGGATGTAGCTAATCTTTTGCTTGTTAAAGAAGCTGTTTTAGTTAATTTTCATTTAATGGAAGAATTTTCCGCAGCGCGAGTGATTGATTTTTTAACGGGCATGGTTTTTGCATTAGATGGCGATATTCAGCGTGTTGACAATGAAATTTTTTTGGTAACACCTAATAATATGGAAATTAGTAGCGATGTTGCTCGTAGTTTATTAAATCAAGCAAACGTTAATTGATCGGAGACAAAGAATGCTCATTTCTAATATTTTATTATTGCTTATCAAGGCATTAGATCTTTATTTAATGATTTTATTTATCTATGCTTTAATGAGTTGGTTTTATAATGCAACACAAACAAAATTATATCGCATATTAGCGATGATGATCGAACCCTTGTTATCGTATATTCGAAGGTTACCTTTGCAATTTGCGGGGATGGATTTTTCAATTTTGGCCTTGGGAGGTATCATTTGGTTTGCGCAAAGAGGTCTTGCCTTTATATAGCTATTCCGATTTAAAATAAGCTGCGATAGCATCCTGAATTGTTAAGTAATTTTTAGAATTCAAACGCAACCAATTTTTTAAATTTGCCCATAGTTTTTCAATTTTATTTTTG
>JAIRWP010000041.1 GCA_031268845.1 Lactobacillales bacterium | reverse complement strand
GGCGTCTATTTCGCCTTTTTGAATAGAGTCTAATATGTTGGCTTTGGATTTTTTCGTAATCTTTAACATGAGGTTATTGTAGCATATTTTTTAGTTATGGTTTACTTTCCGAATTGCAGATCTTTTGACTGGCTGCTGGATAATTAAGAGAAAGAGGGAGTTGAGTATCTTTGTTGAATCATATTGTTTTATTTGAACCGCAAATTCCTGCTAATACGGGAAATATTGCTCGCACTTGTGCTGCAACTAATACGCCATTACATTTAATTGAGCCCTTAGGCTTTTCAACAGATGATAAATATTTGAAACGTGCTGGACTTGACTATTGGCAGGATGTTGAGATTGTTTATCATGCGAGTTTGAATGATTTTTTACAAACAATTGCTGGGACAGGGGCAAAATTATATTTGATCACAAAATTTGCCAATAAAATGTACAGTGAAGTGGATTATAATGATAAAAAAGGTCATTACTTTTTATTTGGCAAGGAAACAACTGGCTTACCGGAGGAATTTATGCGCGAAAATACTGATAAGTGTTTACGCATTCCAATGAATGATCAACATGTGCGTTCGCTTAATTTATCCAACACCGCTGCAATCATGATTTACGAAGCATTGCGTCAGCAAAATTTTCCATTGCTTGAGAAAACATCATTAAAGAGACAAGTTAACAGACTCTAAGATAATATCAATAGATTTAATTAAAATATTTATAAATCAATTTTTAAAAGACAGCGATTTTTAGAATACTTTTTAAGTTTTAGATATTCTTGAACATCAGGTGAGCCATTTTTATTCCACCGAAAAAATGTACGGATAGACAGGTTGATCCCCTGGATAAATTTCTACCTGGATGTCTGAGTAGTTTTTTTCGATGGTTGAAGCTACAATATCCGCATCATCTTGCGTTCCTTCTTTGCCAATTAAAATCGTAATAATTTCTGTTTCATCATTAATCATTTGTTCCAAAATCGCAATTGATGTTTCAATAATTGTTGGTTTTGAGATGACAATTTTGCCTTCAATAATTCCGATATAGTCATTTTTATGCACGTCAATGCCATCAATTGTTGTATCACGCACTGCAGTTGTGACTTGAGCACTGGTGACATTTGTTAGCATTTCTGTCATATTTTTTTTGTTTTCTTCAAGTTTTAAATCAGGGTTAAAAGCAAGCATTGTTGCTATTCCTTGAGGAATAGTCCGACTATAAATAATAGCAACAGGTATTTCTGCAACTTCAGCAGCCGATTCGGCCGCCATAAAAATATTTTTATTATTTGGCAAGATAATGATATTTTTAGCATTTGCTTCTTTGATTGCGGTTAAAATATCTTCAGTGGAAGGATTCATTGTTTGCCCGCCAGCAATAACATGATCTACACCAAGAGATAAAAATAACTTTTTCAATCCATCTCCAACAGCAATTGCAATCACTGCGTATGGAACCTTCTTTTTAGAGGCATTTTCCTTTGTTGTTTTTTCAATAATTGTATCGTGTTGCAAACGCATATTATCTACTTTTACTTTAACTAATGCTCCGAATTTTTGTCCGTAACTTATTATTTCACCAGGAACTTCCGTATGAATATGTACCTTTAAAATCTTATCATCATTGACAACTAATAAAGAATCACCTAATCTAGCCAAATAATTACGAAAAGCATCATAATCAAACTTTTCTGTAGCTGTTTGACCTTTGCTAAGTTGTACCATGATTTCTGTACAAAATCCCAATTTAATATCTTCACTAGCAACATGACTAGCCACTGCTTTATGATGTTCTACATCTACTAGCTGATCCATTGCCGCAGGTGTTGGAATAAAATCAGCAGCAGTTTCAAATGCTCCTGTTAAAGACGCCAGAAAGCCTTCATAAATGTAAACTAACCCTTGACCTCCAGAGTCAACAACGCCTACTTCTTTTAACACTGGCAACAACTCAGGAGTTTTAGCTAAATACTTTTTAGCTCCCATAACTGCTGCCCGCATTACAATTGCAACGTCAATATTTTGTTTAGCTGATTTAATAGCATATTTTGCAGCTCCACGAGCAACAGTTAAAATTGTTCCTTCAACAGGTTTCATCACCGCATTATAAGCCGTTTCAACACCAAAACGAAAAGCATCGGCCAAGTCATTTGCATCTAAAAAGTCTTTACCTTCAGTTGATTTAGCAAAACCACGAAATAACTGCGATAAAATCACACCACTATTTCCACGTGCGCCCATTAACAAACCTTTTGCAAAGATACTTGCAACTTCACTTACTTTTTCTTTTGCTGTATCAGCTACTGCCTTAGCACCAGTAGTCATTGACATATTCATGTTTGTGCCCGTATCTCCATCGGGAACAGGAAAGACATTTAAAGAGTTTACATACTCATCATTATTTGCTAAATATTCACTGCCAGCTTGCAACATCTCTTGCAGTTGGCAAGAGGTGATTTTCGTTATACTCACTTCTTTCTCTCTTCCTTTCAATTAATGGAATTTATTCGTCAAGCACACGAACTCCTTGGACATAAACATTTACAGAATTCGCTGTTATACCCAAAATAGTTTCTAAGTTGTATTTTACTTTTTCCTGGACATTGTATGAAACTTCTGAAAGCTTAACGCCATAGCTTACAATCGTATACACATCTACAGCGATATTTTCACCTTCTTGGCGGATCACTACCCCCTTAGCATAATTTTCCTTATGCAATACGGAATTTAGATTATCTTTGATTTGATTTTTGCTTGCCATGCCAACAATACCAAAAATATTAGTTACAGCTCCGCCGACAATAATTGCAATGGATTCATTGGTAATTTCAATTGTTCCTTGCGGCGTTTGAATTTTTACTGCCATCTCTTTCACCTCTTTTTTAGTCTAATATTATCGATCAAATTTCTTTATGTCTACTAAATATAAAGCAATATGTTTTAAGAGCTTGTTAACGATCTTTAAGTCCAGCATTAATATTTTGACCGTCCACGCAAGACTTCATACATTAAAAGCCCCGCAGCAACACTAGCGTTTAAACTTTGGACATGACCAATCATTGGAATTGTCAATATTTCATCAACTTCTTTTCGCAAAAGCTGGCTGATACCTCGACTTTCGTTGCCAATAATTAAAGCAATCTTACCCTTAACTTGCCAATTACGATAATCTATTCCGTTCATATCTGTGCCAAAAATCCAAAAACCTTCTTGTTTTAATCTTTGAACAGTCTGAACTAAATTGGTAACTTGAGCAATCGGAATGTGCTCAACTGCCCCAGTAGAAGTTTTTACCACCGTAGGTGTCACACTTGCTGAGCGATACTTAGGTAAGATCACCCCATCAACTCCAGCTGCATCGGCTGTTCGCAAGATTGCTCCTAAATTGTGCGGATCTTCTAAGGAGTCAAGAATAAGATAAAAAGGATCGTTTCTATTTGTTTGTTGTAAAAGTTGTTCTAGCTCTAGGTAATTATAGGGAGGAGTTGTGATCACCACTCCTTGATGAACTGCATTGTGTGTAAGTTGGTCCAACTTAAGCTTAGGCACTAACTTTACTGGGATATCACCACTTTTTGCTAAGCTCTTTAAAGTATCGACTCGTTTGCCTTTAAGGTTTTCTTGTAAAAAAATTCCATTAGCATGGCCAAGTTTAAGCATCTCTACACTGGCATGATATCCAAAAATAAAGTTTTCTAAAATTTTTTTCTTATTTTTAAATCTATTGCCATTTTTTGACACGCACACGACCTACTTCCTGAATGCACCATGCAATTAATTCTTCTAAACGTTCAGTTTGTTTAGTTAAGTGCAAAAAGCCAAGTACCGCTTCAAAGCCGGTTGATTTTGCATAAGTGGTTTGATCTGTGTTTTTTGCCTTTGTATAACTTTTGGCATTGCGCCCGCGGCGAAAAACAAGTTCTTCTTCCTCAGTTAAAATTTGCAGAGCTCTCATTTTTTGAATCAAAGCTGCTTGTGCTTTAGCTGAAACATAGTGAGTTGCCATTTTATGTAAAACATTGGGACGTGTTTGCCCGTTTTGAATTAAATAATCTCGGATATAAACTTCATAGATTGCGTCTCCCACGTAAGCTAAAGCTATGCCATTTAATTGCGTATAATCCATTTTTAACCTCTAAGAACCTGTTAACGATCTCCATAATTGCGACTTTTCTGGTAATTTTTTGCCTTTCTTCGTCAAAAAGCCTCAATTTAGCACCGCTAAATCTGCATTTTTTTCCTAGAAATGCACAAAAATTTCTCAAAAAATCCATCAATAGAGAGATCGTTAACAGGTTCTAACAGCCTTTAAATTTTATAGTTATCACTTATTTCAATATTTTTTGCTAACTCCCAAAATTTTTCTTTTTCCCACCAATTTGGTATTTGCCACACATCTGCAGCTTCTTTTTGCGCTACTTCTAAAATATTAAAATCACTTAACATATCTCCAACAGCAAATTCGGGAATTCCTGATTGTTTGACTCCAAATATTTCGCCAGCACCACGCAACTCTAAATCTTTTTCAGACAATACAAAGCCATCATCAGTTTTTGTCATAATCTGCATTCGCCTAACTCCTTGTTTTGTCTTAGGATCAGCGATCAAAAAAGCATATGAGCGCTGATTACCACGACCAACGCGACCACGCAACTGATGCAGCTGAGAAAGTCCAAAACGATCAGCATCCATAATCACCATCACCGTGGCATTTGGAACATTGATTCCTACTTCAATCACTGTTGTAGAAACTAGAATGTCTACTTTGCGCTGTTGAAAAGCCGACATAATTGCTTCCTTTTCATCATTTTTTATCTTTCCATGCAATAAAGCAATTTTAGCACGATTCGCAAAATATTTTGTTAATTCTTCTGCTAATTCTTTTGCATTTTTTAAATCCATTGCCTCAGATTCTTCAATCAATGGCGAAATAAAATAAATTTGCTGTTTTTGATCTAAAATTTTTTCTAACCAATTTAAAACAGCTGTAAATTGCTTATATCGTACCCATATAGTTTGAACAGGTATGCGGCCTTCAGGTTTTTCATCAATAATTGAAACATCCATTTCTCCATATATTGTCAGTGCTAAAGTTCTTGGAATAGGTGTAGCTGTCATTAACAAAACATTAGGATCTTTGCCTTTTGCGCGTAAAATTTTACGCTGATTTACTCCAAAACGATGCTGCTCATCCATAATTACTAAACCAAGATTGCTAAACTGAACATCCTCTTGAATCAAAGCTTGTGTTCCTACTACAACATCAATCTTTCCAGCTACTAAATTACTGATAGTGGCATTTTTTTCTTTTACTGTCATCGAACCAGTAAGTAAAGCCATCTGAAGATTGCAAGTAGCAAAAAGCGAGGTCAAACTTTCAAAATGTTGTTTTGCTAAAATTTCTGTTGGCACCATTAACGCTGCTTGTTGATTAGCCGAAACAACTGCTACTATCGCTAGAGCTGCAATTATCGTTTTGCCACTTCCAACATCGCCTTGCAAAAGACGAAGCATCGCATTTGAATTTCTCATATCCTGTAAAATCTCATAACCTACGCGATTTTGCGCTGTTGTTAGTGTAAAGGGAAGTGATTTGATAAACTCTTCTACTTTTGCTTTATCATAAAGAACACTTACAGCTTGTGCACTTTCTTTTTTCTGTTTACGCAAGCTTTGCATTTGTATTTGAAAATAAAAAAATTCTTCAAATTTTAATCTTCGTAAAGCTTGATGATAGTCTTTTCTTTGTTTGGGAAAATGCATATTGTAAACGGCTTGCTTGCGCGCAAGCAAACGGTACTTTTGACGCAAATACATAGGCAGATTTTCTTCTAGCAATTCACCAAAGCCTGCAGTAAAAGCAGCTTTAATATACTTGACAAGTTCTGTTTGGCGAAGATTTTTATTTACATGATAAACGGGAATAAATTCCTCATCACTTGCTGATACATCTAAAACTTTCCTCCCAACTAATGTTTTGCGCTTATCATCCCATTTTCCATAAATAACAAGTTCTCTTCCTGCAAACACTTTTTTGCTTAAATAAGGCTGATTAAAAAAAGTTACTTTTACAGCTAAATTAGCTAAAGATATTTGAAAGGAAAGTTTACTGCGATTATAACCATAATACTGAACTACAGGTTGTGCAATAACTTTGCCTTTTAACGCAACTTTTTCCTGGTCAACTAAGTCAAAAAGATTTTTGACCAAAAACTCTTCATACCTAAATGGATAATACAGTAATAAATCTTCTATCATGTAAATACCTAAAGAAGTGAGGATTTCTGCTTTTTTAGGACCGATACCTTTAATAGTTCCCATGATATTATCTTTGATATCCACACTTTTCACCTCCGTTGCATCTAGTTTTCCGGGAGATTACCTTTGCCTCCCGCTCCTAATTTGACCTTATAGAAGTTTAAAGTTAAACTTTAAAAGTACTTTTAAAGCTTTTACAAGGAGGTTTAAGATGAATTTAGTTCCTACAGTTATTGAACAAAGTTCTCGTGGAGAACGTGCATATGATATTTATTCACGTCTTTTAAAAGATCGCATTATTATGCTAACTGGTGTAATCGATGATATGTTAGCAAATTCTGTTGTTGCCCAATTGCTTTTTTTAGATGCTCAAGACTCAAACAAAGACATTTACTTATATATAAATTCTCCAGGTGGGAGTGTCACAGCTGGTTTGGCCATTTACGATACAATGAACTTTATCAAATCAGATGTTCAAACCATTGTGCTTGGCATGGCTGCATCAATGGGCTCTTTTTTAGCAACAACTGGTGAAAAAGGCAAACGTTATGCTTTGCCAAATGCTGAAATTCTGATTCACCAACCTTTGGGTGGCGCCCAAGGTCAAGCAACCGAAATTGAAATAGCAGCTAGGCACATTCTAAAAACACGTGAAAAACTAAATGCTATCCTAGCTAAAAGAACTGGTCAAACGATTGAAGTTATCGAAAAAGACACGGATCGTGATAATTACATGTCAGCTCAAGAAGCAAAAGAATATGGCCTAATTGATCAAATTATGGTCAATGCCTCAGAAATAAAATAACAAAAAAGTCAGGTATAGCTATTCCGATTTAAAATAAGCTGCGATAGCATCCTGAATTGTTAAGTAATTTTTAGAATTCAAACGCAACCAATTTTTTAAATTTGCCCATAGTTTTTCAATTTTATTTTTGT
>JAIRWP010000029.1 GCA_031268845.1 Lactobacillales bacterium | reverse complement strand
TCAGTAATAATTTATGCGGGAGAATTTTTTGCAATTTTTGCTTTTTTGGATTTTTTGCACTTATATTCGAAAGCACCACCGGGTATTAAGGAAAAACTTGATAAAGTGCTGGAGAGGGTTTAGATGGTTTAAATAGCTACTTTTTTACTTTCCGAATTGCAGGATATTAAGAAAAATCTTGATAAAGTGCTGGAGATGGTTTAGATGGTTTAAATAGCTACTCTTTTACTTTCCGAATTGCAGTTGGCTAGAAATCTTTCCTTTTTTCATTAACAATTTTTTTGATTTCAGATACGACTTCAGCGATGTTTAATCCTGTTGTATCAAGCAAAACGGCATTTTTGGCTTGTACAAGTGGAGAAACTTTACGATTAGAATCCAAAAAGTCTCGCCGCTTTATTTCATCTTTTAAAGTGTCAAAATCGGTTAAAATTCCTTTACTTTGATTTTCTTTAAATCGTCGTTTAGCACGTTCTAAAACAGAAGCTACCAAAAAAATTTTGACTTGGGCATTTGGCAAGACAACTGTTCCGATATCTCGACCGTCCATAACAACGCCGCCATGCTCTCCATAACTTTTTTGCAGTTTTACCATTGTAACTCGAACTTTTTTATGAGCAGAGACAGTTGAAACATTGTTTGTTACATCAGGTATTCGAATTTCATCAGTCACTTCTTGTTCATTGACCAAAATTTGCTGCCCATTCTTTCCTTGCTTTAAAGTAATTGTTATTTTTTTTAACAATTCATCAAGATCTTTTTCGTTATTAACGTCAACTTTTTCTTTTAATGCCATGTAGGTCAAAGCGCGATACATTGAACCTGTGTCAATGTAGATATAGCCGTAATCTTTGGCTAAAATTTTTGCAAGTGTACTTTTACCAGATGAAGCTGGACCATCAATTGCAATACTTATTTTTTTCATTTCATATAACCTTCCCAATAAAAAACTGTTTAAATTTTTGACAGAAAATTCCTTTGCCAAAAACATTAAACAGAAATCAAAAAGTAATTTTTCTCATTAGTTTATGCGAAGTTGTTGTCCTGGATTAATTGCAGGATAAAAAGAACCGTCTTGGTTAAGAGTAATTCCATTTAACTTCGCTAAAGTTTCAACAGGAACTCCTGTTCTTTGGGCAATTTGTTGCAATCCTTCTCCTTCTTCAACCGTTTCATATTTATGTGCAGCATTTGTGGAAGAAGATGATGAAGTTGCTGTTGAGCTATCTACAGAAGTTGTTGATGACTCTTCATTTTCTTCAGAGTCTGAGGTCGAAGATGAAGATTTTGTTGTTTGAGAGTTCTTTGTGGAAGAAGATTTCTTTGAACTAGTACTACTGCTTGTAGTGTGGGTACTAGATTTCGCCTTTGTACTCGAAGACTTAACAACTTTAACATTGCCGCTTCCACTTTTTCCTACAGTTAAAAAGTAAAATAGTGTTGGAATGGAAACAATGATAATTAATAGAACTACTAGTAAACGAATAAACAAGGTATTCCCTTGTTTCTTTTTGCGCTGTGCTAATCGCGAACTAGATGTCTCTTGTTCTGTATCGTAGATCTGCGCTTCCCACGGCTCTTTTGCCTTATCTTTTTTATCGTTAGAAGCCATGCATTTACCTCCTAGCCAAACTCTTGCTTGATTGTAGCAAACAAAATTTTAATAGTAAACTGAAGAATTGTGCCTTTATTAATAGCTTAATTATAATTAAATTGTAAACTTTTTTTGCATTTTGGCGAATGTATGTTAATCTTGCAAGGAATTAAAAAAAATTAAAGTTTGAGAGGTTTTAGTTATAAATGAATCTTAAAAAAAGTATTTTTATGTTAGTAACAACAGCAACAGTGGCTTCAGGAGTTTTTTTTAGTGAAAATGTTCATGCTGCTAGCCCTAGTATGGTAGAAGGATTTATTTCAGCTGCAGGAGGTGCAGGTGGAGCTAAGTCAGCAGCATATATTAATCAAATGCGAAATCATTTTAATACCCATCCAGAATTAACTGATGATGCGGTAAGTCGTGCTACAGGATTAATCTTTCCATTGGTTTCACAAATTAGTTCAGCATATGCCAGCGGAATTTTAACCAAAGATGATTTGGCTAGTGCAGATACTTTGATAGCAGCACTTAGAGCAAAAGTTCCAGGAGCAGTACCGTTGCTGAATCAAATTATGTCTGATGTAAAATGGGGAGCAGCACAAGTAGCTTCTTTAGTTAGTCCAGATGCGGGAGCAGGCAGCAGTTCCAATTTATTGAAAAATACTGGTATCAAACAAAATACTTCTATGATCGCTTTGTTTTCATTAGTAGGTTTAGCTTTAACAGCTGCCTTTGTTAATCGCCATAAAGGTTGTGGCAAAACTTGTTAAAAAGAAAAATTCAGTATATTTACATACCTTTGATTTTTATGATAATTGGCTATGGTACTGTTTGGATAATTGGGAGACAACAGATTGATTTTATTGTCTCTACTACTTCTTTATTGCTATTAAACGATGCTCCAAAAGTATCTGGCAAAAAAATTTATAAAAGTAAAGTGCAAACAACAGATGATGAAGTACCTTCGTCCTCTATTGCTTATCCAAAGGAAAACGATCAGTTTGGGGAAGTGGTTGCAGAGCAAATTGGTTTTAGTATTCCATTATTATGTGGAGATTCAGAAGATGCTTTGGCAAAGGGAGCAGGAATGTCTTTAAGCGGATGTTTTCCTGGGCAAGTCGGGACGGCTTTAATTGGCGGACATAATCGTCCAGAATTTGGCAAAATAACAAAATTAGCTGAAAGTGAGTCATTTTCGATAAAAACAAATTATGGAACGTTTTTGTATAAAGTATTAGAGCATAGAATTATTTCTCAAGATGCTAATGATGTTATAGCAAAGGAGCTAAGTATAGCTAAGGAAAGGCGTATTATTTTATACACTTGTTATCCTTTAGAAGCAATTGGCTGGGCGAATGAACGTTATATTGTAATCGGTGAGCAAATCGGCGGACCAAAAATTAATTATGCAAAATAGCAAAATTTTATGAATAGGTAGAGTAAAGGAAGTTTTTTTAAATTGAGTGATAATAATTTTTTTAGCAATTTTTCGCGAATGATTCTTTCTTTTATTGGTTCGGTATTTTTGTTTAGTTTTCTGATTTTACTTAGCTTAAGACTTAGCTTATTTAGCGAAAAGCATATGTTAAAAGTTGCTGATCAAACGGATTACTATGCAAAACTTACTGCAGAGATTAATAAAGAAAGTGCAAATTTTGCTTTAGGGAGTAATGTTCCAAAAGAAATTTTAAAAGATGCTTTTGATACAGATTCAGTTAAATTAAATGTCGCAAATTACATTAAAGCTATTTACACTTCTGATGCAAAGCTTAAGCTAGAAAATGAAGAAGCACTGAAAAGTCATTTATTACAGAAGATTAGAGCTTATGCTGCTGATCAAAAGATAGGCATTCCCTCGGACAAGCCGTTAAATGTTTTGGCGGATAAAATTATTGTAATTTATAAGGGTTATGTTCATCCACCTTATTTGCTTAACTTTGGTCAAAAGGTTCTGGATTTTAAAAAGTATTTGACGATTGGTTTAGTTGCCTCAGGGATTTTATTCTTTTTAATTACCATTTTTTTATTGGTTTCTCTTCACGGATATTTCCATCGATTGCTTCGTTTTACTTCATATAGCTTTATGGCAGCTGGTTTGATGGGGATAGTGGTTCCGGCAGTGATTTTGCTTAAAGGAGTTTTTGCACAGGCAGCTGCAGGAGTTAAGTCTCAGGCAATGTTTTTATTTATCAGAACATATATTAATAGTTTTTTATGGATGTTTGTCATTATTGGCGCTATTTTATTAGGATTAGGCATTATTTCATCAGTAATTTCTGAGAAAAAACGCATAAAATTAATTTATAATGCTTATAAATGAAGGAATCTTTTATGAATAAAACTATTTTATTAACAAGTTCCACAAACTCTACTAACAAACTAACTAAAGAAATGACAAAAAATGTCGGAGTTATTCAAAAATACATAAATAATATTAATTGGGATAAATTTTTTGCAACAGTCCTTACTAAAGGAATTTCACTGATACTTTCTTTTTTGTTCTTTTTTATCTTGTTTAAAGTTGGTAAAAATGTGATCGAGAAAACTTATGAATCTTATGCTAAACGTAGTTCCACTACTGTTGTACGTGCCAGGACCATTAAGCGTTTGATCGATAGTGTATTTTCTTACATTGTCTATTTTATTGCTGGTTATACATTTCTAGTAATTGTTAAAATTCCCATTGGCTCACTATTAGCAGGAGCGGGAATTATTGGTTTAGCTATCGGTTTAGGTGCACAAGGCTTTATGAATGATTTGATTACGGGCTTTTTTATCATTGTCGAGCAGCAAATTGATGTGGGCGATAATGTTCGAATGCAAAATCTAGGAATTGAAGGTTCGGTTATATCTGTTGGAATTCGGACAACAAAAATCAAGTCAGCAGAAGGTTATATTCATTTTATTCCCAATCGCAATATCACAACAATTACCAATCTTTCGCGTTTGGATATTAAAGTTGTTGTAGATATTTGCATTGTGCCAGAAGAAGGAATCGAGAGAATTACTGAGATTATTGAAAATACAACTAAACAATTAGCCAAGTATTATAAAGATGAGATTACCCAGTCACCAGAAGTTTTTGGCTTGGTGGATTTAGGTGGAGGGAATTTTGCTATTCGAACAACGATGTTTGTTGTAAATGGTAAACAATCAAATATTAAGCAAGCATTTACTGCAGAATATGTCCAAGCACTAACGGAGGAAAACTTTACAATTCCTAGTACAATTTTGGCGAATACTTAACTTATCTTTAGTGGAATTTTCATTTACTAAAAAAATTCAGTAAATTTTTAAAATAATTTTAACTTATTGGTCAAAGCTATTTAAAAGCGTAAACACAAGATATTGTGTCAAAAAATTATAAATCACTAAAAAAAGCACAATATGTTGTGTTTTTGCCTTGTTATTTATCTATTGATCATTCATAATATCGGAAGAAAGAGTTCTTATTGATTTTAAAAAGAAGCTACGAAAGATAGCAAGGCAATTTATGGATTTTCTAGATCAGAAAGTGAGTGTTTACTGATGATAGCAACAAGTCAAACAAAGACAAAAAATCTTTGGACAAATCTAACAACGATAAAAGTTTTAAAAAGAGATGGTCGGCTGGTTGATTTTAATGATCAAAAAATTTATGATGCTTTGGTTAAGGCTGAAATTCAAGTAAATAGTAAATTAACACCATTATCTGCTGCGTGTATTCAATCAATTGTTGAGCAAGTGGATGCGGAAATCATGGAGCGTTTTCAAGAAAATATTAAAATCTATGAAATTCAAAATATCGTAGAACATATTTTATTGGAGAACAATCTGTATGATTTGGCAGAAAGTTATATTTCTTACCGTACCAGACGTGATTTTGAGCGTTCAAAGGCTACGGATATCAATTTTACAATTGGCAAGTTGATTAATAAAGATGCCGCAGTGGTCAATGAAAATGCCAATAAAGATTCGGAAGTTTTTAATACTAAGCGAGATCTAACAGCAGGAATTGTTGGCAAATCCATTGGACTTAAAATGCTTCCTGCCCATGTTGCTAATGCTCACCAAAAGGGCGAAATTCACTATCATGATTTGGACTATCATCCATATACGCCGATGACTAATTGTTGTTTAATTGATTTTAAGAGCATGTTGGAAAATGGTTTTAAGATTGGAAATGCCGAAGTGGTGTCTCCTAAATCAATTCAAACAGCAACAGCGCAAATGAGTCAAATTATTGCCAGTGTGGCTTCTAGTCAATATGGTGGCTGCTCGGCGGATCGTGTGGATGAACTTTTAGCACCATATGCAAAGCTAAATTATAATAAACATATTGAGGATGCTAAGCAGTGGGTTGATGAAGAAAAATGGGAAGAATATGCCAAAGTTAAAACGCAAAAAGATGTTTATGATGCGATGCAGTCTCTTGAATATGAAATTAATACTTTGTTTACTTCCAATGGGCAAACACCGTTTACCTCTCTTGGTTTTGGTCTGGGAGCAAATTGGTTTGAGCGAGAAATTCAACAGGCGATTTTGCGGATTCGCATTACAGGTTTAGGGAGTGAGAAGCGCACGGCAATTTTTCCTAAATTAATTTTCACTTTGAAAAAAGGTTTAAATTTAAATGAGGGTGATCCAAATTATGATATTAAGCAATTAGCTTTAGAGTGTGCAACCAAACGTATGTATCCAGATATTTTAAGCTATGACAAAATTGTTGAATTAACAGGATCATTTAAAGTTCCGATGGGGTGTCGTTCGTTTTTACAGGGTTGGAAGGATGAAAATGGAGCTAAAGTTAATGCTGGCCGTATGAACCTTGGTGTTGTAACATTAAATCTGCCACGAATTGCTCTAGAAGCTCAAGGAAATAAAGATCAATTTTGGATCATTTTAGCTGAGCGATTGGATCTTATTAAAGATGCGTTGGTTTTTCGAATTCATCGCTGCAAAGAAGCTACACCTTCAAATGCGCCAATTCTCTATCAAAATGGTGCATTTGGGAAACGTTTAGACCGTAAAGGGAATGTCGATGAACTGTTTCACCATAAACGAGCAACCGTATCAATTGGCTATATCGGCTTATATGAAGTAGCCACTTCCTTTTATGGTGCAGATTGGGAAAATAACCCTAAAGCAAAAGAATTTACCTTTGAGATTATGAAAACATTAAAAGCTCATGCTGATCTTTGGAGTGAAGAGTATGGTTATCATTTCTCTATTTACGGAACTCCTTCTGAATCATTAACGGATCGTTTTTGTCGCTTAGATGTCCAAAAATTTGGGAGGATGGCAGATATTACCGATAAAGAATATTATACGAACTCATTTCATTATGATGTTCGTAAAAAACCTACGCCTTTTGAAAAGCTAGATTTTGAAAAAGATTATCCTAAATATTCTTCTGGAGGTTTTATCCATTACTGTGAATATCCTGTTTTGCAGCAAAATCCAAAAGCGTTAGAAGCTGTTTGGGATTATGCCTATGATCGTGTGGGATATTTGGGAACAAATACACCGATTGATCATTGTTATGAGTGTGATTTTGATGGGGATTTTAATCCAACAGATCATGGTTTTGAGTGCCCGAACTGTGGCAATACCAATCCTGCCACTAGTGATGTAGTAAAACGGACCTGTGGCTATTTAGGAAATCCGCAAGCTCGTCCAATGGTTAGAGGACGTCATAAAGAAATAAGCAGTCGAGTTAAACATATGTAAGAACCTGTTAACAATCTCTAGCCAAAAACTTGTCGGGTTACTATCAGCTTACCCAAGCTCTGCTTGGTTTGTAAGCTGTGTAACGGGATCATTCATCGCTCCGAGACAAGTTAACAGGTTCTAAAGGATAAATTTTAAAATGCAAATTCCTAAATCTAAAGAATGGCGTTCAAAGGACGTAAGCCAAAATTATTATGCAGACTATAAGCCTTTTAATTTTGTTGATGGTGAAGGTGTTCGTAATTCTTTGTATGTTAGTGGATGTTTATTTGCTTGCAAGGGATGTTATAACACAGCGTCTCAGTCTTTTCGTTATGGCAAATCTTATACAAAAGAGTTAGAGGATCAAATTATTGAAGATACAAAGTTATCTTATGTACAAGGGCTAACCTTACTTGGTGGGGAGCCTTTTTTAAATACCGGTATTACAATTCCTCTAGCTAAACGTGTATATACAGAATTTAAGAATACTAAAGATATTTGGTGCTGGACAGGTTATACTTGGGGAGAGCTACAGGAAGAAACGGAAGATAAACTTAAGCTTTTGCATTATATTGATGTTTTAGTGGATGGGCGCTTTGAACTAGCAAAAAAAAATTTAAATCTACAGTTTCGCGGTTCTAGCAATCAAAGAATTATTGATGTGCAAAAATCTTTAACTCAAGGAAAAATTGTTATTTGGAATAAAAACAATTAATTATGGAATCTAATAACCAGTGTGATATAAATTGCACATTATATTTGAAATTTTTACTTTATGGGACTGCAAAAGAAAATCTGTGTGTAAATTTTTTCCGGTTTTGAAAATCTTTTGGATCTTCTTATTAAAATAGCAAATGGAATGTTAATTATTTTGAATAGATGAAAGCGTTCTCATAAGATGTTTTTTATAAACTAGGAAGGATTATTTATGTCAAATTTTTTTGAGTTAAAACGTCCCAAACCGCTAAACTTACCACTAGAGGTGCAAAGGCAAAAATGGATGTCGCAGTTTTTTAAAGCATTTTCAGTCGTATTTATGGTTTATTTTGCTTCTTACATGATTCGTCAGAATATGAATGCAGCAAGCTTAGCAATGACTAAAGATAAAGATTTAGGACTAAATATGAAACAACTTGCCAATCTATTAACCTTCCATTCTATTGCTTATGGAATCGGAAAGCTAATTCTTGGATTTTTGGCTGATAGAAAAAACACGAAAAAATTGATTTCATTCTTAGTTGTTATTGGTGGGCTATGTAATGTTCTCATTGGTATTCTTTTCTTTTCAACAAAAAATGTAACAATAATCACTCTTGGGACAGCTATTTTATGGGGAATCAACGGGTTTGTGCTTTCTCCAGGAGGACCGTGTGCCTTCTCAACTATTATGCGTTGGCAACCAAAATCAAAACAAGCAACTTGGTTGAGTCGCTGGAATATTTCACACAATGTTGGTGGAGCAATTGCGGCACCATTCGCTGCTATGGTTGCGGCTAAATTTTTCAGTAACAATGTTGGTGGTTTTTTCATTCTTCCAGGATTATTAGCAATCGGTATCGGTGCATGGGGAATATCTTTTGGTTATGATGACCCTAAAGAATTAGGCTGGGATAAAGCTGATAAAGTTTATAACGAAGTTGATAATGAAGCAGAGCTTGAAGAAGAGGCTGAAGAAAAAACACAAGGTGAAGAACTTTCAAAATGGCAAATTTTCTTAAAATACGTAATTACCAATCCCTGGATATTAATCGTATGCTTCGCTAATATTTTTGTTTATATCCTTCGTATGGGGATAACAAAATGGATAATTGTCTACGCTGGAACACAACTTCCAAAAAGTGATATCGCACAAGTTTCAACGTTACTAATGTATATCGAATTCACAGCAATTATCGGTTCTTTATTCTTCGGTTGGTTAACAGATAAATTAAAAGGTCGTCGAATGATCGTTTCTGGAATCATTACATTAAGCCTTTCGGGAGGAATCTTGATTTATCAAAATGCAAAATCATACGGACAATTGGCTGTTGCTATGTGCATCTGTGGATTTTTGTTCTTTGGACCGCAATTACTAATTGGAATTTCTGTTGTAAAATTTGCACCGAAAAAAGCAATTGCTGTTGCAAATGGATTATCTGGAACATTTGGTTATTTACTCGGAGATGTACTAGCTCTACAATTAATCGGTCGCCTTGTTGGTGGAAAAATATCAAAGGAAAATGCGGACAAACTAGATTTTACTAACATGTTTATTGTACTTATAGTCAGTGCAATCATTGGAACAATTTTGATGTTCATTGCTGCTATAGGTGAAGAACGAAATATCCGTAAAGAACAAGCATTGAAAAAGAACAAATAGCAAAATCTCTTGTTTTTTATAATGATTTTGTGAAAATAATTTACATAAAGTGTTTTTGCTCTAGAATTTGCTAAAATAAGCCCCATCAATCGGTAAGAAAAATATAGAGATGGGGGAAAGAGTTATGGAAAATACGAAAAAAAGAGTAAGAGATTCAGAAGACAATAAGTGGTGGCAAGTAATATTAAAAAACTTTGGTAATTCTATGCAGCTGGTTGGTGAAACAAAAATGATGATTGCCCAAAGTTACACTAATTACAGAAAACCAAGATAATTTCTTGAAGAATTGTTAACGATCTTAATAAAGAGCTCTGATTAAAAATCTTGTTTCTGAATAAATAAAAGAGCTAAAAACTTTTTAAACATGTTTGGAAAGTTTTTGACTCTCTTTTTATATATCAAATAGTTTTTATATTTTCTTGGTTGGATCCATACTCTTCAAAAAAAGCTTGGCGATGTCAATGAAAAGTAAAAATATCCTAAGTAATGAAAAGTAAAAATGTCCCAAAAATTTTTAATACCCCATTTTTCACCTCCTTGCTAATGAGTGTTCGTGTGATAATTGCAATTAGCAATGTGGAGCCTTATTCTCTGGATTTATTTCCAGAAAGTTGCTCCACAACATCACACG
>JAIRWP010000021.1 GCA_031268845.1 Lactobacillales bacterium | reverse complement strand
GCGCTTCTTCATAAGTATGTCCCTTTGCGAGGTATTTTAAGACCATTTCTCGCGTGTCTTTAGAATATGCCATTGTTTAATTATACTACAGATTGTTTTAAATCGGAACAGCTATAACGCTACAAATACAAAAGCCACTTGCCAGTTAACATAAAGCGGAATACTAAATAAACCCGCTGGACCATTAGTTACGCCTTCAAAATTAACAATAAAAATACGAATAATCTCCGCCACACCAAGGGTTGCAATCGCTAAATAATCCCCCTTTAAACGCAAAGTCGGAATCCCCACGGCTAGAGCAAGCAAACCAGAAATAAGGACTGCCAAGAAAAGAGCGGCAATAAAAGCAAGATACGTAGGGCTTTTCAATGTAACAATCGCTGCTGTATACGCACCAATTGCCATAAAACCCGCATGTCCTAGAGAAAATTGACCGGCCACACCAATTACCAAATTAAGTCCCACCGCTAAAATAATATTAATGCTAATCAACACCAAAAGCTGCTCCAAAAATAAATTCAAAACACCAACAGTCTGCAACACACTTAACAATGCAAAAAGGACAGCTATAAGGACAAGCCAGATAAAATTGTATTTTATATTTACTTTCATCCCTATCACCTACACCTTTTCCTTAATATTCTTCCCTAAAATTCCTGCCGGGCGCACCAATAAAATTAAAATCAGCACTCCATATACCACAGCATCACGAAAGTTTGCAAAAGCAGATGCAGAAGTTAAAGTCTCAATCATCCCGATCACAAAGCCACCCAACGCTGCACCAGGAATAATGCCAATCCCGCCAAAAACAGCAGCGACAAAGGCTTTCAGTCCGGGGAAAACGCCCATCAAAGGATCCATAGAGTTATAGTACAAGCCGATTAGCACTCCGGCAGCACCAGCTAGCGCCGAACCTAAAGCAAAAGTAAAGCTGATTATGCGATTAACATTAATTCCCATTAATTGCGCAGCCTCACTATCTACACTAACTGCCCGCATTGCTTTACCCATCTTGGTCTTCTTAACAATTAGCTGCAACAAAAACATCAAAATAAGCGATACCCCCAAAATCAACACCTGCACATTAGAAATTTGAATGCCACCAATACTAAACTGCTTAACCTCAATTGCTTGCGGAAAAGAACGCGTCTGCGAACTAAAAAAGTAAATAAAAACATTTTCTAAAAGAAAGGAAATGCCAATTGCTGTAATTAATGCAGCAATCCTCGTTGATTTTCTTAAAGGACGATATGCTAAAAATTCAATCACCACTCCTAGCACTGCACAAATTACCATTGAAAATATCAATGCGACAAAAAAGGGTAAATGTAGCCCTGCTAAAAGAAAAGAACCTATAAAGGCCCCAACCATATAGACATCCCCATGAGCAAAATTAATTAACTTAATAATTCCATAAACCATGGTATAACCTAAAGCTAGCAATGCATAAATACTCCCCAAAAACAGGCCGTTAACAATTTGTTGTAGCCACTCCATTACTTAAACCCTCACTTTATCTTATTTTAACCACTGTTGCTGAAGTTTCTTTGCCTTTTGTTAAACCAATCACAACCGCTGATTTTTCAGGATTATGATCTTTCATGGTCATCATTCCTGTAACACCTTTAAAACTTTTAAGTTTAGCCAAACCATTTGCCACATCCACCGACGTTTTGGCATGAGTATCTTCAACCACCTGCTTAATCATATACACACTGTCGTATGCTAAAGCCGCAAAAGCCGAAACTTCCTGATCATACTCTTTCTTGTAACTAGCAGCAAATGGTTTTACTTTGTTAGTTGCTGGCGCATTAAGTGAAAAATGATCAGAGTAGTAAACATCGCGGATATTCTTCTTGCCAGCTGTCTGCGTTAAATTCTCATCTGAAAAACCGTCTCCTCCAAGAATTGGTTGCTTAATTCCTAACTCACGCGCTTGACGAATAATTAATCCAGCCTCTGTATAGTAGCCAGGAATCACCAAAGCATCAAAATTTTGATTTTTTATCTTAGTTAATTGTGCCTGAAAATCTTTATCACCACTGGTGTAATTTAGCTTCTGGACAATTTCACCTTTGTATTCACCTATAAAAGCATCTGACACACCTTGTGAATAATCTGTTGAAGCATCTTTTAATAAAACCACTTTTTTGGCATGCAAATTATTTGTAGCATAGATTGCTAAAATTTTTCCTTGAAAACTATCTTGGAAGCAAGAACGGAAGATATATGGCTGAACTTTGCCGTCTTTTTGCACTGTTAAAGCATCAGCAGTTCCTGATGGCGTAATTGTTGGTACACCCAAACAATTTACCACTGGCGTAACTGCTTGAATAGCTCCCGAAGTTGCAGGACCAATCATTGCAGCTATCTTAGAATTAACAATTAAATTTAGTGCCACAGAAGAACTCTCAGCGTTTTCCGTTTTATTATCTTTATAGACTAGCTTGATCTTTTTTCCGTCAATTCCGCCTGCCTGATTAATTTCTTTGACCGCAAGGCGCACTCCGTTTAGCTCAACATTGCCATAAGCAGCAGCTGAACCAGATAATTCGAAATTAGCACCAAGAACAATCTCATCTTTGATAGTGTTATTTGACGTTGTTTTCTGTTTAAGTCCAGCTTGACAAGCGGTTAATAAAAATAGTGATAAACTAACTAAAATGTATATTATCCTTCTCATATGTGTAAAAATTCCTTTTCATAAACTAATTTAATATGTAGTTTATCTAATTTTTATTAGTTTGAGAAGTGGTATATTGCCAGCAGTTCTATATTTTTAAACACATTTGATAAATTTTTCATTCCGACATTTCGACAATTTGATATTTTCTCAGATAAAAAAGGCTGTCAAACTGCTGATATTCACTAGAGATCGTTAACAGGCTCTATGAAAATTAGAAAATTTTACAATCTAAATGAAGTATGATACATTTAAAAACGTGAGATTTGCTCATACATTACGGCAATCCGCTGAAGGATAATAACTTTATTGATTGTTTTGGAATAAGGAGAAATAATTATGAATTCATTAATTGAAAGTTTAACACAGGAACAATTACGTACAGATATCCCGTCTTTTCGTCCAGGAGATACAATTCGTGTACATGCAAAAGTTGTTGAAGGCAGTCGTGAACGTATTCAGATTTTTGAAGGTGTGGTTATTAAACGCCGTGGATATGGTGTTAGTGAAACATATACCGTTCGTAAAATTTCAAATGGTGTAGGAGTTGAACGTACTTTTCCCATACATACGCCACGTGTAGCCAAAATTGAAGTAATTCGCCATGGTAAGGTACGTCGTGCGAAACTTTATTATTTGCGTGCATTACACGGAAAAGCTGCGCGTATTAAAGAAATTCGTCGTTAATTTTATTTATACCTATCAAGTCAACAGGGTAATGAAGTAAGAAACTAAATTACAGAACTTAAAAGAGGTTGTTCCCCAAAAATGAGCCAATCTCTTTTTAATTTAAACAAAAATTTCCAAGAAAGCATACGAGCTATTTAAAAATAAACTAATGAGATTTGTTGAATATGGGAAATATTCTTTACATAAATAAAGATTTTAAAGATAAAAACACCTTTAACCGATGGAGTTTTTCAAAATTTTGATAAAAAATTACCCTTTACCTTTTTTACTCTCAAAAAATGATAAAGTAAATATATAGCAATTAGAAAATAACAAATAAAAATTATTAAGTTAATGTTTGGAGTTTTTTGGGGGGATAAAATTAATTGAGAAATTTTCAAAAAATTTTTAAATGGCTTATTATTTCATTTATGCTTGTTATCAGTTTTGAAATCGCTGCTCCTCAACATGCAAGCGCCGAAACAGAAATTGAAAAAATTGTAAGAATTAAAGAATGGTTTAAAAACTCAGGATATACATATAAAAAACATCAACCAAATCCTAATACATTGATCAATACGCAAAGTGGGAACTGTACAGCCTTTGCCATCCTCTTTCAAAGAATAGCAACTAATGAGGGATTGCAATCAAGAACAATGTGTACTTCCATCCATGCTTATAATTTAGTAAGAATCGATGGTCAAGAATATATTTTTGATTGGTGTAACTATACCGTTAATTACACCCCAAATTACATACGTTTAACTACAATGCATCCAGGACGTGAAAATGAAATAAGAGAAAAATTAGATAAAGATTATCGTAAAAAATATCTTGGCTTGGATTACCCTACAGCAGATGCCAATCTTGGAGATACATCTTCTACAAGATTCTACACACCATGTCATTTTTGCAGATTTGAACAAGATGGTACTTTATGGGCATGTAATGTAAGTTCAGTTCAAGATGATTACTTAAGAGCAAATTGCACCCAAATGTTTGATTGGGATGCAGTCGAACCTGATACTGTTGTTACAGATCCTGTTATAGATCGTATTAAAATCAATGAAGTTCAAACAAAACCAGAGCCAATCATTTTTACAGCAAAACAACAAACAACGCAAACAAAGGTAATATCTGCCTCTCCCACATCAACACCTCATTTTACTTTACCTACACAAACTGTTGAAACAGATGATGAAGAGGTATGGGTTCAAAGAACTTACAATGGTAAAGTTCACCATTATACTGCTAATTCGGGAGAAATCGGAGTATTAGTTGAGCAACACCATTGGACACATGAACAAGCGGCTTTTAAATGTTTTAAAACACCTAAAGAAGGAAGATTCCCCATTTGTCGTCTTTATAATCCTAATGATAAAAATGGCAATCACTTATTAACTATTAGCGAACCAGAAAGAAATTGGTTAGTTGAACAAGGTTGGGTAGCAGAAGGAATCGAAGGCTATATCCCAATTACTAACACTATGTATCGCCTCTATAACGAGGATACGTCAGAACATTTTTATACAGAAAATATATTTGAAGCTCAAGCAGCCGAAGCAGCTGGCTGGAAACCTGATGGTACAGTTTGGTAAAAACATAAATCTAAAAATATGTTAAAATGTACATAAAAGAATATTTAAATTTTTTAAGGGGGACAAAATGAAAAAGAAATTTAAAAAAATTGTTTTAGCAGTCACAGTGATTTTAGGAATAACTGCAACAGTAATAGAAAGTAGCACAGTTTATGCAGACTGGCAAACAAAGCGCGTAATGCCTATAACTAATGGTTCTTTTACTTTGAATGATGATGATGCTGAGGAAAATGCTATTGCTTCTACACATCATAACTTCTTGGGAACCTTTCCTAATGTAGTTTTTGCAAACACATATAATGGTATTTATGACCCAGTATACAGAGCTTTTTATATGAAAATTCCATTAAATGATGCAATGCGTGATAACGCAAGTTCTTATTTAGGAGTTGACCGAGCTGAATTGGAAAGCCAAGAAAAGCTTGTTGTTGTAATTCAAAGTAATTCTGGTATCTATGATGATAATGATGATAATAATAATAATAATGTAGAACTTCGCCCACAGTGGGTATTTGCTAACTATGTTCCTGAAATAGGAACTCCGCCTGGAACAATTCAAGACGAACATACTCCTCATACTCAGTTTAACTTATTTGCTAATGTAAATATGGACGCAAGAGTTTTCGGTCCAAATAATGGCGTGGTTTCTAACCCTATTCGTTACGATCAAGCAACGGTCAGTTTTCATGATCAAATTGTCCCCCGGAGGGATGCACATGGTAATATCTGTAGGGATATGCATGGTAATATTATTTATGATAGTGATTGGTATCAAGCATTATCTCCCGATAATCTTCATCTTGGTTTTAAAAACGATGGTCAATGTCGCGCCGTTTTATCTTACGTTGATTTTAATGCAGGTTTACTTGGTGAAATTAATCACGTCTCAGTTGGAGCTCAAGCTATTCCAAAACAGCTTACACTAAATATATTAATTCCTAATGTTGCTCTTCATAGTGGTTGGGATGAATTTGTTGATGGAGCAACTAATGGTTACAGTGCTGGACATCCAGCTCCGGCTGCAATTGGCGATATTCTTCTTCGTATGTATGGACAACATTATATTTCAAGAGAAGTAATGTATTATTTATTGGGATTTGAAGATGTAGATATGCTTGATTTGTTCCTAGCCATACCAACAGCTCCGATTATTTCCGCACCTTTGCGCGGCGCTGGGGGTGGAGGACATACAAGTCCACCGCCACATACAGATTCTGATCCTATTCCTGTTGTAACAACGACAAGTCCAGTTAATGTATCTACTTCGGCAACACCAAGTTTTAGAACACTTTCAAAAACCTGGCCAAGACCCCTGCCTGCTGTTACTCCTCAGTTTGAAATGTCTTCTGGTATTCCTGATGATGAAGAACTTTTGACAGTGTATCGAGTTTATAATCCTAATGATGGCTTTCATCATTACACGATGAACAGGGACGAAGTTGATCATTTGGTTTCTATTGGTTGGCGTGATGAAGGCGAAGCATTTAAATGTAACAAACAGGGTGTCCCTGTCTACCGGGTATATAATCGAGCTAAAGGAATTCACCACTTTACAACTAATTCCAATGAACGAGATGATTTAGTTAATAATCATGGTTGGGAAGATGAAGGAATTGCTTGGTATGCCTTAATGCAAGGTGAAGTACCAGTTTATCGCATTTACAATCCAGGAAACGGTGAACATGTTTGGACGACAAGTCATGCCGAGGTTGAAAATGCGGTTGCTCATGGATGGAATGATGAGGGCATTGCTTGGTATATGCAATAAATTAGATAAGTTATGGATTTAATTAAATTTTCATGGAATAAATAGATACATCCGTATTCTAGATCGTTAAATGTTCTAATTCCATGAAAATTTTTTATTAACATAAAAAGCGATTAGGAGTTTCTATGGATATAGAAGATATTGTTAAATTAATTTTAAAGGGGAAAAAGCTTGTCTTTTTAACGGGAGCAGGAGTGTCCACAGCTTCTGGCATTCCTGATTATCGTTCAATAAATGGCGTCTATCAAGGAAAAAAATCACCTGAGTATTTGCTAAGCAAAACAGCTTTGAATAAAGAACCTGATAAATTTTATGATTTTGTTAAACACTTGTATCATCCTGAAGCCAAACCAAATATTATTCATAAAACAATTGCAAAGTTACAAAACAATAAAAATGTCGCAGTAATTACGCAAAATATTGATGAATTGCATAATAAAGCTAAGACAAAGCAAATTGTTCATTTTCATGGCAGTCTTTATGAGGTTTATTGTCAGAAGTGTTTTAAATCTGCATCGGCCAAAGAATATCTTAACGATATGCACCATGTGCAGTGCGGTGGCATTTTAAGACCCAAGATTGTGTTATACGAGGAAGGAATTGATAACGAAGCGCTTAATCAGTCAGTTTATTATATGCAAAAAGCTGATACAGTAGTTATTGTCGGGACTAGTTTTAAAGTTTATCCATTTGCAGGATTAATTTATGAAGCGAATTCAAAAGCCAATCTTTTGGCAATTAACCAAATATCGCTAAATAATCCGTATATTTTATCTGAGTACATCGGAGATGCAGTAGATGTCTTCAAAAAGCTCGCAAAGCAAATTCAAGAATAAGTATGAAAATTTAAGTTTTTTTGAGTTGGAGTTAGCTTGTTTTTCATCGATGCATTTAACTTTTACAAATAAATCTCGCTGTTTAGCAAAAAGTCACTGACATGAATGATAGGTATTCCTTCAATAATACCAACATCATCATAATTTTGAGTAATAACTAATTTTTGATAATTATCGCGAATAGCTAGCAAGTTATCCGTCTCATGAGTGTTTTTCGGCAATTGATAAGCGACTTGGATATAACTGATTATCCCTTTTTTTACTACAACAAAATCGATTTCTTTTTCTCCTAAACGACCAGTGTAAACTTCAAAGCCCAGGCGATGTAGTTCTAAAAAGACAATTGTCTCAAGTTGCCCACCTAAATTACCAGAAAGTTCACCTAAAAGTTGATTTCTTAAACCCGTATCCACAACATAGTATTTTGGCGTGGTTTTTAAACGTGCTTTGCCACGAAGATCAAAGCGATCACAAGCATAAAAAATATAGGCATCTTCCAATAAAGTTAAAATTTTGGAAACCGTTTTTTTGCTAGTATTAACTTTGGCAAAGGTCAGATTATTTACAATATTGGTCACTGAAATCGACTGTCCAATGCTATCTAACAAAAATTTGACAATTCGTTTTAAAATCTCCAAATCAGAAATGCCGCCTCGAATCGCTACATCACGCAAAATAATATTTTCTGAAATTTCAAATAAAATATTTTCCTTAATCGATAAATCATCCAACAATGCAACGGCAGGAAATCCACCATAACGAATATAATTTTCTAAAAGTAAAGAATGATATTTGGGATCTTTTTTTGTTTGCTTGGTAAAATTTAAATACTCCACAAAGGACAATGGCATCATTTCGATTTTGATAAATCTTCCCGTCAAATAAGTGGCAAGCTCACCAGATAACATAGATGCATTAGATCCGGTTAGATAAATATCACTGTTAAAATCAACACGCAAAGCATTAACTAAACGCTGCCAGTCTTCCACTTCTTGAATCTCATCAAAAAGAAAATAAACTTTTTTGCTTTGAGAATAATGCTCTTTTAGAAATTGATAAAGATCTTCTGCCTTTCGATAAGGTGAAAATTCAAAACTTTCAAAATTAAGATAAGCGATCTGATTTTTATCAGTTTCTAAATCATGTAAATATTTTTGAAACTGCTTCAATAAAAAAGATTTTCCAGAGCGACGAACGCCTGTAACTATTTTGATTTGTTCTAAATCTTTATATTTTTTTAAAAGATTTAAATAATATTTTCTAGTTTCCATAACGTCTCCTTTTTTAGAAGTTTAACATAAAAAGAAACGCATAGGAAACTAAAATACAATTAATTCAATTGTTTCCAATACATTCCTCTATTATTTCACTCTTCAAAAAAATCTTTTAATTTATCAAAAGGGGAATTTGGTTTTTCTTTTTGTAGTTCTTCGTACTGATTTTCCGACATTGCTTGCCAAGTTTTACTTTGAAGATAATTATCATCTTTTTTTTCTTCTTCAGAAAGCACCTTAAATGGAATGCTTAGCAAGATATTATCTTTAACAGAATCGCCTAAGTCGATTATTTGCTCTTCAATAATTAAAATTTCATCCTCTTCTATCAGCTCATCACGCTTGTTAAACTGATCCTGCGTCATAAAAGTTTCATCTACTGAAAATTTCACTGGTAAAGATACAGGTTTTAAAGAACGCGTAGATGGAAGCGTTAAAGTTGCACAGGCTTGATAGGACAAAAGATACTCACTCTTATTGACATATAAATTTCCATCGACTTTTACCAAAGAAACGTCCAAAATATCTTTATTTCGTGCCATTAAATCGGCTTTTACATCTAAATTTTCTACAAAAGCCAAAGAATCATCAAGATATTTTTCTAACTCTAAAACAGACCATTGCATATGTAACACCCTCCTAAATTATTTAACCGCTGCGCCAACAAATGCTTTATAAAGACTTTCCGGACGATTTGGACGACTTGTTAGCTCAGGATGATACTGACATGCGACAAAAAATTTTTTCCCAGGCAACTCAACAATTTCCACCAAACGATTGTCTGGTGACACACCTGAAAAGACTAATCCCAACTTTTCAAATTCTTTGCGATATTGATTATTAAATTCATAACGATGACGATGACGTTTTTGCACAACTTCCTCATTATCATAAACCAAAGCTGTTAAAGTACCACGCTTTAATTTCGCAGGGTAAAGCCCTAAACGCAAGGTTCCCCCCATATTTTCAACATTCTTTTGGTCTTCCATAATATCAATCACATTATGCGGCGTTTCAGGATTAAGCTCGGCTGAGTGAGCATCCTTATGTCCTGCAACATTACGTGCAAATTCTACTGTAGCTAACTGCATGCCTAAGCAGATTCCAAGAAACGGAATATCTTTTTCTCTGGCATAATGAATTGCTTCAATCATACCTTCCACTCCTCGAGGGCCAAATCCTCCAGGAACAATAATGCCATCTGCTTCTTTTAATAAAGATGCAACATTTTCACGTGTCACATTTACTGAATTAATCCAAAGCAAATCAATATCGGTATCATGTGCATATCCTGCATGTTTTAAAGCTTCAACCACGGAAAGATACGCATCAGGTAATTCAACATACTTCCCCACTAAAGCAATCTTTGTTTTCTTTTTAAGATTCACCACCTTTCTAACCATAGCTATCCATTCCACCATATCAGCTGCCGGAGTGTCCAACTTTAAATGGTCACAAACTGTCTGATCCATTTTTTGTGCCTGTAAATTTAAAGGAATTTGATATAAATGCTCCACATCAAGAGATTCGATCACAGCTTCTGGTGCCACATCACAAAATTGCGCTAATTTATTTTTGATACCACATGATACAGGTTTTCCCGTTCGAATGACTAACATATTCGGCTGAATTCCAAGTCCACGCAACTCTTTCACGGAATGCTGCGTTGGCTTGGTTTTCATCTCGCCAGCAGCCTTTAAATACGGAAGCAAAGTGGTATGAATATACATAACATTATCACTACCAACTTCTGATTTCATCTGTCTAAGCGCTTCTAAAAATGGTAAAGACTCGATATCACCAACAGTACCACCAACTTCAGTAATAATCACATCTGAATCAGTTGTCGTTGCCGCTCGCATAATATTTTCCTTTAACGCGTTGGTAATATGCGGAATCACCTGCACCGTTGCTCCTAAATACTCACCTTTACGCTCTTTATGAATCACTTCCGAGTAAATTTTCCCAGTTGTTACATTGGAATATTTATTTAAATTAATATCAATAAAACGCTCATAATGTCCTAAATCTAAGTCCGTTTCTGCGCCATCATCGGTTACAAACACTTCCCCGTGCTGATAAGGACTCATCGTACCCGGATCCACATTAATATATGGATCAAATTTTTGCAGTGTTACTTTCAATCCACGATTTTTTAGCAAACGTCCTAGTGAAGCTGCAACAATCCCTTTACCAATTGATGAAACGACACCACCAGTTACAAAAATATACTTTATCATGCCTGCACCTCCTTAGAGTCTGTTAACGATCTCTTAGATATTCTATGCCTTCAGCAAAAAACTCCCCACTCAACATGAACAGGGAGAGATAATCGAAAATATAGAAGAAAACTTAGATTTAATCTTCTTTGTTAACATTCACTTCACTTAAATTATTATCATATGCAACGGCTTCATCTTCTTCATCGTCCTCGTCATCATCGATGGATAAATCATCATCAAGATCGTCACTAAAATCCTCATCTTCAGAGTCATCATTATTCCAATCAATGGCATCTTCATCATCAATGCTTACAAAAGCATTTACACGTTTTTTCTTTTTGCGTCTAGTGCCCTTTTCGTCATCATCTAATACGTTAGTTAACTCTTCATCGATTTCATCAATTGCATACCAAGAGCGTAAACCTACACGATTTTCACCCAGAAAAATAAAACTGCCATCAATATTTAAATCTGTATAAAACTGAGACAATTGTTGGCGAATATCAACATCTGATTTGACCAAATAATCTTGAATTTCATTTACTAATTCTGCAAACTCCATAACCTCATCTTTTTGTTCCAGTAAAGCATGAGCTACTTCGATCATTGATAGTTCTTCACGTTTTTGTCCCTTGAAAACACTAAGTTCCAATTTTTCTTAAACCTCCTTTAAGAATCTGTCATTTTTAAAAACTCCGAGTAAAATATCGTTTCCTCGTAATATATTTTGTATTTTTCATTAACTGCTCTACAGCTAATATAATATCTGAAACTTGTGGAACACTTGCACTTTCAAGAGATTTAGCCACAGGAGTAGGAGTAAATGCTGCACCTAAACGCTTAAATGGCATTTTTAATGAATGAAACGCCTGCGATTCAGCAAGCATCGCCGCCATCTCCGCACCAAAACCACTGGTTTTAACCTCTTCTGTAGCAATCAAGACTCGTCCAGTTTTAACAACAGAATCAATTAATGTTTCCTTATCTAACGGCACTAATGTCCTTGGATCTACAACTTCAACAGAAATGCCCTGCAGAGCTAATCTCTTAGCAGCTAATAATGATTTTTCAACCATTTGTGCAGTAGCAATAATTGTAACATCACTACCGATACGTTTGATATCGGCAACACCTATTGGCAATAAATACTGCTTATTTGGAACTTCCATGGCCTCATCATACAACATTTTATGTTCAAAAAAAATAACCGGATTTTCATCTTTAATAGCTGAAAGCAACAAACCTTTTGCATCATAAGCATTTGATGGCTCAATCACCACCAGCCCTGGAACATGAGTAAACCAACTTTCCAAACTCTGCGAATGTTGAGCACCAGCACCTGTTCCTGTACCAAAAGGTGCACGAATAACCATCGGTAACTTTGCACTACCATTACTCATATAATGAATTTTAGCTGCTTGATTGACAATTTGATCCATCGCAATCGTAATAAAATCACTAAAGTGAAGTTCCATAATTGGACGCATACCCATCATTGCAGAGCCTACGCAAATACCAGCGATCGCACTTTCAGAAATTGGCGCTTCGCGCACACGTTCAGGACCAAATTTTTCTAGCAAACCACAAACGACATCAAAACCACCGCCATAAACACCAATATCTTCCCCAATTAGATAAACCTTCTCATCGGCACACATCGCCTGAGCAAGCGCTTCATTTAGAGCTTTACGATAAGTTTTTTTAGTCAATCAACTCACCTACTCTTCCCGCATAAACATTTGTATACACCATATCTGATGAAGGAACTTCGTCCTTTTCAACGTAAGCAAGTATCGTTTCTAACTCCAAAGCCTGCTCTTTTGGAATACCTTTGACTTCATCTTTTGATAAAAAACCTTGATCTATCATTTTTTGCTCAAAACGAAGAATTGGATCGTTTTCTCTTTTCCAACGTTCACACTCTTCTCTTTGACGATACAACTCTTCATCTGATTTTGAATGACCGGCTTGACGATAAGTCATAGCTTCAACTAACACTGGCCCTAAACCCCCACGTGCATCAGCAACTGCCTCTTTTAAGGTTTCTTCCACTAGCTCCAAATCATTTCCGTCTATTGTAACTCCTTTCATCCCGTAACTTTCAGCGCGTTTTGATAATTGATCAATATTTACCATTTTTTTGATGTCACTGCTCATCGCATAACGATTATTTTCAACCACAAAAATAACAGGCAAATGCCAAATAGAAGCAATATTGGCCGCCTCATGAAAACTTCCTTGATTAACTGCGCCGTCTCCTGCAAAACATACAACAACTTGATTATTTTTTTGCATAACACTAGCTAGCGCAGCTCCTGTTGCAATCGGAAAGCCTCCACCGACAATTCCATTAGAACCTAATGCCCCAATTTTCATATCAAAAAGGTGCATACTGCCCCCTTTACCATGATTTAAGCCTGTTTTTTTGCCAAGAATCTCCGCCAACATCCCGTAAATAGACATTCCCTTAGCAATGAAATGCCCATGATTACGGTGGGTCGAAGTCATTAAATCCCTTGCATGCAATGCATTTGTCACCCCTACGGCAACCGCCTCTTGTCCAACACATGAATGAATTGTGCCATGGATCTTTCCTTCTTGGTATAAACTCTGTAGTTTTTGTTCAAACAATCGAATTCGCCACATCTGAGCCAAGCAGCACATTGCCTTTTCTCGTCTCACAGAATTGACTCCTTCTTTAAAGAGCTATTATAACAACATTTTCTTGATACCATTAATAATCTTTTTCCTTTTCCTCTCCTAGATTTTTGAAACAAATGCTTAAACACAGTATAATTTCTTTTTCAACAACTTGCAAATTAACATATTACTTTGCTGCAATTCGGAAAGTAAGCCACAACTAAAAAATATGTTACAATAACCTCATGTTAAAGATTGCGAAAAAATCCAAAGTCAACATATTAAGCTCTATTCAAAAAGGCGAAATAGACGCC
>JAIRWP010000020.1 GCA_031268845.1 Lactobacillales bacterium | reverse complement strand
GCGCTTCTTCATAAGTATGTCCCTTTGCGAGGTATTTTAAGACCATTTCTCGCGTGTCTTTAGAATATGCCATTGTTTAATTATACTACAGATTGTTTTAAATCGGAACAGCTATAATATAGATGCTTTAGATACTAATTTTTGGCAAAATTATGTGGATGCGATCGGAGCACCTATAGAAATATTTTTACCTCCACGAAGAATACAAATAACTGGGGAAGGTAGATATAGAGCCGCTGATCAAGCAGTTAGAATAGGAATTAGACCATTAAATATGAATCAACCTTTTCATCGATATGAGCCCAGAGGTGGTGCTAGACAACCAGTTAGAAGAATCTTTCTTGAACCTGCAGAGGGAAAAACAACAGTTGGTCATTACACTGAGATAGTAGAATTTAATGATCAGGAAGAATTGGTAAGGCTTGCTCATTTGGAAGGAGCAATTAATCCAGAAGCTTATCAAGATCCTACTGAAGATGCTGAAATAACAAGAATAGAAGACTTAGCTGCTAGATACGAAATAGGAAGAAGGACAGATGAAGAAGGATTGAGAAGGAGGTTAGGGCAAGCTTTTCAACGTTTAGAAGAAACTGACACGACTCCAGATCAACTTAGGCAAAATTTGGAAAATGCAAGAGCTGAAATAAATAATGGTATAGCGTGGTTATTGTTTAATGAGGAAGAACAAGCTAGGTTTATACAAATGTATACAGATGCAAATGCAAGATTAAATGAAATCGGATATAAAGAAGCAGAAGATATTCCTGCAGTTCCTCCAATGCCAGTGATTCCCGCAATTCCTCCACAATCTGCTGAAACAGATCAAGAGAATCTTATAAGACAGTTACGAGAAGCTGTAGAAAATGCTAACGATGGCGATGTAATAAATAATATAGATGAATTACCTCCAGTTCAAGTAATAGATGCTCTTGGCATAAATGCTCAACCGCATCGTATGTTAAGAATAGCTACTCCTACTGCATTAAATGATGAAATTGCAGCTAGAGAGGATGCCGCATTGTTATGTCCTGTATGGGGAACTATTAGAGATCCTAATAATGGTGAAATTTTAAATATTCTCAGAGAACATGGCATTTTAAACAGAACGGAAGACAATCGTGGAATAAACCCTGATCCTGATGGTGAAGACGCAAGATATTGGCAAGAATATGTAAATTTCACAAGAGAAACTATAGAAATATACATCCAGCAAGAAGGAAGGCTACCTGTAGATTTAGAAAATCCTCAAATAAGATACACACCCGAAGGAACGGTAGCTAATCGAGTTGTTAGAAGATTATACTTTGAAACACCACAACTTGGCCATGTAGGTCATTTTACGCTTATGATCGACCCAAATGATCAAGATAATCTAAACGATTTAAGAACTTTTATAGACTTAGTAAGAGGACATCAAGTTCTAATTCAGAGGAATGCTTATCAAGCATCAACAGTAGCTTCTTCTAGTGCAACTACACCTGCTTCAAAATCAGATGCTCCTGTAGTTCCTCCAATGACAACTGATGTTGTAACTATATCCACACCTCCTCCAGCAGGGACTTCTGCAACTTCACTACCTACTAAGGGTAAACGTCAACCTCTCCTATTTCTCTCTCAACCTCAGGGACAAACAAAGCAAGAGTTCTGTCATAGAGATATGATTCGACAAGAAATAGAAAGTTATTTTAAAATAAAAAAAATTCTTCTGGACATTACTATACCTACACTTAAAAGGGATAGGCTAATCCCTGAAAATGATGCTGATTTTGGAGTATTTGCAGAGTTTGTCGATATAATTTTATACAGAAAAGATATACTCCAAAAAGCATTCTTAGATATACGTTTCAAATCGATGCCTCTAAATGAACAGTTCAAATTCATAGCGCGAGGATATGAACATGCTATGAGCAACCATCATATAGGAACAATATATGATAATGCTTATGCAAAATTCCAAAGCAAGGTAAAAGATTTTTGCAATAGGTTAAAGGATAATGCAAGAATAATGCCTCCTATACATGACTATACAACCACACATTGGAAAGACATGCCACAATTTACAAAAGAAGCAAGAGTCATTAAACAGTTACCAGGAATATTTATTCCTTTTGCTGAAAATAAAACAATATCTATGGCCAGATTTACCGTTGAAGATAAGATAATATCTCACAAATTTTATGAAGCCAAAGGCTTGATTTTAATCATAGTTGGAGAACTACGATTCGCAAAATCGCTAATAATGCCATATTAAGCAAAAAATTAGAATAGCAAACGCATTGAAAAGCAATCTTTATATTCAAACTCAGGTAAAGATGCCAATAACAAAAAAGCTTGCCTTGCAACAAGTTGTGCTTTTGGATTATCGATATGCCCACACATGAAAGATGCAGTCCATAAATTCCAAATTTTACAAGCATCTAAAGATTCATTCGGAAAAATTTGTTTAAGTTGCTCAAACTCAGAAATCCAAAAATCAAGGGAAATTGTATAACAAGCTTCTCTATCTTGAAATTCGGGCTCATAAAAATCAGGTTCTGTAAAAGGAACAGGATTTATAGGATCCGAATGTGGAAGGTCTGGAGTAGACTGAACTTTTTCCAAGAACTCTTTAACCTTTTGCTCTATAGAATTAGCAGAATCAGGGTTAAAATAGTCTGCCGAAGAAGGAAGATCATCATTAATTTCTTCTTCGGAAGACGAACTACTAGATTTATTATGATCCTCCTTAGTAGCAAAAATCGTCTCTGTACTTGTACATATAATGATTGTTGTGATTAATACACAAATTATTTTTAATAACTTTTTTGTCATTGTAAACTCCTTTCTAAAAAACGTATAAATTACCGAATAAATTTTAAGATTGATTTAATTTTATTTAACTTCCACCATTTTTCTTAATGATATCTTCTTGAATCGATTTTGGTACATCTTCATAATGGTCAAAAGTCATCGTAAATGTTCCGCGACCTTGCGTTGCTGAACGAAGAATTGTTGCATAACCAAACATTTCCGCCAGAGGAACCATCGCGTTTACCACTTGACTGTTGCCTCGTGCTTCCATACCTTCAACACGTCCACGACGAGCCGTAACATGCCCCATGATATCTCCTAGATACTCCTCAGGAATAACCACTTCAACTTTCATAATTGGCTCAAGAATCACTGGGCTTGCCTTTTTAGATGCTGCTCTAAGAGCCATACTGGCAGCTACGCGAAAAGCTGTTTCACTGGAATCGACATCATGGTAAGAACCGTCATATAGTTTAGCTTTGATATCAACCATTGGATAACCAGCTAAAATCCCTGTTTGCATCGCATCTTTCAAACCTTTTTCAACTGCTGGAATATACTCACGCGGAACCACCCCACCGACAATGGCATTTTCAAACTCAAAGCCAGCTCCTTCTTCATTAGGCGTAAATTCAATCCAGACATGACCATATTGACCACGCCCTCCTGATTGACGAATAAATTTACCTTCAGCTTGCGTAGAAGAGCGGAAAGTTTCACGATATGCTACCTGCGGCGCACCAACATTAGCTTCCACTTTAAACTCACGACGCATCCGATCAACCATAATATCTAAATGCAGCTCGCCCATTCCAGAAATTGTTGTTTCGCCTGTTTCTGAGTTAGTTTCCGCACGAAAAGTTGGATCCTCTTCTGAAAGTTTTTGCAAAGCAACACCAAGTTTATCCTGATCTGCCTTTGATTTTGGTTCAATTGCTACTTGGATAACAGGCTCTGGAAATTCCATTGACTCAAGAATCGCTAAGTGCTTCTCATCTGATAAAGTATCTCCAGTTGTTGAGTCTTTTAAGCCAACTACAGCAGCAATATCCCCAGCATAAACGGCTGAAATCTCACTGCGAGAATTGGCATGCATCTGCAAAATACGACCAACACGCTCGCGTTTGCCTTTAGTTGCATTCATTACATAAGATCCTGATGATAATACTCCAGAATATACGCGCACAAAAGTTAAACGTCCCACGTATGGATCGGTCATCACCTTAAAAGCCAACGCAGAAAACGGCTCCGTGTCAGATGCTGGACGTTTTACTTCTTCATCCGTATCCGGATTAATCCCTTTAATCGCCGGAATATCTACCGGAGACGGAAGGTAGTCAATAACAGCATCTAGCAGCAACTGAACCCCTTTATTTTTAAAAGCAGAGCCAGCCAAAACTGGATAAAATTCAACATTAATCGTTGCTTGACGAATTGCTTTCTTAAGCTCTTCATTAGAAATTTCTTCTCCTTCAAGATACTTCATCATCAATTCTTCATCAGTTTCAGCAACTGCTTCAACTAACTTCTCACGCCATTCATTTGCAATATCCACATAATCTTCAGGGATATCAGTTTCTTGAATATCTGTTCCTAGATCATTGGTATAAATTTCTGCTTTCATCTTCACTAAGTCAATTAAACCAGTGAAATTATCTTCTGCGCCAATCGGAATTTGAATCGGATGCGCATTTGCTTGCAGGCGATCATGTAAAGTTGATACAGAATACAAAAAATCTGCACCGATTTTATCCATTTTATTAGCAAAAACAATTCTTGGAACCCCATAAGTTGTCGCTTGACGCCATACAGTTTCTGTTTGTGGCTCCACTCCAGATTGCGCATCAAGAACGGTTACTGCCCCGTCCAATACACGCAAAGAACGTTCTACTTCCACCGTAAAATCCACATGTCCTGGAGTGTCAATGATATTGATCCGATAACCTTTCCACTCAGCAGTAGTCGCCGCTGAAGTAATCGTAATCCCACGCTCTTGTTCTTGTTCCATCCAATCCATCTGAGACGCACCTTCATGCGTTTCACCGATTTTATGAATTTTCCCTGTATAGTACAAAATACGCTCTGTAGCTGTTGTTTTACCAGCATCAATATGTGCCATAATACCGATATTACGAGTATTTTCTAATGAAAATTCGCGTGCCATAACTATTTCTCCTTACTGTATTACGATCATAGAACCTGTCTACCATCTTCTAGCGGCGAAAGTTTTTGCTAATTTTTTGCAATTTGTCGTTAAAAAGCCTCGATTTAGAATCACTAAACCTACGTTTTTTGCCTAAAATTGCACAAAATTATTCAAAAATTTCATCCACTGAAAGATAGTAGACAGGCTCTAAACAGATTCTTACCATCTATAATGTGCAAATGCTCGATTGGCTTCTGCCATTTTATGTGTATCTTCGCGTTTTTTCACAGCAGCTCCAGTATTATTTGCTGCCTCCATAATTTCTTTAGCAAGACGCTCTTGCATTGTATGTTCCCCGCGCAAGCGCGCATAGTTCACCAACCAACGAAGTCCAAGAGTTGTCCGACGAACTGGTCTAACTTCTACTGGAACTTGATAGTTTGAACCACCCACACGACGAGCTTTAACTTCCAAAACAGGCATAATATTCTTCATTGCTCGTTCAAAAACTTCTAAAGGATCATTTCCTGTAGATTCTTTTATAATTTCAAATGCTGAATAAATAATATTAGAAGCAACTCCGCGCTTCCCACTTAACATAACACGATTTATTAAACGTGTAACTAATTTAGACTCATACATTGGATCTGGTAAAACTTCGCGTTTTGGTGCTTGGCCTTTACGTGACATTCAAAAATTCCTCCTTTTTCTGCGCTTTTTATTCACTTTATTTATTTTGGTTTCTTCGTACCATATTTAGAACGCCCTTGTTTGCGATCAGTCACTCCAGCTGTATCTAGTGCCCCGCGAACAATATGATAACGTACCCCTGGCAAGTCTTTTACACGCCCACCACGAAGCAACACTACACTGTGCTCTTGCAAGTTATGACCAATTCCTGGAATATAAGCAGTAACTTCAATTAAATTTGACAAGCGCACACGCGCAAATTTACGCAATGCAGAGTTTGGCTTTTTCGGTGTCATCGTTCCAACACGCGTTGCCACCCCACGTTTTTGCGGAGAATCAACATCTGTTTGAATCTTCTTAAAACTATTGTACCCCTTATTTAAAGCTGGAGAATTTGATTTCTTACCTTTAGATTTACGAGGTTTACGTACCAATTGATTAATTGTAGGCATACCCAGTTTTCCTCCTTTAAAATTCCTTTTTCAGACTAGAACCACACTTCCGGGCGGTTCATTTTTTAAAACTAAAAAACATGCGAAATATCGCACAATTCTCACTTTGCTTCTGTCAGAACCTGTCTACCATCTTCTAGCGGCAAAAGTTTTTGCTAATTTTTTGCACTTTGTCGTTAAAAATCCTCGATTTAGCACCACTAAACCTGCGTTTTTTGCCTAAAATTGCACAAAATTATTCAAAAATTTCATCCACTGCAAGATGGTAGACAGGTTCTCAGCACGTTGTATCCAGTCGATTCATTCGAAAAGATTCACAACCAGAACAAAGACCTTTGTGAGTTTATCATTAGTTAAACCATTCCGTCAAATTTTTATTTATCAATCCGCAACAGATGAGATGATCACACCAAACGCTTAACAGATTCTTACAACTTTCCCCTTTGGATATACCACTCATCAGGTCTCCATTCCCAGTAGCAACCATCCTCTTCTAAAAGCTCAAACGCTTCATATGGCCCCATTGTATAAACTTTATATTTAGGGATTTCTTGAAGATTCTTATCCCAAGAACTACGAATAACATCGATTAATTCCCAACTGCTCTCTACCTCGTCCCACTGAGAAAAGTTAGCTCGCTCACCATTTAAAACATCTAAAATTAATTTTTCATAAGCCTCAGGAGAATTGCTTAAGACAGTTGCATCGTGACGATATTGCAGTTTAAGAGGAGCTAGTTTAAAACCTTTGCCTACTTCTTTGCCATTAAGCAAAAGACTAAATCCTTCGGTTGGTTGAATATAGATGGTTAAAACATTAGGCAAAGCTATGCGATTATTTTGTTCATTAAATAAATTCTCCGGCACTTTCTTAAAAATAATATTAATTCGTGTTCCCTTTTCTGTAAGACGTTTTCCCGTACGCACATAAAAAGGCACTCCCCACCAACGCTTATTATCGATAAAAAATTTTCCCGCAACAAAAGTTTCGATTGTAGAACTCTCTGCAACGCCACTCTCCTCACGATAGCCTAAAAAATGCTTACCATCAAAATCTCCTGCAATATATTGCCCAGGAATAAAATTTTTCAATGCTTCTTTTTCAGAATACTGACGAATAGCTTTCAATGCTTTTACTTTTTCTTGGCGAATTTCTTTTTCTTCAAAACATTTCGGTGCTTCCATGGCTAAAAGAGAGATGACCTGCAAGATGTGATTTTGCACCATATCCCTTAAAGCGCCGCTATTTTCATAATACTCTGTACGATTTTCTACACCGATACTCTCTGCAAAAGTAATTTGTACATTGCTAATATATTCCTTATTCCACAGCGCTTCAAAAACAAGATTGCCAAAACGCACAGCCGAAATATTTTGAATCATCTCTTTGCCTAAGTAATGATCAATACGAAAAATATCTTTTTCCGGAAAACTTTCAGTGATCTCTTTATTTAAAGCAGTAGCTGTTTTAAGATTTGAACCAAAAGGTTTTTCAATAATCAAACGTTCAAAGCCTTTTTCAGTCAGAATATGCTGCGACTTTAAGTGACTCACAATGCGCCCAAAAAATTGTGGCGCCATAGCTAAGTAAAAAATTTGATTATCGTTAGTCTGATAAGTTTCTTTTAATTTTTCACCTAACTTTTTTAAGGTAATATAATGCTCAGTGTCTCCTACATCATGAGATTGATAGTAAAAATGACTAGCAAAATGAGCTGCTTGTCCTTCATTTTCAACCAGTCCTGAAATGGATTCAATAACAACTTGACGATAAAAATCATTCGTCCAAGGTCTACGAGCAGTTCCAATAACAGCAAAGTATTTATGCAACTCTTTTTTTTTATATAAACGAAAAAGTGATGGATATAGCTTTCGCTTTGCTAGATCCCCTGTTGCACCAAAAATAATGAACAAGCAATGCTTCTTTCCAGTCATATATCTCCTCCAAATATTTATACGAGATCTACTTTTTAGTATCGTAAATTAAACTTGTTGCGCGATATACAGATAACAATGCGCTTTGCCATCTTTTGTGTACTCTACAGGGACACTGCTTTCATAATCAACCGTAAACGCTCGTTTGATCACACCGGTTTGGCTATCCTGCCAAACTTTTTCCCATGCTTTTTTCGCGCAAGAAGCAACATCGCCATTTTCATCGCTTTCATCATATTTTTTGTAATTGCCTTTTGCTACTTCTTGTTCTAACTGTTGAAAAAAATCTGCCCTTACGCCAATAATGCTTAAGTCATATGCACCGTTTTCATCATTTTCATAGTTACTATACCTAGAAACAGGGGAAATTCCTGGCTGAAAAACGTGCTGATTATCAAATAAAAGCGGTAATTTTCCTGTATTGATCTCTTCCCAAAGTTCACTTATTTTTTTCATTCCCTCAGCTGTATTCTCTGTTCGAATCGTAACTCCACTTAATTGATAAGCCATAAAAACTCCTCTTTTTACACTCGAGAATAATTTCCAACATCTTTCAAAATATTTTTAATAAACTCTTCTGGCAAATTGTAAACCTGCCAGGTTTTTTTGAGGCATTTTTTCATAATTTGAGGCTAAAAACGCATCTTTAGGTAACAAATAAAAAAAACAAAGTATGAGTTTTCTTTCACCGGAAACGCAGATTTAGTTGTACTAAATCGAGACTTTTTGACGCTAAAGATAAGGCTTCTAGGCAATGGACAAAAGAAATTTTATTTTCAAAATTTCTTACAAAAGCAAAAAATTGCCAAAAAAAATCGCAAGTATGGAGACAAGTTAACAGGTTTTTACAATTAAATTTCATTTTTTTTAACAAAAAGGTAGCTTAAATATAGAAAAAATCCAAAGAAAAATACACTAACTAACAAAGCGCGCAAGTAAACATGAAAAGGTGCGGAAATATTCAAAAAAGCAATATTTCCTGTAAGTGTATATTCCATGATCGTCGTAAAATGATTAAATACTTTTTTTATTAAAAAATCTATCTTAGAATAAAATAAGGCCAGTACATTCATGGTCAGCATCGCCCCAATAGCAATACTTATGGCCATACTTTTAACCAAATAGGTTATCCACATAATAAAAATTCCAAACGAAAAATGAAGCAAGTATTGAATTAACAATTGTGCTAAATTAGTAAAATTAATTCCTAATTGGCAATATCCGAAAACAAAATAACAAAAAATTCCAGATATGATATAGTACGTTAAAAATATGGCAAATAAAAATCCTCCCACAGATACTGCTTTAGAAATCACTAGTAATCCCCTATCTTTTAACCTACGTGATATATTTTTAATAAAGCCGCTTATCCATTCACTTCCTACAAAAAAAGCAACAAAGATGGTAAGGAACATCAACATCATTCTACTTTGAATATCTGAAAAAAAAAGATCTGTTATAGTAGCTTTTCTTTTTTCAGCCAAAATATCTTCATCATAATCCATAGTAATACTTATATCATATATATTATTTTTACTGCTTTTAATAAAATTTTTATAAATTTTGGGTTCATTACGATATTCTCTTGCTTGATTAATATTAGACTGTAAACCGAAAACTCTCATAATAGCAAATAAAGCCACTAGCAAAAGAGTTATTTTAGTTACTTTTGCTTTTGTTATCCTATACAAATCATATTTTAAGATATTAAGCATTTTTTGCCTCCACACTCGTTAATTTTAAAAAATATTCCTCTAAGCTTATATCTTTTTGATAATAATGTTGAACTTTTATCTGCATTTCTGATAATTTCATTAATACATCTTCTTTATTTATATTTTCAAGTTTTACGTGTAAAATATTGTTGCTGACAATTTCTATTCGGATGTTTTTATAATTTTTTTCAAGAACTTCACTTGCTTTTTGGGAATCATTGACAGTTAACTCCAAAGTTTCACCGAGTTTTTCATTTAATTCTTTTTTACTGAATGAAGCAATCACCTTACCATTATCAATTATAGTAAAATATGTAGCAATATTTGCTAATTTTTCTAAAATATGACTAGAAATCAAAATAGTAATATTTTTTTCTTTATTTAGTTTAACTAAAGTATCACTAATTTCTCTAAAACCTTGTGGATCAAGACCATTCATTGGCTCATCTAAGATGAGTAACTTAGGTTTACCAACCAAAGCTATAGCTATTCCTAGTCTTTGTTTCATTCCCAGGGAAAAATTTTTGATAGTTTTTTTGCTGTCACTTAACTTTATTCCTACTAATTTCAATAAGTCATATACATATTGCTTTGAAAAACAACCAACACTTAAACACTTAGCCTTTAAATTTTCATAAGCAGACATTTCAAGGAATAGGCCTGGATGTTCGATCAGAACTTCCACTTGTTTAAGAACAGCATTAAGGTCTTTTTTGTGTTTTGAAAAAAGCTCTAATTCTCCTTGAGTTGGAAAAACTAGACCGCTTAATATCTTCATTATAGTAGTTTTACCTGCACCATTGCGTCCGATTAATCCATGGATCTGTTTTGATTTAATAACAATATCTACATTATCAAGAACTTTATGATTTTTATATATCTTGGTTATTTTTTTTGCTGATGCAATAATTTCACTCATTAATCTTCTCCTAATTTTTAGTATTTTTAAATTGCGCTTTTATTATACTTCTAAAAAAGAAAAATGACCTAATAACTATGGTAAACAAAATATCTATAGGTAATAAAAGATACTGCAATCGTCTAAAAAAGAAGTCAAATAAGTTTAGCTTATTAAATTCAACGATTCCATAAACTCTTTCTTCTGAAACGGGTTGATCAAATAAAAATGAAGAATCAGCTTTTGTTATATATATTTTTTTCTTTAACGTTATAATAAACATACACCTGTGAACCATGATCGATTGACCATATATTTGGCGAAAAACAATAATATCTCCTGCTTTTATCTTTCTTTTTCTCTTTGATATTGATTTTACCAAACTTTGAGCTTTTATTGTTGGATACATACTTGATGTTATAGCTGTTCCGATTTAAAACAATCTGTAGTATAATTAAACAATGGCATATTCTAAAGACACGCGAGAAATGGTCTTAAAATACCTCGCAAAGGGACATACTTATGAAGAAGCGC
>JAIRWP010000038.1 GCA_031268845.1 Lactobacillales bacterium | reverse complement strand
ACACAAAGCTCGTCCAAGCATCTTTTCCAACTTATATAAACTTACTATAACACTGTTTGAAATTTTAGGTAAAGTGCTACAACAAACTTTCAGTTTTCAAAAATAATCGCATTTGCGGGGCATTTATAAGATGCATTTACAACACTAGGCAGATCTTCTTTTTGAATATTTAATTGCTCTTTTGATGTAGCAATAAATTTAACGACTCCATTGTCATAGTAATCAAAGATTTTTGGTGCATAAATTTGACAAAGTCCGCAAGCGATACAACGTTTGGGTAAAATTGTTATTTTCATACTACAAAAAACGTATCACATTTCTAAAACAATATATAGCAAAGTATTCCTACCGCACCAATTAATCCAATTAACCAAAATAAAAGATCAACTTGCCACTCACTCCATGGTTTGCCGCAACCACTAAAACCACCTAACTCAAAATGATGATGAATCGGCGTCATCCGAAAAATTCGTTTCCCGCCAGTTAACTTAAAATAAGTTACTTGCAACATAACTGATAATGTCTCAAAAACATAAACGATCCCGACTACCAGCAGCGTCCACTCCTGATGCAACTGAATCGAAATGGCGGCCAGCACCGCGCCTAATGTAAGAGAGCCGACGTCGCCCATAAAAATTTTCGCAGGCTTTTTATTAAAGATAAAAAAGCCTAGCAGCGCACCAATTAATGCCACAATTAACACTAGCAAATCATACTGTTTTTCTACCCAAGCCAGCACACCGTAGGTCATAAGCGAAATGCTGGCTAAAATGGCAACCAAACCATCAATGCCATCTGTTAAGTTAACTGCATTAGAAAAGCCCACTAGCCAAAAAATTACAAAAGCAAGATAAAACCAACCTAAATTAACATTAGCTAGACCAAATAAATTCAACTGCAGCGACAATCCTTCATGTAATAAAAACAAGAAAAAAACAATCCCACCTAAAATCTGGCCGCAAAATTTTTGCCTTGGTTTTAAACCCTCATTTTGTTTACGGAAAACTTTAAAAAAATCATCTAAAAAACCCAGCAAGCCGTATAAAAGCAAAACAAACAAAACAGCTAAAAATTTTATGGTCAACAAGTTCAGCCAAAAAACACTGACAGTTGCCGTTAAAGCAGCTGCCGCTAAAAAAATAACCCCACCCATAGTAGGCGTTCCTAGCTTTTTAGCATGCTGCTTAACATCTTCTAATGTGGGCTGCCCTAACTTCTTCATTTGAAAATACTTAATAAACCGTGGCATTACATATATAACTAATAAAAAACTGACTACAAAAGGCAAAATATACTTTTCTAACATGATCTTTTCACTCTCGTTTTAACTTTTTCAATTTTACTTTAACTTGATCCCCTTCTTTAATCTCAAGATATGATCCCACGCTTTGTGAAGCGACAACGTCCCCTTTGCCTGAATACTTAATAGTAATCTTCATCATGCGTGCTAAAGTATTGACATCTTTTTTCGTCCATTCAAAAATATCAGGCATCTTCATTTCGCCATTAGCACGAAAAATAATTCTGGTATTAGGCTCAATCTTTGTTTTGACTGCAATAGATTGTTCTTTCACAATTGTTCCGTCACCAACTAATACTGGCTGCAATACATCATGTCTGGCTTCATTTTCAGCATCTCGTGGACTTTTGCCTTTATAATTTGCCACTTTCACTTTTTTTGTTGCTTTAATTTTTTTATCTTCTTTTGGCTCTGTGATTCCTGCCTCTAATGCTTGTTTTAATAAAGGATTGGTAATTTTAGACATCATTTTTACATCATTAGGATCCCCTGGAAGCTTAATGGTGACATATAAAATAAACTGAGGATCTTCTGTTGGCGCAATAATCGCAATGGAGTGCAAATATCTATTCTCGATATACCCTCCACCATTAGGAAGAGCAATTTGAGCCGTTCCAGTCTTTGGAGAAAGATTATATCCTGGAACAACATATAGTTCTCTATTTAAAGTCTGACTATAGCCAACTCCCCATTTGTGATCTTTAACCACTTGCGTTAAATACTCGCATGTTTTTTGCGCTGTTTCCTTAGTAATTGGATGCCCTACAATCTCCTTTTCAACTTTTCTTTCAGTATTGGGATTGACAATTTTTGAGATAACATGTGGCTCTAGCATCGCCCCAGCATTGCTCACAGCACTAAACGCTCGCATCATCTGCATTCCCGTCACACTGATCCCTTGACCATAAGAAGACATCGTCATATCAACTGGATTCTTAACATCAGGCAAAATTCCATAAGACTCTTGAGCAATACCATTATCCAAAAACTGCCCAAAACCAAAACGTTCTTGATATAAATGAAATAATTTATCCCCGATTTTATCCTCTAAATAAGTCATCCCAACATTACTAGAAGCGGCTAAACCTTGAAGAAAAGTCTTTGAATGAATCCCCACTCTTCCATCGTTATAATCCCAGTCTCCAATCTCTGTATCATAGATTTTTCGAGATCCTGCTGGATAAGTATCATTTGGATGAAATTTCCCTTCATTTTGGGCAATAGCTGCTGTAATAACCTTCATCGTTGAACCTGGTTCATAATTATCCTGAAAAGGAATATTTTTCCAATCCATTTTTTTATCAGCTAACCCTTGCTTTGTATCAGGATTAAAAGACGGGCGTTGTGATATTGCTAAAACTTCACCCGTTTTTGCTGCCATCAAAATAGCGGTCATATTTTCTGGTTTTTGCTCATTTTGCACTTTATCCATTAATGTTTCTAAACGATTTTGCAGACGCAAATCAAGAGTGGTATAAATATCTTTTCCATTTGCTGGTCTTTTTTTGACAACTTCCGTTCCTGGAACGATATTGCCATTTAAATTTTTCTCATAGACGGCTTCTCCATCTTCTCCAGCTAGCACATTTTCATAAGCTTTTTCCAAACCAAATGCACCAAAAATTTTATTTTCTTCTTTTTCATCTGATTTGGTATAACCAATCAAATGTGAAGCAAACTCGCCATTTGGATATTGACGACTCGCATGTTCATCAAACAATAGGCCTACTAAATTTTGCTTATCAAGCTCTTGTTGAATCTTTTGCCGACTATTTAATGTTAAGCCTCGCCCCTTAGCTCCAAATTCAACTTGATAAAGTCCTTTTTCTGCTCCTTTCTCCATATTTTTAATAGCTTCACCTTTTTTGATGCCGCAATATTTATTTAAAATACCGGCCAACTTATAAAAATCTTTTTCTTGCGCATAAAGCTTTTTATTACCCTTAACAAAACTTTTTGAAAGAACTGCCTTAACCGAATAAGAAACAACATTCTCCACAATGGGTTTGCCATTGCGATCATAAATCAGACCTCGCCTAGCTTTAATAACACGACGTCCTCCATATAACTCTTGTGTTTTTTCTTTTAAAGAAGTATCGCCAATTTTGCCAGTTATTGTAATCTTAGTGATCTTGTAAGCACAGATAACAAAAAAAACGAGGGTTGTATAAAATAACATTTTTCCCACCCGTTTTCGATTATCTGCTAGGCGCAAGTTCCTTGCCTTTATTTTGTTAAACAACTTCATTTTTATCTAATCTTTCTGCTCTTCTTTTGCTGAATTACTGCTATTATCAGAAAGCCCTTTCTTTTTGGCAATTTTCTTCACTCGATCTGCACGTAACAGCTCACTTACCTTTTGCTGCAGCTCATCAATGGACTCTTTAATCTTATCATTTTCAGCTTTGGTAATAGCATTTTTATTATTGATTGTCTGCACCGTTGTAATGGAATAAATAATTGCAAAAGCAAAAATAACTGCTACCAGCGTAATGGTTAGATAAACAATCTTTTCAATCCTTGAAATTTTCAATAATTTTCTTTTGGGAAGTTGAGAATCCACGACTTCAATCAATTCGTCATTGACAGTCTCTTTTGAATGTTCATCATAATCGTAGTTATTAACTGCCACATATTGATCAAATTCAGCCATTTCATCTCCTCCTTCCTATTTTTTTACACGCTCAGCTATTCTTAACTTTGCTGAACGAGAGCGATTGTTTTCTTTTAACTCCTCTTCAGAAGCCACAATTGGTTTGCGATTTACAAGCTTTAAAATAGACTGATTTTCCACGGGAATTATTGGTAAACCTGGTGGCAAATCATCTACAGTGCTATGCTTTTTAAAGATCGTTTTGACAATTCTATCTTCCAATGAATGAAAAGTAATAACGCTAATCCGTCCACCAACATTTAACAACTCAATGGCTTGCTCTAAAGAATCTTCTACAGCACTTAACTCATCATTTACTTCAATGCGAATTGCTTGAAAAATTCGCTTTGCTGGATGACCACCATGCCTTCTAGCAGCTGCCGGAATGCCTTTTTTTATTAACTCAACTAGCTCAGCGGTAGTTTTAATCGGTTTGATAGCTCGCGCTTGCTCAATTTGTCGTGCAATTTGTTTAGAAAACTTCTCTTCACCATAGCGGTAAAAAATTTTTATCAAATCATTATAAGTATATGAATTTACAACATCATAAGCTGACCTTTGGGCCTTTAAATCCATTCGCATATCAAGTGGTGCATCTTGATGATAACTAAAGCCGCGTTCCGCTTGATCAAGCTGTGGAGATGAAACACCTAAATCATAGAGCAAACCATCCACTTGATTAATATCATAATTACTCAATGTTACTTTTAAGTTACGAAAATTTGACTTTATAAAAGTAGTCATGCCTTTATTAACAAATGATGCTAAACGCTTTTTGGCGTATTCAATCGCTGTTTCATCCTGATCAAAAACATAAAGATGGCCTTGTGCATTTAACTTTGATAAAAGATACGCGCTATGTCCAGCTCTGCCTAAAGTGCAGTCCACATAAACTCCATTCAGTTTGATATTCAATCCATCTACTGTTTCTTTTAACATCACTGTATAATGATGAAAATCATTATCCATAGCACGACCACTTTCGTAACTTCTTAGAGCCTGTTAAATCAAAAACCAAACTCTTCCATTGCCGCAGAAATTTCTTCAATATTTTCTTCTGTGGCAGCGTTCATTTGCGTCCATCGTTCTTCATCCCAGATTTCAATATGACTAGGATTGCCCACAATAACACAGTTTTTTTGTAAATTCCCCCACTCACGTAAAGCTGGTGGAATGTTAACGCGACCTTGTTTATCAAATTCACTGGGACTAGCCGAAGCAAAATAAAACCTTTGCAGCTGACGCGCCTTGGGATTAGCGGAAGGAAGTTTTGAAATCTTTTCTGTTAACTTTTCCCACTCACTCAAAGAATAACCCGATAAACAATGGTCCAAACCTTTAGTGATGACAAACTTCTCGCCGATCTGCTCACGAAAACGAACTGGGATAATAAGTCGCCCTTTAATATCAATATTATGTTGAAACTCACCCATAAACAAAGCAACTCACCTACCATTTTGTCGTTAATAATGATGCGCAAATTATTTCACGACAATATCCTACCACATATCACCACTTTCTACCACTAAAAACCACTTTTATAAATAGAGATTCTAAGGTTCTCAATAAAAAATAAAATTTGCTTAGTTTTTTAACATAAGTGTAAACTAAACTGTGAAGTTTAAAGTAAACTTCACGGTTTTTTAATATCCAGAAATCATCATAAAATGAAGGAGATCAAAAATGGCATCAATTGCGCAAATTGAGCATTTTGTTAGCGTAGAAGATTTAAGTAATGAGCAAGTATTATTGCTATTAAAGCGAGCCTTTGCATTTAAACAAGGAATTAAATGGCAACCACCTAAAAAGCAAATTTTTACGGCAAATCTTTTTTTTGAAAACAGCACACGAACACATAATAGTTTTTATATTGCCGAGCGTAAATTAGGGATGGACGTACTGGAGTTTGATGCACAGACTAGTTCATTGCAAAAAGGGGAGACCTTGTACGATACAGCGCTAACTTTGTCTGCGCTTGGAGTTGATATAATGGTTATCAGATCAGGTGTAGAGCGCTACTGGAAAGAGTTAATTCAAAGCTCGACAATTAAATGTCATGTGATAAATGGTGGTGATGGAAGTGGTCAGCATCCTTCGCAGTGTTTACTGGATTTAATGACGATTCAAGAAGAGTTTGGAGAATTTGCTGGCTTGAAGGTCGCAATTGTGGGTGATCTTGTGCATTCACGTGTAGCTCGCAGCAATATGCAAATGTTAAAACGATTTGGAGCAAAACTTTTCTTTTCTGGACCAGCTGAATGGTATGATCAAGAATTTGATGCATACGGGGAGTATCTTCCGCTAGATGAGTTAGTTGGAAAAATTGATATATTGATAATGTTGCGTGTTCAGCATGAGCGCCACGATGGTAGTCAAAGTTTTTCCAAGGCAGACTATCATCGACTTTATGGTTTAACAAAAAAGCGAGCTGAGCGTTTAAAAAAACATGCCATTATTATGCATCCAGCACCAGTTAATCGTGATGTGGAAATTGCGGATGCTTTAGTGGAATCTGCTAAATCACGGATTGTGGAACAAATGATAAATGGTGTCTATGCCAGAATGGCCATCTTAGAAGCGGTGATAAGTGAGTAGATTACTTTGGAATAATCACCCATTTTGGGGCAATAAATGTTTCAATTAAATCTAATAGATCTTTAATTTTAGATTTAAAAAAGATCATTCTGAATCGTAAAAAGTAGAAGTCAGGCATTAATGACTCGTTATTGCTTTTCTGACTTTGAAACTTTAATTTTTTCAATTATTATTTAAATGCAGTCAATAAGCTAAAAATTGAGGAAGATAATATGAAACGCGAAAACTTATTAGCACATATTGAAACATTAAAAGCCAAAATGCCATGGTATGTACTAGATTATTACCAATCAAAGTTAATTGTTCCTTATTCTTTTACCACTTTGTTTGAGTATCTAAAAGAATATCAACGTTTTTTTGCTTGGTTAATCGATGCAAAAATTGTCAACGTTTCTTTTATCAAAGACATCCCCTTGAAAATTTTAGAAGATTTAAAAAAGAAAGATCTCGAACTTTATATTAACATGCTTATGGAACGTCCGATACAAAACTCTAAGTCAGCTAATCGCGGCTTAGCGCAAGCTACCATCAATAGGACAATCTCTGCCTTGTCGTCACTTTTTAAATATTTAACTGAAGAAGTTGAAAATGAGGATGGTGAACCTTACTTTCATCGCAATGTTATGAAAAAAATCCAAACACATAAAAAACGCGAAACCCTAGCAGCTCGCGCAGAAAATATCAAACCCAAACTTTTTTTGGGTGATGAAACAAATGCATTTCTTGAATTTATCGATAATGAATATGAGGAAAAGTCATCACCTCGTGCAAAAGTTTTTTTCACTAAAAATAAAGAGCGCGACCTAGCCATTATTGCGCTTATCCTTGGTTCTGGCATTCGTCTTTCAGAGTGTATCAATATTGATATGGATGATCTTCATTTGCGCACACAAAGAGTAGAAGTGTTTCGCAAAGGTGGAAAACGCGATTCAGTTAATATCGCTAGCTTCGTTATTCCTTACTTAGAGCAGTATCTTGTTGTACGAAAAACTAGATACAAGGCTGAAAAATTAGATAAAGCTTTATTTTTAACTTCCTATAAAGGTCAAGCTAATCGTATTGATGCTTCTTCTGTTGAAAAAATGGTTGGTAAGTACTCCAAAGCTTTTAAAATCAAAGTCTCCCCACATAAATTGCGACACACTCTAGCAACGAGACTTTACGCAGAAACAAACTCACAAGTTTTAGTCAGTCACCAATTAGGACATGCTTCAACACAGGTTACTGATCTGTATACGCATATCGTTGATGAAGAGCAAAAAAATGCATTAGATAAATTATAATGTGAGAGGAGACTTTAATATATGTCTTGGCAGGATACTTATTTAATTTGGTCTGAAGAGGCCACATTAGAAAAATCATTAAAAAAAGAATTGAATTTATTAAAAAACAATGAAAAAGCTTTAAAAGATGCTTTTTACACACCGCTAGAGTTTGGAACTGCTGGCATGCGTGGCGTTTTAGGTGTGGGAATTAACCGAATGAATATTTATACGGTGCGCCAAGCAACAGAAGGATTAGCGTGTTTATTGAACTCTAAAGGTGAGCAAAAGAAGCAAGGTGTAGCTATTGCCTATGATTCTCGTCATTTTTCACCGGAATTTGCTATGGAAGCAGCCAAAGTTTTAGCAAATCACAATATTCCTTCATTTGTTTTTGAAAGTCTGCGACCAACGCCAGAACTATCTTTTACCGTACGTGAATTAAAAGCGGCTGCTGGAATTATGATTACAGCCTCGCACAATCCGGCTAAATACAATGGTTATAAAGTTTATGGAGAAGATGGTGGGCAGATGCCACCGTATGATGCTAATAATCTGACAAAGTATGTTCGAGCAATTAAAAATCCTTTAAAGATTTCTGTTGCGGATGAAAGGGAAGCTAAAGAGCAGGGTTTGATTAAAATTATAGGCGTTGAACTGGATAATAAATATCTTGAATTAGTCAAAGAAGTAACTCTTGATCAAAATCTTGTTGATCAAGTTGGCAAAGATTTGAAGTTAGTTTATACGCCTCTTCATGGAACAGGAGAGATGATGGGGCGACGTGCATTGATACAAGCAGGTTTTACTTCCGTTTCGATTGTAGAGGAGCAAGCAATTTCTGATGGCAATTTTTCGACAGTGAAATCGCCAAATCCAGAAGAGGAATCGGCGTTTGAGTTAGCGATTAATTTAGGCGAAAAAGTTAATGCCGATGTTTTGGTGGCAACTGATCCGGACGCTGATCGTTTAGGTGTGGCAGTGCGCATGCCAAATGGCAATTATCAAGTTTTGACTGGAAATCAAATCGGGGTGATTTTAACTAAATACATTTTAGAAGCACATAAACAAAAAGGCACACTACCAGAACAAGCAGCTATTTTAAAATCGATTGTTTCAACAGAATTGGTAACAAAAATTGCTAAGTCTTATAAAGTGACTGTATTTAATGTTTTAACTGGTTTTAAGTTTATTGCTGAGAAAATTCATGAGTTTGAAAATACAAATTCATATAAGTATTTATTTGGTTTTGAAGAATCTTATGGCTATTTAGTAAAACCTTTTGTTCGTGATAAGGATGCTATTCAAGCGTTATTGTTAACAGCAGAAGTGGCCGCTTTTTATAAAAAGCAAGGCAAAACTTTATATGATGGATTGCAGGATATTTTTAAGGAATACGGTTATTATCTGGAAAAAACAATATCTATTACAATGAACGGGATTGATGGAGCAGAGAAGATCAAATCATTGATGGAAAAATTCCGTAGTAAAGCACCTAAAACTTTTGGCAGCATTGCTGTATCTGTGGTGGAGGATTTTAAAAAACAAACGGCAACAACAAGTGATGGTAAAATATCAAAACTTACAACATCACCTTCAAATGTCCTGAAGTATCTTTTAGAAGACGGTTCATGGCTTGCAGTAAGACCGTCTGGTACAGAGCCCAAAATTAAATTTTATTTAGCAACTGCAGCAAACAATGAAAAAGAAGCACAGTTAAAAATAAGTCAACTAGAACAAAAAGTAAGAAAATTATCAACTGAAATGGCTATTTAAGGATAGTTATGCTTGAAGTTGCTATAATCAAAAATAATTAAAAAAGTTAGTATTCAAGTACTGGAGGAAGTTGATGTCTGAAGTAATTAAGAAGAAAAGTCAGTTGCATGAAGCTTTTTACACTCAAAGTGTAGATGACGTTTTTATGAGAATGGATTCTTCCGATCAGGGATTAAGTGATGATGAAGCTGATAAACGCTTGAAAGAGTATGGTTTAAATGCTTTAGATAAAGGTAAAAAACGTTCAATTATCGTAAAATTTTTGGATCAGTTTAAAGATTTAATGATCATTATTTTGTTGATAGCAGCGTTTCTTTCGGTTGCAATTAACGGCGGAGAAGATATTAGTGATGCCATCATTATTTTAGTTGTAGTGCTGATTAATGCTGTTTTTGGCGTGCTTCAGGAGAGTAAAGCAGAAGCGGCAATTGATGCTTTAAAATCTATGGCAACTCCTTTAGCACGAGTACGTCGAGATGGCAGTATAGAAGAAGTTAGTTCTGAAAAGTTGGTACCAGGGGATGTTGTCCTTTTAGAGGCAGGAGATGTTGTGCCAGCAGATATACGCTTGTTTGAAGCTGCAAGTTTAAAGATTGAAGAAGCAGCATTAACTGGAGAATCAGCTCCAGTAGAAAAAGATATTAATCAAAAGATTGAAAAGGATGCAGGAATTGGCGATCGAGTGAATATGGCCTTTCAAAATGCCAATGTGACTTATGGACGCGCAGCCGGCGTGGTCGTCGCAACAGGGATGAATACCGAAGTTGGAAAAATTGCAAGTATGCTAGCAAATGCAGATGAAACTCAGACACCATTGAAACAAAATCTTAATCGACTTTCGAAAGTTTTAACCGTTGCCATTTTATTAATCGCCGCTGTAACTTTCTTAGTTTACTTTTTGCGAGGTGGAGAAATTTTAGAAGGATTGATGACTTCGGTAGCGTTAGCCGTAGCAGCGATTCCTGAAGGCTTACCAGCAATTGTTACAATTATTTTAGCGCTGGGAACGCAAGTTTTAGCAAAGCGCAATTCCATTGTGCGTAAGCTTCCAGCAGTCGAAACGCTTGGTTCAACAGAAATTATTGCATCTGATAAAACGGGGACGCTTACAATGAATCAGATGACAGTGGAGAAAATTTACACCAATGAAGTGCTGAAGGCAGCAGATGATGCGATTGATCTTAATGATATGACTCTTAAAGTAATGAATTATGCAAATGATACCAAGTTTGGTCAAGATGGTGCTTTAATTGGTGATCCAACTGAGACGGCTTTGATTCAATTTGGAATTGATCATCAGTATAATTTTCAAGCATCTTTAAAAGCAGAACCTCGAGTTGCGGAATTGCCGTTTGATTCTGGACGAAAATTAATGTCAACAGTTCATAAATTAGCTGATGGAAATTTTTTAGTTGCTGTTAAAGGTGCACCTGATCAATTAATTAAGCGCGTAGCGACAAAATTGGTAAATGAAGAAGTATCAGCTTTTACAGAAAATGATCATAAACAGATTGCAAGTATTAATCACACTTTAGCAAAGCAGGCTTTGCGAGTATTAGCTTTTGGTTATAAGATTGTTGCCAAAATTCCAGAACTGAAAACGGATACTCTTGAAAGTAAGCTGATTTTTGCGGGTTTGGTGGGAATGATTGATCCTGAGCGAAAAGAAGTGGCAAAAGCAGTGAGGATTGCTAAGATTGCTGGTATTCGACCAATTATGATTACAGGAGATCATCAAGATACTGCAGAAGCGATTGCTTGGCGCTTAGGTATTTTGGATAAAAATTCAGCAAAACATGCAGTTTTAACGGGTGCTGAACTAAATGAGCTAACTGATGAGAAATTTCAAAAACAGGTGAAGCAGTATGCTGTTTACGCCAGAGTTTCACCCGAGCATAAAGTGCGAATTGTTAAAGCTTGGCAGCAGGCGGGTAAGGTTGTGGCGATGACAGGAGATGGGGTTAATGATGCACCAGCTTTGAAAACGGCTGATATTGGGATTGGCATGGGCATTACTGGAACAGAAGTTGCCAAGAGTGCTTCAGATATGGTATTAGCTGATGATAATTTTGCTACAATCATTGTTGCGGTTGAAGAAGGACGCAAGATTTTTGCTAATATCCAGAAAACAATTCAGTACTTACTTTCGGCCAATACTGCAGAAGTATTAACGATTTTTTTGGCAACGCTCTTTGGCTGGGGGGTGCTGATGCCAGTTCATTTGCTATGGATTAATTTGGTAACGGATACTTTTCCAGCAATAGCTTTAGGAGTCGAGAGAGCAGAATCTGGAGTAATGAAACAAAGGCCTAGAGGGCGTGCGGCAAGTTTTTTTTCAGGAGGTGTCTTAAGTTCTGTCATTTATCAAGGAGTTTTGCAGGGCTTACTTACTTTAGGCGTTTACGGAGCAGCCTTATGGTTTCCTGCGCATACCTTGGCAAATTTTAGCTACCTGGAAGCGCTTTTAGCGTTAAAGAACATAGGTGAGACAGCAGGGACACTAACGCATGCAGCAGCTATTGAGCAATTGCAGCATACAGATGCATTGACCATGGCTTTTGCTACCTTGGGGTTGATTCAACTGTTCCATGCTTTTAATGTTAAATCTGTCTATCAATCTATTTTGAGCGTGGGAGCTTTTCGTTCTAAGATATTTAATTGGTCCATTTTAATCTCATTTTTGCTTTTAGCAGTGACCATTATTGTTCCAAGTTTTAATAAAATTTTTCATGTCTCTCATTTAGATCTTTATCAGTGGGGGATGGTTTTAGCGGCTTCGTTTTCGATGATTTTAACTGTAGAAATAGTGAAAGTAGTTCAACGAAAAATTTTAAAATAATTTTAAAATATGAGATTAAGCAATGAGTACAAGGGTGTCAAGTAAATTGTGCAGTGACATTATCTAGAATCACTCACTTACACAGTTTAGTTTACAATCTCCTAATTTTTTAGGGCAGCATTGCAGCTTATTTTAAATATCGTTGTAAAAACTTTTTCGTTCGTTCTTCTTTTGGTTTGCCAAAGATTTCTTCTGGAGGGCCTTGTTCAATAATGACCCCTTTATCCATAAAAATCACCAGGTCACTTACTTCACGAGCAAAAGCCATTTCGTGGGTTACAATCATCATCGTAAGACCTGATTTTGCTAAATCTTTCATTGTGATTAACACTTCACCTACCATTTCTGGATCAAGTGCTGATGTTGGTTCATCAAAGAGCAAAACATCTGGATTCATCGACAGTGCGCGTGCAATAGCTACTCTTTGTTTTTGTCCACCGGAGAGTTGAGTTGGTTTTGCATCTAAAAAGCGGTCCATGCCCACTTTTTGAAGATTTTTTATAGCTTCAATGCGAGCTGATGCTACATTACGTTTTAAAACTGTTGTTTGGGCGATCATTACATTTGCTAAAACATTTTTATTTTCAAATAAATTAAAATTTTGAAAAACCATGCCTAGATGTGTGCGGTATTTTGGCAAATCATAGCCTTTAGCTAAAACATTTTCGCCTTTAAATAAAATTTCTCCACCTGTAGGCTCTTCTAGTAAATTAATCGAGCGCAAAAAAGTTGATTTTCCAGAACCAGATGAGCCAATCATGGAAATGACTTCACCAGCTTTAACGTTTAAAGAAATATCCTTCAATACTAAATTTTGTCCAAAAGCTTTTTGCAAATGTTTAATTTCTAAAATGCTCATTTTAAATTCTTCCTTTTAAGCTGTAATGACTATCAGAGGCATCCTCTACTTGCATCTGGTTAGCATATGGCAAATAATTCGTCTGTCCGTCCATTTTTTTCTCGATCAAGCGTAATATCCGAGTTATTGTAAAAGTCATTACAAAGTAAATGACCGCAATAATTGTAAATGTTTGGAAATATTGAAAGTTTTGTGTTGCCACAGTGTTGCCAGCAAAATAAAGTTCAACAACTGAGATTACATTTAACACAGAAGTATCTTTAATATTAATTACAAACTCATTTCCTGTTGCTGGTAAAATATTGCGAATTGCTTGCGGTAAAACAATTTTCATCATTGTTTGAGAATGGGTCATTCCCAAAGCTTGCGCAGCTTCAAATTGTCCTTTATCTACAGCAAAGATGCCACCGCGCACAATCTCTGACATATAAGCTCCTGTGTTAATCGAAACAATAAATAATGCCGCAAAAGTTCGATCTAAATTTAGATGAAAAGCTAGTGCTGTGCCATAATAAATAACCATTGCCTGGACAATCATTGGCGTGCCACGAAAAATTTCAATATAAAAGGATAAAAGCCATGTTATTAGTTGATCTAAAATATATATAAATTTATTACTAGACTTAGGTTTGGTGCGAAAAACACCAATTGCTAGTCCAATAACTAAGCCAACTAACGTTCCAATTAAAGCAATAAACAAAGTTAAGCCTGCACCGCGGATAAATTGCGGAGCACTATTTTTGGCAATTGTTATCACTTGTGAAAAGAAAGTTTCTTGATCACTTTCCTTATCTACAGGCTGCAACTTAATCATTTTTGCCATCAAACTATTTTGCTTTGCTTTCGTCCAAGTTTGAAGACTGTCATTTACTATTGTTAAATTAGCGTCACCCTTACGCATCCCGACTGCAATGGTAGTATCTTCAGAATTGATTTTAAAACCTTCACCTTCATTAAACGTTACCATTTTAAATGCGTGATTTGCATGCTTTGCACTCATGGCTTCTGGACGCTCTGCAACATAACCATCGACAATTCCTGATTCTACTGCTTGACGCATTTGTGGAAAATCTCTCATAGCTGTTTGTCTTTTGACTCCAGGGATTTGTTTAATAAATTGATAATTAAATGTCCCTTGCTGAGCAGTAATTTTTGCTCCCTTAAAATCAGAAAGTCTTTTTGCCTGTGTATATTTACCCGTACTATTTACGACGATTACTAAACTAGATATATAGTAGCTGTTGCTTGAAAAATCAATTTCTTGACGTCGCTCTTTTGTAGGAGTCATTCCTGCAATAATTGCATCAATTTTTCCAGACTTTAATGCCGGCACTAACCCGTCCCAAACAGTTTTGACAATTACTAATTTACGATTTAATTTTTTTGCTAGCCTTTTTGCGATATGCACATCATATCCATTAGCATACTGATTTTTGACTCCATCAATGGCGACTGCACCATTTTTATTATTATCTTGAGTCCAGTTAAATGGTGCATATCCTGCTTCCATACCAACACGAAAAACGGACTTTGCTTGTATTTTGGTGCCGAAAAAACAGTTTAAAGCAAATAATAGCGGAAAAATAAAGATTAAAATTTTAAGTCTGGCATGTAACTTATTCATTCATATCTCCTTTTGTAAACTAAATAATTTATAATTGCTATAAAAAATAAAAAACACCCCTTTTCTTAAAAAAGAGGTGCTAGATAAGACTAATTAAATAGCTCTCCTTCGTTACACGAAGGCAGTTCAATGGCTTTTAACCACTGCCCCAGCTTATAAACTAAGCGTTAACTTATAAGCTTCGGCAAGTTTTCCTAAGCTTGCTTCAATGTGCGTCCACTCCACAAACGTCTTAAAACTTGCGACCTCTATTTTTTATTTATTAAATTATTAAGTGCTAGTCTATAAATAAAATAACCTGTTGTCAATAGCAAATTTTCCAAAACAATTGTTAATCAAATGGCTAAAAATCATTGACAATTAGCAAAAATTAGCACAAAATCAGTGCTAATAGAGGTGTTTCATGTGGGAGAAGCTTTGTTTATAACAGGAACGGGAACGGATGTCGGCAAAACTTATGTAACTGGACTTTTAGTGAAAAAAATGCAGGCAAATTATTATAAGCCCGTTTTAAGTGGTGCAAAGTTTATAAATGAAAAATTAATAGCGATGGATGCGCTAAAAGTTATTCAAATAAGCGGTTTAAAGAGGAAGCCTAATGATTTGGTAAGTTTTGTTTTTAAAGAAGCGCTGTCACCTCACTTGGCAAGCAAGCGTGCAAACCTTCCTATTGAGCTGGAGAAAATTAAAAAGGATTATCAACTTGCTAAAGAGAATTCAGATTATTTATTTGTAGAAGGTGTAGGCGGAATTATCTGCCCGCTTCGTGATGATAATGAACAATTAATGTTGGTAGATGTGATTCATAAACTTAATTTGCCTATTTTAATCGTTTGCGATTCAAGGCTTGGAAGTATTAATGCAACGGTGCTAACGGTGGAGTATGCGCGTATTCAAAAAATCAGAATTGCTGGTATTATTATGAATAATTTTGTAAAAAATGATTTGATTTGTGAAGATAATAAAAAGATGATTAAGAAATTAAGTAAAGTTCAAGTGATTGATACCGTTGCGAAAGGACAAAAGGAGCTAATGATTTCAAAAAACAGGTTAGCTTCTTTATTTTAAAGATGAATTTACAAGAGAAAGATTTGAAATATATTTGGCATCCATGCTCGCAGATGAAAGATTATGAAGGCTTGCCTTCGATTGTGATTGAGCGCGGGGAAGGCTTATATCTGTATGATGATAAGGGTAAGCGTTATTTAGATATTATTAGCTCCTGGTGGTGTAATTTACTGGGTCATACAAATCCAGTAATTTCACAAAAGATAAAGGAGCAGTTAGATAGACTGGAGCATGTGATTTTTGCTAATTTTACGCATCGCGGGGCAATTGAATTATGCGAGCATTTGATCCCATATTTGCCTGCGGGTTTAACAAAGTTTCATTTTAGCGATAATGGTTCAGCGTCAGTTGAATGTGCATTGAAAATGAGTTTTCAGTATCAACAACAAATCGAGCAAACGCAAAGGACAAAATTTTTATGTTTATCAGATGGTTATCATGGAGAAACGTTAGGAGCGCTTGCAGTTGGTACGCTTGATTTGTATGCAAAGTTGTATCAGCCTATCTTGATTGAAACAAAGCGGGTAACGGCCCCTGACTGTTATAGCACTTTGCAAAAAGGTTAATTAAATATTAAGATATTATAAAAACAAACCAAAGGAAGTAATCTTATGCCCAAACCAATATCACTAGATCTCAGAAAACGAATTCTACAAGAA
>JAIRWP010000058.1 GCA_031268845.1 Lactobacillales bacterium | reverse complement strand
CTCAACCCCATTGAACATCTTTGGGCAAATATGAAAAAATGGCTTAAAAAACATAGCTGTGAATTTGAAGAAATCAGTAAAGCTATCTTAAACTTTCTAGTTTGATTTTTAAGTTGATTGACTATATGCATGTTGACGTTGAACCAAAGCCCTTAATTGCGCTTGAAAAAAATTAACTTGCGAACGAATCTCTTTAACACCCATCTCTTCCATGTTTTCACCACAATGTTCGCAGGTCCGTTCCTTATGAGAAAGGGTGAGCTCCTTAAACATTTCAGGAAATTGGCCTAGAAGCTCAGCTTTTTTACCTTTGACTTTGCGCTTATGTTTAGAAACGGTGATTTCTTGAGCGACTTCTTCAAAAGCAGGTATTTCCGCCTCATCCTCAAACAAACTCAGCTGACCCACATTGTTAGTCAAAGTATCTTTAGAACGACCAAAGCGTTTCTCAATAAGATAAGTAACCTGTTCACGTAGAAGTTGGATTTCGGTGGTTAGATATTCAATGGTTTTATCCTTTAAAGAACTGGCTTCATTGGCACGTCCTAGCTGTTCAGTAAAAGATTGACGCATCTTTTGAATCAGGCTAATGAGAGCTTCATTATTTAAATTAGTTATCTCTGAAAGATCCACCAATTTCACCACTTTCTTTTTTGGGATACTTTTATTATATCGGAAAAGGAGACTTGTTATACATAAAATTAACGGTTCGTTTTTCTAAGAGCCTGTTAACGATCTCTCTATTGATGAATTTTTCGAGAAATTTTTGTGCATTTTTAGGAAAAAAACGTAGGTTTAGTGGTGCTAAATCGAGGCCCCCGTTCCAACGATTTGTAATCAAGCAAAGCTTGAACAAATCGTAAGAAACCCGACAGGTTTTTTGACGAAGAAAGGCACAAAATTGCCAAAAAAGTCGCAATTATGGAGATCGTTAACAGGGTCTAAAATAGACCTTTGCGAGCATAGGGAATGGCGCAAGGTTGATCAATTTTTAAGCCTTCCAAGAGCCAGCGTAGTTGCCTTAAACGAAGTTGTTGAACTTCATTTTTATGCCGCGGCCAACTTAAATTCCCATTTTCCAAACGCTTATAGAGCAGCAGAAAGCCATCACCATCCCAGTAAAGCATTTTAAAACGATCATTGCGGTTGCCGCAGAACAAAAAAAGCGCATCATCATAGACGTTAAGTTCATATTTATGGCGAATAATCTGCGCTAAGCCGTCAATTCCGCGCCGTAAGTCAGTTTTGCCACAGACGATGAAAATTTTTTCAATTTGCGTGTAATCAACCAGCATTGTTTTCCACCTCTTTTAAAACGGTGTAGATAATGTATTTGTCACAGCCGTTGTAGATGGAGATGTCAATGGGGCCAATTTTTAAACGAGCGGCTAGTTGAGCGCTAGAGCGCGTGCCTGAGGGGATGGACTTTAGCTTTTCTTCCCGGATATTTAAGGGAACGATTTCTTGGTGTTTCATATAACTTTCCTCCGTTCTATTTGATAATTCAAATATATAAAAAGGAAAGTTTAATTTTTAGACGTCATTCTATTCGGCGCTTACGTTAAAAGTATAAATTTATGAATGTATTATTTTTGCTAAAGTTTGTGTGTTGAGAGGAAGTTATTAACTTCGCCCAATTGACCTGATGCAAATAATGCCACCGGTAGATTACACTTTCAGAATTCATTTCACTAGAAATCGTAGTTTCTTATATTTATAAATGACAAATTCATCAAAATCTCTTAAAATGAATAGTGTGCTATTCATTTTATATATTTCGAAAGGATTTGAAGAATTAATATGATTTTTAGAGATAGTTATTTAAAGAAAATTTTACCTTTTATAAATACTGAATTAATCAAAATACTAACAGGAGTGAGACGTTCTGGAAAGTCCGTTATGCTAAAGCTTATTCAAAAGCATCTACTTGATAGTGGAGTAAACTTCAAACAGTTCATTGAAATCAATTTTGAACAACTACAGTTTGAAGCTTTATTAGACTATCATCAACTAAACAATTACCTAGTTGAAAAAATTGAACATAAAAATTATCCAAAAGTTTATTTATTTTTGGACGAAATCCAAGAAGTCAGGCAATTTGAAAAAGTGATCAACTCTCTTAGGGCGACTTATATAACTAAAATCGATATTTATATTACTGGGTCAAATGCCAAGCTACTATCTGGTGAGCTTGCGACTTTACTAGCTGGTAGATATATTCACTTTGATATCTATCCTTTTAAGTTTAGTGAGTATTTAACAGCAAAAAAAGAACAAGGAATCACTGAAAATTCTCAAAATCTATTCAACCAATATATTATCGACGGTGGCATGCCGTTTCTTACCAATCAAGATCTTTTACCTGAGCAAAGGGACAATTACCTTAGCGATATTTATAATTCTATTGTTCTAAAAGATATTGTACAACGAAATGAGATTCGTGAAACTGATTTACTTCAGCGGATTTATAAATTTGTAATCGGAAATGTTGGGCGCATTTTTTCTTCTCAATCAGTTGTCAAATTTTTAAAAAATGAAGGCATCAGCACTTCCACCAATACTGTGAACAATTACATTAACGCAGGCATTGATGCCTACTTTTTTATCCCAGCTCGCAGATTTAACTTGCAAGGAAAACACCTGATGAAGTCACAAGAAAAATATTACATCGTTGATCATGGTCTTCGCCAAGCTGTTATTGGTAGAAACGAGCAAGATATTGAATTAATTTTAGAAAACATTGTTCTAATGGAACTAAAGGTTAGAGGATATAATGTTACGGTTGGCAAGGCAAATGACTCTGAAGTTGATTTTATTGCAACTAAGTCGATAGATAATCGCATCGACAAACTGTATATACAAGTCAGCTATCTTCTTGCATCCAAAAACACCAGAAAACGAGAGTTTCAAACACTGGAAAAAATCTCCGATAATTATAAAAAATTAGTGCTAACAATGGATTCTTTCACAAGCGATCAAAATGGAATAGAACATCATAACTTAGTGGATTGGTTATTACAGTTAGCTGCTTAAAAACTTTATCGTTTTTTATTATTGCAAACTTAGAACCTGTTAACAAGTTCTTACAAGTCAAGTGTCGCATAACGTGCATTTTCTTCAATAAATTCGCGACGCGGCTCGACATTATCTCCCATAAGTATTTCAAAAATCGCATTAGCTTCAGCCGCATCATTAACAGAAACTCGAGCTATCAAACGGTTTTCAGGGTCCATTGTCGTTTCCCACAGCTGATGATCATCCATCTCTCCTAACCCCTTGTAGCGCTGAATAATAGGCTTTGGTGTTTTGGCAAGCTTGCTAGCAATTGCTTCCAAACGCTCTTCCGCATCGGCTCCTGGTTGGACATATGTGATATTTTTGCCTTGCTTAATTCCGTATAAAGGTGGTTGAGCAATATAAACATATCCAGTTTGCACAATCGGCAGCATATAACGATAAAACAGTGTTAATAACAATGTTCTAATATGCGCCCCATCAACATCAGCATCGGTCATAATGACAAGCTTATGATAACGAGCCTTGCTAATATCAAACTCTACGCCAAAGCCTGTTCCCATAGCTGTGAAAAGCGAACGAATTTCTTCATTAGCCAAAATTTTCTCCATCGACGCTTTTTCGACATTTAAAATCTTTCCACGAATCGGCAAAATTGCTTGAAATTCCCGGTTTCGTCCAGACTTAGCTGAACCACCAGCTGAATCTCCTTCAACTATAAAAAGTTCCGTTTGCGCAGGGTTATTACTGGAACAATCAGCCAATTTCCCTGGAAGGTTAGAAATTTCAAGACCAGATTTTTTTCTGGTCATCTCTCGAGCGCGTTTTGCTGCTTGCCTAGCTTTAGCAGCCAGAATCCCTTTTTCAATAATTTTTTTACTGACTTTGGGATTTTCCAATAAAAATTTATGAAAAGCTTCACTAAACAAACGATTGGTAATCGTTGAAACTTCAGAATTGCCCAACTTTGTTTTAGTTTGTCCTTCAAACTGCGGATTAGGATGCTTAATTGAAATAATTGCTGTTAAGCCTTCACGTACATCTTCACCAGAAAGATTATCTTCATTTTCCTTTAATAACTTTTGCTTTCTAGCATAATCATTGATTACCCGTGTTAAGGCTGTACGAAAACCTTGCTCATGTGTGCCACCTTCTTGAGTAAAGATATTATTGGCAAAAGATAAGACCGTATTTTGATAATCTGTTGTATATTGCATGGCAATCTCAACAGTAATACCCCTCATTTCTCCTTCAGTGTAAATGGGTTCATCAAACAAAACTTCCTTTTTTTTATTTAGAAATTCGACATAAGAACGCAATCCGCCCTCATAGTGAAATTCTTCTTTTTGTGGTGAATGCTTCTCATCATCACGCTTATCTTCAATCATAATTTTTAAACCACGATTTAAAAAAGCAAGTTCTTGAATGCGACGAGCTAGTTTTTTATATTCAAAAACAGTTGTTTCATTAAAAATTTCTGGATCGGGTAAAAAATGGACAAAAGTTCCGTGACGATCAGTTGTTCCTATAATTTCTAAATCAGTTAAAACTTGACCACGTTGGTATTTTTGCGCATAAATATTGCCATTTTTATAAACATTTACTTCAAGACTTGAAGATAATGCATTTACGACTGAAGAACCTACACCATGAAGTCCACCAGAAACTTTGTAGCCACCACCGCCAAATTTGCCCCCTGCATGTAAAATCGTAAAAACCGTTTCAACAGCTGGTCGAGAAGTTTTTGCTTGGATATCAACAGGAATTCCACGTCCGTCATCAACAACTGTAATAGAGTTATCCACCTCAATTACAACGTCTATTGTTGTAGCAAAACCAGCTAAAGCTTCATCAATTGAATTATCAACGATTTCCCAAACTAAATGATGTAACCCTTCAGTGCTTGTTGAGCCAATATACATCCCAGGTCGTTTACGAACCGCCTCTAATCCTTCTAAGACTTGAATCTGACTGGCATCGTATTCTTTTGCTTTTTCTTGCAGTTCTTTTCGGTTAGGTTTTTTGGTCAAAATTACTGCCTCACTTTCTAAAAACAATGGAATAAAAACATTAATTTAAACCAATTCATGTCTTTTATTATAGCAAATGTTTGACGTGGCGTATATGCAGGTTCAAGAATTGTACTAAATAATCAGTGATTTTCATTAACTTAACAGACCCTTAGAGCCTGTCTACCATCTTTCAGTGGATGAAATTTTTGAATAATTTTGTGCAATTTTAGGCAAAAAACGTAGGTTTAGTGGTTCTAAATCGAGGCTTTTTAACGAAAAATTGCAAAAAATTATCAAAAACTTTCGCCGCTAGAAGATAGTAGACAGGTTCTTAATAACCAATCCACAATATTTATCTGTTCGATTCCCGCATCATTGTAATTTCCCAAATCCTGAGTCAGCAAAATTTTGCGATAATTATCTTTAATTTCTTTTAATGGTGCAGCTTCTCTTGTATATATTTTATCATCTGCCAAGGTTAACGACACTTGATAGTACTCTGTTATTCCGTCTTTAATGGCAACAAAATCTATTTCCAAATTTCCAATATTTCCAACATAAATTTCATAACCGCGGCGTTTTAGTTCTATATAAACGATACTTTCTAATCGATGTCCTAAATTGGGTCTTTTACTTCCAAGCAGCACTCTTCTTAATGCTTGATCTACCGGATAATACTTGGAATTAATTGATAGATAGCGTTTTCCGACAACATCATATCGATCAGAACGGTAAAAAAGAAAAGCTTCTTGAAAAGCTGATAAGTAAGTTAAAACTGTATCACTTGTCGTTTTTTGTCCAAGAGAAGTTAATGTGTCTGCTATTTTTTTGATTGTTACGAGGCTTCCCGCGGTATCTGTCAAAAAACTTGCAATTTGTTTTACAAGAGTTGTGTCACTACGTTTCTTTCTGCTTAGTACATCTTTCATCAAAACAGTATTCACAATCCCATCGACATAATCTTTATATGTCTGTTCATTATGAATTTCCGTTGTAAATGGAAAACCACCATTATCCAGATAACGCTGAAATGTTTGATACCTATCGCCTTTAAAATTTTGATAAAACTCAGCCAACGACAATGGATACACTTGCATTTCAATATATCTACCAGATAATAGTGTTGCCAGCTCTCCTGAAAGCATGTATGCATTTGAACCTGTAATGTACAAATCGACATTATCTTTTATAAATAAACTGTCTATTGCTCTCTCAAAATTTGATACAAGCTGAATTTCATCAAGAAAAAGGTAGTTCATTTTTCCTTCAACAAGCTTATCATTAATTCTACGATAAAGTGCATGGTAATCTAGCAAGTCACTAAAAGCTAAGTCTTCAAAGTTATACTCTTGAATTTGTTCTTCTTTGATCCCTTGATTTCTTAACTCACTTTGAAACATTGTTAAAATGGTGGACTTTCCACAACGCCTAACCCCTGTTAATACTTTGATAATATTTTTATCTTTTGCCTGCAATAATTTTTCAATATAATCTGAACGAATAATCATTTTTCAAACCTCTTTCGAGTTAATTTGAATCTTTATGTAAATTTTAGCATAGATTCAGATTAACTCGAAATTAATTTAGATCATCTATAATCAAGCTTAAGAATTCATTTTAGATTTATTTCTACTGATTTTTTTCAGCTTCGGCAACTTCTTTTTAATATCAACAAATGCTAATTTTTTCTGTCTAGCCATCCGTTTGCGCGAATAATGCACTAATGTATCCAAATAAAAATCCACCATTGACAAGCCAAAATGCTCTGAAGAAATTTCATAAAGCTTTTTGTTTAGCGACTCTTCATTTATAGTAATATTTTTCTCCATATAGTTTACTAAAGTATCAGCAAATACATCTTGTTTGTAATACAAACAGCCAAACATCTCATCATCCAACAATTCTTCTAAATAAGCATTACCATAAACAATCGATTGCAAACCAGAAGCTAAGCTTTCTGCATAAGTTAAGCCCTGTGTCTCTGAATTTGAAGCACTAATAAAATAATCCGCTGCATGATAATAATAAGCAACCTCTTTATTATCAATCATTCCTGTAAAATGAACGTAATCAGAAATTTCCAAAGTATAAGTCTGTTTTTCTAAATCAATCCGTGCTGGCCCGTCACCAACAATTACCAAATGAGTATTTGGATATTTTGCAAGTATTTTGGACATTCCACTAATTAAAACATGGATATTTTTTTCATAAGAAAGCCGACTCAATGCTAAAAGCATAATATCACTATCTTGAATATCTAAAGTATGTCGCAACCTTTGTTCATCTTCTGCTGTTATCTCAGGACAGATAAAACGATGAATATCAATTCCTGTTGAAATAACGCGCATCGGCATTTTAAAACCATAATCATAAAGCATTTCTAGAACTAATTGACTAGGACAAACAATGCCGTCAACTTTATCCAAAAGCAATCTTGCAAGCAGTTTAACATGAACTGGCCTAAGCAGCTTCCCTTTCGCAATATAATGCAAATACTCTTCATAATTAGTATGCCAAGTATGAACAATCGGAATTTTCAAACGTTGAGCAATCATTCTCCCCAGCATACCTACTCCAAACTCTGTATGCGTATGAATAATATTAAGATCCAGTTTACGAGCTATGCGATATGTTTCCACCATACCTCTGACCATAACTCTTCGATCTTTAAAAGAAATAAAAGGAACACTTGGTAAACGAATAATTCTTTTTTCTGTTTTTTCATTTGCATGAGGGTCTGTGGTGGTAAAAATATAAACAATATGTCCCAACTTTTCTAATTCATTTTTTAACGTATAAATAGATGTAGCAACACCACTGACTTGTGGAAAGTAAGTATCTGTAAAAAAACCAATTTTCATAACTTTCTCCTCAATTCAAAAAGAGATTTATAAAAATTTTGCCAAATTTTGCATAAAGCTTCTTCAGAATACTGCATTGAAATGTCCTCTGCCTTTTTTTGATATTCTATCAATATTTCTTTTTTATTTAATATCTCTCTTAACTTTTTATTCATATCTTTAAGATCATGGACACAAAGATATTTTCCTTTAAGAATATGATGATATAAGCTCAAATTACGAAGCATCACTGGTGTTTTGGTGCTCGCTGCTTCTAAAATGCTCATTGGAAATAGCTCATTAAAACTAGGTAGCAAAAACAAATCCGCAAGATTATAATATTTCATCATCTCTTCACGTGAAATGATGCCGGTAAATAAAAGATTTTTTGGCGGATGATTAACCATTTCTTGATAGCGATCAAATCCATCTGTTATCTTACCAAATGAAAATCCACCAGCCCAAATAAATTGCACATCTAAATTTTTCTTCGCCAACGAAACAAAATCATCGATTCCTTTACGTTTTTGGATTTGACCAGCACCTAAAACAATAAATTTATCTGGAGCAATTTTTAATCGCTCTTTAAAGCTATTTTTCTCATCAACTGGTAGTTCATACCACTTCTCTTTGGAGACAAAATTAGGAATATACGTTACTTTTTTACGATTAAGTCCGCACATTTCCAATTTATTAATAAAATCCGGATTTACAACCACCAAATGATCCATTCTTTTATAAAAAGAAATCACATATCTTTTAAAAATGGCAAAGATAAACTTTGGCAACTTAATCGAACCATCTAATGTTTCCGGCAAAAAATGCACATAGCCTACTTTAATGCCGGTGTAAAATCTAAAAAAAGTGGAAAAATAATAAACCAGATCAATGGTATGATAGTGAGTAATATCTGATTTTTTCCACGAATTTATTTTTATTATAAAAGAGTCACTTGCGTTTTTCTTAAGCATTTTTATAAGTTCAAGATAAGCACTACCAACACCTTGAGCTGCAACTTTATTCGCTGAACTTAACATATTTAAAATAAGCACGCTTTCCTCCTGTCAGAGTCTGTTAACTTGTCTCCACAACGCTGTAACGTTATTGTAAAAATTATGTTTTATATATGCAACTTTCTTTTGCTAACCTGTAAATGTTGTTTGATTAGTTACGATAATTAACTGTCGATGAAATAGAAAGGAAAGGTTCGATGAAGAAAAAAGTCGTTACTGCACTTACTGTTTTAACGATATTAGGAGGAATATCTGTCGATATCCCACACCCTGTTTTCGCTGATAAAATCGAGGATAAAGATAGAGAAATAAATGAATTAAGAGCACAAGAAAGTGAGATGGAGCGTAATATTCAAGTTATAGAGGGACAAATCGCAGACCTGGAAGCAGAAGTGGATCGCTTGCAAGGCGAATTAGAAGATGCCCAAGGAGACTTGGACCGATTAGAAAGAGAAATTGAGGAGTTAAATGATCGAATCAATAAGCGACATAAACGTATAGAAAAAAATGCACGTGCTCTTCAATTAAACAAAAATGGCGTTTGGTTAAATTATTTAAAAGTTGTTTTTGATAAAAAATCCAATTGGGAACAAAAAATTAGCACTTTGACTTCTATTAGCAAAGTAATGTCTAGTCAAAAAGAATTAATAAAACAACAAGAAAGAGACTGCACAATCCTTCAAAATAAAGAAGAAGTGGCAACTGAAAGAATTGCTTCAACTGAAAGAAAGATTACAGAGATTAACAGGGTTAGAGAAGAACGAGAACGATTGCAAGCTGATTTAGAAGTTCAAGAACTAGAATTAGCCGCTCGCAGAGCTTTAGCAGAAGATGAAAAGGGTGCTTTGATTGCAAAAAGAGAAGAAGCGCAAAGAGCAGCTAGAGAAGTAGCTGAACGACAAAAAAGAGTATCTGAAGAACGTGAACGTGTTGTTGCAGCGCAGCAAAACGTAGATGCTACTTCGCAAAGTACTTTAGGAAGCCAACGTAGATCTGCTTTTGCTGCTACTCCCAGTGGTGGCAGTTATTCAGGTGGTATGCAATGTACAGATTATGCAACAGCTAAAACAGGAATTGGTGGTCTGGGTAATGCTGCAGAGTGGACAGCTAGTGCTCAAAATAAGGGATATGATGTCAGAAAAACAGCCAAACCAGGAGATGTTGCTGTTTTCGCCCCAGGACAAGCTGGAGCAAGTTCTTACGGGCATGTTGCAGTTGTGGACGGTGTAAATCCAGATGGCAGCGTTAGTATATCAGAAGCCAACTATAATGGTGGCTTTAACAAAAGAACGATTTTTCAGAATGATGCAAGTGGATATGTTTCTGGCAAATAAGATAAATCAAAACAGGCAAGGTTACTGCCTGTTTTTTTATTATATAAAAAAAGCTGAAGGTTAGTTTTCCTTGCTTTTTTTTGTCTTATTTTTTAGTCTTAATGCAAATAAAGGAGGTAAGATTATGTTACAAGAATACAAACATATTTTAGTAGCTGTTGATGGTTCTAAAGAAGCTGAAAGAGCTTTTAATAAAGCTATAAATACTAGTAAACGAAATCAAGCCAAATTAACAATAGCACATATTATTGATACCCGAGCTTTTCAAACTGTTTCTTCTTTTGACGGTGTTTTGGCAGAACAAGCAACTAGAATGGCTGAAGATACTTTAAAAAAACATGAAGAAGAAGCACAAAAAAAGGGATGCAAAGATGTAAAAACAATTATTGAGTACGGCTCCCCAAAATCAATTATTGCCAAGCAAATTCCTAGCGAACAAAATATTGATTTAATTATGCTAGGAGCTACAGGTTTAAATGCAGTTGAAAGACTTTTTATTGGCTCTGTTTCTGAATATGTTATTCGTCATGCACCATGTGATGTTCTGATTGTACGCACCGACACTACTCTTCATCTTTCTTAAGCAATGAAGCAAAGCGTTTAACCTCTACTTCAATTTCTTTGGCAAGATCATCTTCACCAAAAAATTCAAGAGTTTTGATTGAGTCTTGAATTTTTTGTTTATCTCCTATACAAAGTCCAATTCTTGCATTACTAAGGCAGTAAACATCATAACGTTTAACAATTTGAGCTAAATCTGTAACTAATCTACTAATATCAAGACACTCTGAGTAAAGATTTTTATATAGATAAAATGTGGAAAGATTAGTGTAAATAGCGCAACAAAAATTATCAACATCTTTGCTAAAGCCTCTATATCTTTTAATTGAATCAATTAATTTAACAGAAAAATTCAAAACTGTTTCTGTCGGGAAATAAAATAAAATACAATTAATCATTTTTATCTCGTTATAATACCAAGTATCAACAGCTTCAAGCTTGCTCCAAAGAAGATTGATTAATTTAGTTGCTTCAACATTTTCAATTCCAACGTTTTCATGAACAAGAATCAAATAGTCAATGGCTATTAATAAATTTTCAATTCCTAAATCATGATTTTTTTTTAAAAATTCCACACAATCTTCTCTTAAAGTAGCAAGTAATGAAACATTTTCATTAGAAATAGCTGCATCAAATTCCGAAAAAATTTTCATTCGACCATCTAACTTAAAACCATTACAAACATACTCAAATTCATCAAAAGACATGTTTACTTGTTTTAGTAAATAAGCAAAAGTTTCATAAGACGGCACACTATGACAATTTTCAATTTTTGATAAAGTTGTTCTAGAAACTAAATCCCCACAAATTCTTGTTTGCGTTAAACCCTTTTCTTTACGAATTTTTTGATATACTTTCCCAAAATCCCAAATCATAACTATATCAACACTTTCTCACATAATTCATCAAAGTACTATAATTTTTATAGTTTCATTATATATGTATATAAAATTGAATAAATAAAAAACAAAATATTGTGAAAAAGGTTTACATACAATATTTTTTTAAGGATTTTTAATGTACATCATGAACTTTTTAAATTAAGTAAAAATATTCTTAATATAAATAATCACTTCTTTCGTTTCCTTAAAATTTCCCAGCTTTTTCATCTCGATGGAAATATATTTTTGGTAGTTTAATTTATGCAACAAATTAGCTAATTCTTGATGCAAAGAGCGAGGCTGTATTTTCTCCAAAAAAGGCTCAGATATATGAATATGGTTTAGCAAGTCAATATTCTCTTTTAATAAATCTAACGATTCATCATTAGCAATCACTGTGCCCACATCAAAATTTAAACAAAAACCAGGAGAGTTTACGTTTTTAATCACCTCAAGCGCCTGCTGGGTCGTTAAAACATAATCTCCGCCGTAAATAGCAGGATTTGCCTCCAATGAAAAAATCGTTTTATGTTTATAAGCAAAATTGCCTAACTCTTTAAAAAATTGAACAGCTTGTTTTTCTTTTGAATTTGTTTTTTCACCCATTAAACGATTTTTCGGAGAACCAAACACCAAATTAGGACAATGAATCTTTTCTGCAAAAAGAATCGCTTTTTTTAAATAATCAAGCAACTCCTTGCGTTCTTCATCAGTTCCAAATAAATTTTCACATCTTCCATAAATCAACGACTGCATCGAAGCAATCTCAAGAGCATACTTCCCTGCCAGTCTTTGCTGAAAGGCTGCAGCTTCATCTAACAAATCATAAGGATTGCTCCCTATAGTCATTGCCGGAAGCACTTCAAGCCCCTGAAAACCTTGATCCTTTAAATATACAAAAACTTCATCATTATCTGCTGGATCCCAACCCATTTGCGAAATTGAAAGTTTCATTTTTGTTGCTCCTTGATAAATGCCACTAACTCCTTTAAAACTTTCTCTTTATTCTTTAAATACCCATTTACAGAGTACTTCGTCTTAAAATCATAATGTGGTACAGTTTTTTCCAGTTCATTTATAAACTCACGCTTAAACACAGCCTGGTAAATTTCACTAACAGCTAATGGTTCAACTGCCAAATTCATCAAAGAAATCTCTTTTTGGATCACCCACCTAATATCCTGCCATAAATTTTGAAGATTGTAAAAAGGAAAAATAGCCCGACTATCCGTAAAATTCAATGCCGAAAAATCTAAAGACAAAAACTCTTTCTTTAAATCATCTAATCCACGCTTATCTTGAACCATTAATTTATAAAAACTGTTTTTTTGCAGTTGGTAAGAAACTTTGATCAACGATGACTTTTGTGACAGATCTTCATACTTATCTTTAGTTAGCAAAGTAGGATTGATATTAATCAAATCATAAATAAAATTTTTCTTGATTCCAACTCCAAATAAAGCTGGCAAACGTACAATATGAAAATCTAGTATATTTTTTTGCACCAAAGTTTCCAAAAATCGGCGATTTTTTCCATATGTTTCTTTTGCATCCGCCGAATCATCTTCATTCACATTAACTGCTTTTTCATATACATCAATTGTTGAAATCAATATCAATTTTTGCGGCTTTATTTCCCGAATATTATACATAGCTTGCAAAATAATTTCTAAATCTTTTTCCGGAAAATTATTTGCAAGATACTTCTCAGCAGGAATGCCTGCATACACTAGAATATCTGGACGCTTGCCATATGCTTCTTGAATATTTTGCCGATTAAACAAACCATCAAACTTATGACTACGCTTAAGATTACTGCCGACAAATCCTGTATAACCCACTAAAAAATCCACAACGAACCTACTTTCTTAAAAAACTAAAAATCAAAAATATTTTTAACTGCCAACTTTAATTTTCTTTTAGTCAATGAATCAGCAGCACCTACAATCTCTCCATTTCGAGCAAAATAATCATAACCTAAAAGGTTTCCCATTACGATCCAACCGTTAATACCACCATTAGTGCTATGTGAAACTACTTTAATAAAATTAAGTCTGTCAGACATATCTTTTGAAGTAATAGGAAATACAACAACCATGCCAGTTGCTTTATTGTAAAATTCATGACTAATAACAACCGCTGGACGACGAATGTTTCCTTTTTTTGCATTATGACCACCATACTCTTTTCCTTTATGAGGCTCTGCATCAATCCAAATAAAATCACCTTGTTTAGGGAAAATATGTTTAGTATTCAACATTTTCTTTCCCCTTTAAATCATTATTTTCAATAATGCCTGCATATTCTAAATCGCCTCTAAAGTCATAATCAGGGTTTTCTTTATAAATATTTTTATGAACAGGAAGAAAAATAATTGCTCCATCCTCTTCTTGGAACACTTCAAACTCTTTATTTAAATCAACTTTAATCTCTTTTGGTACAGATAAAACAACTGAATTTCCTTGTTTTCTCGTTTTTACAACCATTCTAAATCACCAACCCCTTCATATGTTATTATACTTACAATTTTTTGTGAATACAATTTAGAACGGGTAATCACGAAATGTTTGCTAATCGCCTTGCAAAATTTGTACTTGTTTTAACTTGAGATTACGATCTTCCATTTTTACCCGATCAATATCATCTGTATACCAATATGGATCACTGCTTACACGAATCAAATAAACATTTCGCCCAGGTTTAGCTTCAAATTTAAAGGTAAGTAAATCATCTTTTTGCTCATTTTCCAATATTAATGGCACAGAAATCGGCATCAGCTCATTATTTTCCACTTCTAGCTTTAAATAATTTCCCAAGCGTTTATCTTTTGCAGATAAATGCTTTAATAAAGCTTGATTATTTTTCACTTCGCCACTATAAAGAATCTTATTTGCCACTGCTTTTTTTTGATCAAGATTCCCCCATATAAAAGGAAGTTGCTTTAGATCATATAAATGCTCTTTAGGAACACTACCATTAAAGCTAATATCCCCTAAAGAAAGATCATAATCTTTTTTAAGTGCGTTTAAATCATAATGTAAAACAGCCGCTTTTTTAAGCCAAATAGCATACTTTCCAATTTTTGTTAAAGGTGTAAATTGCTGATTAATATATTCACCTACTAAATAATAGCGAATTTTACCATCAACACCATCAATATTGGCCGCTTCATGAGTGATAACAAAATCAACATTTCCTGCTTCTTTAATCTCTTGCAAAAACATTTTTTGGGTAAACTCACCACTTAACATTCCAGGCGATTGATTGATAAATACAGGCTTTGCTCTATTAGTTAAGGCATAAAGCAGTGTTTGATTGGTAAAATCCAAATATGTTTTATCTGGCGGAATAATTTTTTGAATTGCCGCAGTAATCGGCCTAAGCTCTTCGACCATCTCAAGCGGAAATTGCCACCTCACAACCTTTTTATCCTCAAAAGCCAAAATATCTTCGCCTTTAGTAATATCAATCACTTGTTGATAAACATTTGGTCGATTGAAAATTATCGCCTTTTTTTGCATCATGGAAAAAAAGCAAATTCCTAACAAACTCACCATAAACATCAAGGCTCGCCATTCATTTTTAAAAAATCGAATCACAAAAAGAGGGACAATCAAAAGCGCTGTCCAAACCAAAAATTGAACTTTCATTTCCATTACCGAATGCCGCCCTAACGATCTTGTAAAGTTCATAAAATATGAAATGATTAAAATCATCAAAGCCATTTGCTGTGCAAAATTTTTATCCTCAACACTTGGTTTTCTCCAAGCAAAAAAGATTTGCACTCCTATTACAATCACCACTAACGGCAATAAAATATAGAAAAAAACATACTGAAACTGATTTGGCTCGCCAATTTTTTCATACGACCAATTTAAATTGGAATTCATAATGCCTATTATTTCAAAAATTCTGTTTTTTATGCGAGCAAAATTAAAATCCAGAATAGCTATAAAAACGAAAATAAACGGCAGTAATAACAGCAAAAATGATGCAATGATTTTAAAAATGTTTAACTTAATAGCTTTTTTCAAAACCAAAAAAATCAACATCGCCACAGAAGCAACAAAAAACGGCATCCCAACAGGCATTTGAAATAAAAATGACAAAAACACAGATAGCCAGTAAATAAAATAAGCACTAAGTTTATCCGTATGTTTCGCCAAATAAATCGTAGCAAAAATTAAAATCAAACCAAAAAATTGATAATCAAACACCATCCCCAAAGAAACAAAGCCAAAAGACGCAAGTATGCAACTTTCCAATTTTGAAAAAAAATAAGTCAATAATTTGTAAATAAAAAATAAAAAGATAGCAGCATTAAATTGGAAATAAGGATTTAACACGGCATCCCAAACATCTTGGTTTAAAAATTGATAAAGATAAGCTGACCAAGAATTAGAGAAAATATGCCCGTCAAATGATTCAACGAATGGAAATTTATGACTGTGAAAAAAATCAAAAATTTGCATGCCATGGCTGGCTGATTCAAATAAATCCATATCAGAAACAATCACTAGCGGTGGAATTACAGATAAAACCCCCAGCGAAATAACCAGTAATGGATATTCTTTATCTTTTAATTTTTGCGAAAGCGCTAAAGCTAGACGTGTTTTTTTCACTAAAAAAAGCACAGCCATTAAACCTAAAGCAAGGCCTAGAAAAAGAAATTTGGACAAATGCACAAAAATTCCATGTTGATTTAATATGTTTTTGCCTTCAAGCAAGATAGCAAACAACAAAGGAAACGCTGCCAATAATACTCTTAATAAAGACTCAGCAGCTACTTTATAATGCAAACGCACAATCAACAACGAACAACAAGCAGATAGCAACATTAATAAAATGGAAGATTTACGATGAAAACAAAGATTCAAAAGCAATGAAAAAGAAAGCAAACCAAAGAGATAAGTAGTCAAAGTATTTTGATTTAAAAATTTAAATCTTAGACAAGTTACCGTAAAAGCAATAACAATGACTAACAATGTCACTACATCTGCATCTACCTTATATTCAAAAGCTGGATTCATTAACTTAATTAATAAATTCGCAATCCCAACTGCTAAAACAGGATTAAGAATGGAGCCACTCTTATTTTGAAGAATTCCTGCATCAAATAATTTTCTAAAAATTAAATAAAGAATAAAAAAGAGCATTGGCAAACCTAAATACCATGCAAAAAAATGGGTGAAAATCTTATTGGCATCAAGTCCATTTAAGATGCTAATGCCTATTTGGCGGTTAAAATGCTTTATTGGATTTTGATCATTAGGTCGAAAGATGCAAGCAAACAGTAAAGTGAGCATTAAAGAAAATAATCCACTTAACCTTTCTTTATCACTAAGTTTATGTAAAGTCTTTAGCATAAACGCCCTTTCTACTGCCCATTTTTCGCATAATTTTCCTCTACTTCTTTTTTCTTAGCTTCCCACCAAGTGCGATTGTTTTTATACCATTTAATGGTCGCTTTTAAGCCATCACGAAAATTGATAAATTGCGGCGTCCACCCTAATTCTTCACGCAATTTTGTTGAATCAATTGCATAACGAAGGTCATGCCCTGCGCGGTTATTAACATGATCAAAAGCGTCAGGCGCCTCGCCCATTAATTTTAAGATCAGCGCCAACACCGTTTTATTATCCTCTTCACCATCTGCTCCAATCAAGTAAGTCTCGCCAATCTTACCCTTGGTTAAAATAGTCCAAACACCTGAAGAGTGATCATTCGTATGAATCCAATCGCGCACATTCTTCCCGTCACCGTAAAGCTTTGGACGAATGCCGCTTAAAATATTGGTAATCTGGCGCGGAATAAATTTTTCAATATGCTGATAGGGACCATAGTTATTCGAGCAATTTGAAATGGTTGCCCGCAATCCAAAAGATCGTACCCAGGCTTTAACCAATAAATCAGATCCTGCTTTCGTTGAAGAATACGGGCTGCTTGGATTATATGGCGCTTGATCAGTAAACTTTTCTCCCACACCTATGCCTTTCCCTGGCAAGTCTTCACGCAATGGCAAATCACCATACACCTCATCCGTTGATACATGATGAAAGCGCACATCATACTTGCGGCAAGCTTCGATTAAAGTATAAGTTCCAATCAAATTCGTCTGCACAAAAGGATAAGGATCCTCTAGCGAATTATCATTATGACTCTCAGCTGCATAGTGCACTACTGTATCCACATCTTTCGCTAATGAATCTACCAGCTTGGCATCTGCAATATCACCAACAACTAACTTGACACGCTCTGCTGGAAGTTTCGCAAGATTCGCACGATTTCCAGCATAAGTTAACTTATCCAAAACCGTGATATGAACCTCTGGATGATGGTTGACTACATAATGAACAAAGTTTGAGCCAATAAAACCTGCGCCACCAGTTACAATGACCTTTTTCATGAAATGATTTCTCCTTAGAGCTTGTTAACAGGCTCTTTTTATATTTCTCCATACACAAATGGATTTTTATCTTCAAATTCAGTAAAAGTCGGTTGCTTAGCATCTTTTTCAGAAGTAATGGCCTGTGCCAAATCAATCGGCCAATTAATAGCAAGCTCTGGTGATTTAAAAGAAATCCCCCCATCTGCCTCTGCACTATAATAGTTGTCGCACTTATACAAAAAATTAACATTGGGAGTTAAAGTCAAAAAGCCGTGCGCATAACCCTTTGGCACAAGCAACTGACGATGATTATACTCTGATAAAATATAACTTTCCCAATGAGAATATGTTGGTGAGCCTTTACGCAAATCAACAATCACATCCAAAACCACACCAGTAATTGCTCGAATCAATTTAGTTTGTGCCGCTTCACCTATTTGAAAATGAAGCCCTCGCAAAATACCGGCTTGTGCTGACAATGAATGATTGTCCTGTACAAACTTAATATCAATTCCTACATCCTCAAAATCTCTTTTTGAATAAGACTCCGTAAAAAAGCCACGATTGTCCCCAAAAACCGCAGGTTCAACAATCTTGACATCTTTTAACTTTGTTTCAGTTACCTTTACTTTTCCCACGTACTTATTCTCCAATCAAGCGCAATAAATATTGTCCATACTCATTTTTTTTCAATGGTTGCGCTAACTTCAAAACTTGTTCTCTAGTAATGTAACCCATACGGTAAGAAATTTCTTCTAAATTTGCCACTTGCACATTTTGCATGCGTTGCACCGTTTCAATATACTGAGCAGCTTCCAACAAAGATTCATGCGTTCCTGTATCAAGCCAAGCAAAACCACGCCCCATTAACTCAACTTCTAACTCTCCTCTGGCCAGATACGCCTTATTCACATCTGTAATCTCCAACTCTCCACGCGCAGAAAGCTTGATATTTTTAGCAATCTCAACTACCTGATTATCATAGAAATAAAGACCTGTTACTGCGTAGTTTGAACAAGGTTGTTCCGGTTTTTCCTCAATTGAGATCGCTTTCATATTATTATCAAATTCAACCACACCAAAACGCTTTGGATCTTTTACTTGATAACCAAAAACAGTCGCTCCTGCTTGCTTACTAGCCGCACGTTGAAGCATCCTCGAAAACTTAGGACCATAATAGATATTATCTCCTAATATAAGCGCCACCGAATCATTGCCGGTAAACTCTTCACCAATAATAAAAGCTTGTGCCAAACCATCTGGAGTTGGTTGCTCCTTATAACTTAAAGAAATTCCAAACTCCGAACCATCTCCCAGCAATTCTTCAAAACGCGGCAAATCTTGCGGCGTTGAAATAAGCAAAATATCTTTAATCCCTGCTAGCATCAACGTTGATAATGGATAATAAATCATCGGTTTATCGTACACCGGCATCAGTTGCTTGCTTGCTGCACGCGTTAAAGGATATAAACGTGTTCCTGAACCACCTGCAAGAATAATCCCTTTCACAATCCTCTTCCTCTCACATTGTCTATTTTTCATACAATGACACTATAACAAAAAAGAAATATTTAAGAAAATTGCACTTTCTTTCCTTTAAATTTGTCAGTTTTGCTTTTCCAAAAAAATAAGCAAAAACTCCATCAACCTCTATTCATTTCAAAATCTACATTTTTTACGAGTTAAATTTTATAAAATCCACACTTTTTGCTAATTAATTTACCTAAAATCCACATTTTTTGCTACAATAAATCAAACAGATTTTAAAAGCAGGTGATTTAGTGTTTCGTAAAAAAATGGATGATTTAATTAAATGGAAACAATCAAACAATCGCAAACCATTAATTATTAAAGGAGCCAGACAGGTTGGCAAAACTTGGTTAATGAAAGAATTCGCTCATCTAGAATATCAAAATATGGTGTATTTTAATTTCGACGAAAATAGTGAGCTGGATCAACTTTTTCAAACCACAAAAGATCCCAAGCGTTTGTTGGATATGCTAGCAATTATCAGTGAACAACCAATACTTTCTCAAGAAACACTTATTATTTTTGATGAAATTCAGGAGAGTGCCGATGCAATAAATGCCTTAAAATATTTTTATGAAAAGACATCTGATTATCATTTTATTGCTGCGGGTAGTTTGCTTGGGGTAACTCTTGCAAGTAATAAAGGTTTTCCTGTGGGAAAAGTAGATTTTTTAAATTTACAGCCTTTGAGCTTTTTAGAATTTTTGCAAGCTTTAAATGAAGAAAGACTCGTTTCATTCATCCAACAAAAAAAAGATTTAGAAAAAATTCCTCAATTATTTGTAACTTTACTTGAAGAGAGGCTGCAACAATTTTATTTAATTGGGGGAATGCCTGAAGTCGTTGATACTTGGATTAGAACAAAAGATATTTTAAAGATACAAGAAATTCAGAAGAATATTCTTGAAACTTATCGTCTTGATTTTTCAAAACATACCACTAAATCAGAGCAAAATAAGTTAACTTTAGTTTGGGAATCAATTCCTTCACAGCTGATTAAAGAAAATAAAAAATTTATTTATCGTGTAATTCGCAAAGGTGCGCGAGCAAAAGACTATGAGTTCAGTCTACAGTGGATTTCTAATGCTGGCTTAATACAAAAAATTAATTGGAATGCTGCAACAGGCATTCCATTAAAAGTGTATGATGATCCAAATATTTTTAAAACTTACTTGCTAGATGTCGGCTTACTTTCTGCAGCCAGCGGAATTGAAGGAACCATTTTATTACAATCCCAAAAAATCCTCACTGGTTTTAATGGTGGACTTACAGAAAATTATGTATGTAATGCACTTTTTAATGAATGGAATACTCTTCCTAAATATTGGACAAGTGATTCACCAAAAGCAGAAATTGATTTTTTGTTTCAGTATGAAAATATTTTATTTCCAATTGAAGTAAAAGCAACCACAAACATTAAAAGTCAGAGCTTGAAAGTTTTTAGTGAAAAGAAAAAAGCCCCTCTTCGTCTTCGATTTTCACTTAATAATTTAACGCTCAATGGAAATTTATTAAACCTTCCGCTCTATTTCGCAAATGATGTGCGTAAATATATTGATTTAGCTATGAACACTCTTTATGGAAAAAATTGGCGAGAAAAAAGTTGTTAAAAAAACTGTTTCTGCTTAGAACTTGTTAACTTGTCTCGGAGCGATGAATGATCCCGTTACACAGCTTACAAGCTAAGCAGAAGCTTGAAAGATGCAAGTAACCCGACAAGTTTTTGGCTATTTTTCCGTATTTTGTAAGAAATTTCGAAAACAAAATTTCTTTAAATCCATTACCTAAAAGCTATGCTTTTAGCCTCAAACTACGAAAAAAAGCTTAAAAAAACCTAGCAGGTTTACAATTGTTTCAAGATTTATTTGATTACAACTTGTATAAACGGGGTTCATCCATAGAAAGATCATTAACACGCTCTAAGAATATTTTTAAAAACTAAATCCGTGTACTTTTTACAATCATT
>JAIRWP010000068.1 GCA_031268845.1 Lactobacillales bacterium | reverse complement strand
TAGGGTTACTAATATCAACGGCGTCTATTTCGCCTTTTTGAATAGAGCTTAATATGTTGACTTTGGATTTTTTCGCAATCTTTAACATGAGGTTATTGTAACATATTTTTTAGTTGTGGGTTACTTTCCGAATTGCAGGCATCTACGGCACAGTTTTTTATACTTATGATTTTTTGGTATAGTATAAATCAGTTAATTAACTTGTTGAGTTTTGAGAGGATTTTATAAATGATTTTACTGACAGGTGGCAATGGTCAACTAGGGAGAGAATTGCGTTTTTTATTAGATGAACGTAAAATGGAGTATGTTACAACGGATATTGCTAATATGGATATTACAAATGAAGCTGCTGTTAAAGCAAAATTTGCTGAAATAAAGCCAGATATAGTTTTTCATTTAGCTGCGTATACAGCAGTTGATAAGGCAGAAGATGAAGGTAGAGAGTTAGCTTATAAGATTAATGTTGAAGGGACACAAAATATTGCGCAAGCTGCTGAAGCGGTGGGTGCAAAGTTATTTTATATTTCTACGGACTATGTGTTTGATGGTGCTTTAAAAGACGGCGAGTATTTGCCAGAGGATTCTCCTAATCCGCAGAATGAATACGGTCGGACAAAACGCTTGGGTGAAGAAGCCGTGATGAAATTTTCATCTAAGTATTATATTATTCGCACATCTTGGGTGTTTGGAAAGTATGGGCATAACTTTGTCTTTACAATGCAAAAACTAGCTAAAGAACATGCCGAAATTTCTGTTGTAAATGATCAAATCGGACGTCCAACTTGGACACGAACACTAGCAGAGTTTATAATATATGCTGCAGAACATGAAAAGAAGGTTTCGTATGGAATTTATCATTTATCAAACGATAACACAGCGACTTGGTATGAGTTTGCTAAGGAGATTTTAAAAGGTACAGATGTGAGAGTTGTGCCAATAACCAGTGAAGAGTTTCCGCAAAAAGCAAAACGTCCACAATATTCGGTGATGAGTTTGGAGAAAGCAAAAGCTACAGGATTTGTTGTTCCAACTTGGCGAGAAGCTCTTAGTAAAATGATAAAAGCCATACAATAAGTTTTGAAAGGCAGGGATTGAAAAATGGTTGTTTCAAGAAGAACACGAAAAGAATTAAGAAAGGCACGAGAGAGAAGGCAGCGAGTTGATCATTTAAAAAATGGCGGGAAAAAAGCTAGCGTTGTTTTGACTTTAACGTCTATGTTAAGCTTGGCATCGTTATTAACAAGGGTTGAAGCAGATGATGATTATTCGCAAGCTTTACTGTTTAGAGGAAGAGAAACGGATGATTTTACTCTTGAGTTGATTGAAGAATGGGTGCCTATCGCCGTGCCTATTGCTAGAGAAAATGGTTTATATCCATCAGTAATGCTTGCTCAGGCATTGTTAGAAAGTCGCTATGTAGGTGGTCTTAGTCAGTTGGCCAGTTCACCGTATCATAATTTATTTGGCATAAAGGGAAATTTTCATGGACAATCAGTTAAGTTTCCAACTCAAGAATGGACTGGAGATCAATATACTACAGTAGATGATGATTTTCGTATGTATCCAGATTATGATGAGTCGTTTAAGGATTATGCAAAGCTTATGCAGTTGGATTATTATGCTGGCGTACGGAGGGAGAATGCTTCAACTTTTCGTGAAGCAGCTGAAGCTTTGCAAGGACGGTATGCAACTTCGCCAATATATGCTGATAGCTTGATTCGTCTGATTGAGCAGTATGAATTAGATAGATTTGATTTTGATGATTATGAAGTGGCGGCTGTTTATGTTCATCGATTGCGTAATCCTAATAATGGCTTGCATCATTATACAATCGATGAAAATGAAGTTGAGCATTTAAAACAGCAGGGTTGGATTTATGAAGGAAAAGCTTTCCGCTGCTTAAGAGAAGGTCAAGGAATGCCTATGTATCGTTTATATAATCGAACAACTGGGCATCATCATTTTACAATTAATTCATATGAAAGAGATAGAATGGTTGCTAATGGCTGGGAATATGAAAGGATTGCTTGGTATGTAGAAGAAGTAGGGAATGGAGAACCGGTTTTCCGTGGATTTAATCCTGGTAATAAAGAACATTTTTTAACTCGTAATAAAGCTGAATTAGAAAAAGCGGTTACGTCTGGTTGGGATGATGAAGGGGTTTCATGCTGGACTCATTAACAGATTCTAAGAATAAGAATGTTTCTGTTGTTTTAGCAAGTTTTAATGGAGAAAAATATATTCAAGAACAGCTTGATAGTATTTTGCCGCAATTAGATAAAAATGATGAGTTAATTATTACCGATGACGGTTCAACAGATAAAACATTGGCGGTACTTCAACCTTTTTTACAGGATTCACGAATTTCTTTACTTGAAAATCATTTGCTTGGTTTTAAAGAAAATTTTGCTGTGGGAATCAAAAAAGCAAAAAATGAAGTTATTGTTTTAGCGGATCAAGATGATGTTTGGCATCCTGAGCGTTTAAAAGAAACGAGAAAAGCGTTTGAAGAAGGGGCAGATATTTTAATGGTTGCCCCTTGTTTTGTTGATGAGAAGTTGCAGATTTTATCAAAGGAACGGTATAATTACCGCTTACAATCTGGATTTTGGCCAAATTTTTGGAAAAATTCTTTTATTGGTGCATGCATGGCTTTTCGTCGTGAGTTGGCTAAGGAATTTTTGCCATTTCCTAACAGTATTAATTACCATGATTCATGGATTGCTTTATTGGGTTATATGACAAAGAAAAAAATCGTTCATCTTGATCAAAAATTAGTTTATTACAGGCGGCATGAGGGAGTTTTTTCAGGTGAGCGTCGTAAGATTTCTTTGGTTATCAAATCACGCATGTGGTTATTGTTTAATTTGCTTAAACGCTGGTGGGTTTTGCGAGGAAAAAAAGCATGAAGATTGCAACAATTATTGTGACTTTTTATCCAACGGAAGATATCGTTAAATTAGTTTTACTTTTGCAAAGAGATACGCATGTGATTTTAGTAGATAATAGTGAAGAATCAGTTGAAGCAATTAATAAAATAAAGCGCGATTTTGAAAAAAATGTGATGGTTATTGAGAATAAAAAAAATATTGGCTTAGCGGCTGCGCAAAATTTAGGAGTTCAGCTGGGACTTGAAGAAAAGTACGATTTTTTTCTTTTTTTAGATGATGATTCCATGGTTGATGATAATTATGTTTTAGATTTAAGAGCTTCTTTTGAAAATTACAAAATCTCTCATCTTGCAGAAAAAATTGGCATTTTTGCTTCAAATTTTTATGATGTTAACTTAAAACGAGAAACCAATTTTGGTGTTTTAGATGGCAAGAGTTATCAAACCAAAACTTTTTGGCAAAGCGATGAAGAATATTTAAAAGTGTCATTTGTGGTTTCTAGTGGGACATTTATTCCTGCAGAAACTTTTTTAAAGGTAGGCTTGTTTCGCGCTGCTTTTTTTATTGATCATATTGATACGGATTACTGTTTGCGTGTTTTAAAAGCAGGGCTTTCAATTATTGTTACTAGACGTCCGTACCTTTCTCATACAGTTGGTCGTCGCAGAGAATATAAAATTTTGGGAATGTCGTTTAAGCCAACTTTTAACTCTGCTCGAAGAAAATACTATGTTGCGCGAAACGGAATTCAGTTGGTGCAAGAATACGGCGCAGAATTTCCTGGTTTTGTGAAAATTTTTTATAAAAAATTTATTCATGATTTAGTTGGGATTCTTTTTTTTGAAGATCAAAAGTGGGCAAAACTTCGTGCAACATTTCGAGGTATTCGTGATGGAAGACGTACTGATGGAGGAAATGAATGATTAAAAAAATAATAGGAGCAAAAAGAGAGTTAATTTCTTTGATAAAGGAAATTATTGATAATCGTAAGCTCTTATTTCAGTTTTCGTTAAATGATTTTCGTGCACGTTTTGCTGGGAACATATTGGGCGTTCTTTGGGCCGTTATTCAGCCGATTGTCACAGTTCTTACATACTGGTTTGTTTTCTCTGTTGGTTTTAAAGCAAAATTAACTGATGGTAAATATCCGTTTGTTGCTTTTTTGGTAACAGGATTAGTGCCTTGGTTTTATTTTTCAGATGTTTTAAGCTCAGGTACTGGAGTATTTCGCGAATATAGTTACCTTGTAAAGAAAGTAGTGTTTAATGTTAGAGTTTTGCCAACGATGAAAATGCTTTCTAATTTATTTATGCATAGCTTCTTTTTTTTAGTTGGTGTTATTATTTGTGCAATTTATGATTTTTTGCCAACGCTTCATATTTTGCAAATTTTTTATTATTGTTTTTGTCTAATGGCTTTTTTAACAGGCGTAACCTGGATTACCAGCTCTATTCAGCCATTTTTACCAGATATTAATCAATTTATTGCCGTGATTATGCAGGCTTTGATGTGGTCAACACCAATTTTATATAGTATTACAAAGTTTTCTGATCATCCCAAAATTGTCTTTTTATTGAAGTTAAATCCACTATATTATGTTGTAACAGGGTATCGAGAAGCTGTTTTTAGTAGTGGTTGGCTTTGGCAACATCCAAAGGAAACAGTTTATTTCTGGGGAGTGACGCTTTTGTTATTGTTTGTTGGAGTAAGTATGTTTAAACGTCTGCGCCCTCATTTTTCAGATGTGTTGTAGATGATGTTAGATTATGAAATTTAAAAAAAGTAAAATTAAAAGACGTAAAAAAGTAAAGTTTAGAGGTGGAAAAAAGTAAAGTTTAGAGGTGTAAAATGGTAAAATAGACATGAGGTGGTTTGACATGTATGAAAAACGACTGATTGATTCTATTTTAAAAAAGTATGTTGAAAGTTCTCCTGCAATTTTAGTAGAAGGTGCTAAAGCTGTTGGAAAAACAAGCACATGCTCCAACTTAGCAAACACAACTTACAGCTTAGATAAAAAAGGAACATTAGAAATTTTAAGCAATTCTCCTGAGATGATTTTTAATGATCGTCCGCCCATCTTACTAGATGAATGGCAATTTTCTCCTGAACTTTGGACGTTTATCCGCCATGCAGTAGATGATGGCCTTCCTGATGGTTTCGTTATTTTTACAGGTAGTAGCCCTCGTATAAATTCAAAAATTCATAGCGGTGCTGGAAGAATTATTCGCTTAAAAATGCGTACTTTTAGTATTGAAGAGCGAAAAATGAGTGAAAATTATATTCATGTTTCGGATTTTTTTAATTCTCAAAAAAATTTTAAGATTTCCGGGCGCACCTCTCTTAAACTTGTTGATTATCTGGATGAAATTTATCGTTCAGGTTTTCCTGGTATTCGCAGCCGTTCAGAAATGATTCGAAAAAAGATGTTGCAGGACTATCTGGAAAATATTATTCATCATGACTTTAAGGAAAATGGTTTTCTGATTAAGAAACCAGAAGCTTTATTTCAATGGTTGAAAACATATGCTGCAGTAGTTGGAACACCAACTAAATTTCAAACAATTGTTGATATTGCAATGAAAAATAATGAAGAAATTCCTAGCAAACCAACAACAAATAGTTATCGCGAAGCTTTAAGTATTCTTAATATTATTGAAGAGGTTCCTGCTTGGTTGCCCATGGGGCATAAACTTTTAAATAATATTTCCAAAGCTCCAAAACATTTTTTACTCGATCCAGCTTTAATTACTTCTATTTTAGGAATTGAAAAGAAGTGCTTGTATTTATTTGAACCACCAAAACCGATTGGCAAATTTAATAAAACATTTAACGGCCAACTAATAGAAGCGCTTGTTTATCAAAGTCTTGCCGTTTATGCAGATGTAAATAATGCAAAAGTAAGCTATCTAAGGTTAAATAATGGTGCTAGAGAAATTGATTTTATTCTTGAAAAAGGCAATTCATTAATTTTGTTTGAAGTAAAAACCAAGACGGCAATTGATGATGAAGATGTAAAACATTTAAATTGGCTGGAAAATGAAGCTCAAGATGAATATCAAATTACCAAAATTGCCTTGTATACGGGCGAATTTGCCTACACGAGAAAAGATAATGTTTATGTAATTCCTATTGGAATGTTGGGAGCTTAGAATCTGTTATAAGAAAGGTTTAAGTTAATGGAGCCAAGGACAGAAGTTGTGATGGATTTGCAAGGGATCACAAAGGTTTATCAGATGTATGCCAAGACTAGCGATCGCTTAAGAGAAGCCTTAAATCCTTTACGCAAAAAATATCATGAAGATTTTTATGCTTTAAATGATGTCAATATTAAAGTTTATAAAGGCGAGATGATTGGTTTTTTGGGTGAAAATGGTTCCGGTAAATCAACTTTGTTAAAAATTATTACTGGCGTGTTAACACCGACAAGTGGAACGGTAAATATCAAAGGAAATATTTCGGCAATTTTGGAGTTAGGTAGTGGCTTTAATCCCGAGTATACAGGTTATGAAAATATTTTTTTAAACGGGATGGTTCTAGGTTTTTCGCGCGAAGAAATGAAAGATAAACTGAAAGAAATTATTGAATTTGCAGATATTGGCGAGCATCTTTATCAACCAATGAAAACTTATTCGAGTGGGATGTTTGTGCGGCTTGCTTTTGCAATTTCAGTCAATGTTGATCCGGATATTTTAATTGTTGATGAAGCGTTAGCAGTAGGAGATACAGAGTTTCAACTAAAATGTATGGCCAAATTTACAGAATTTCGTAATGCTCATAAGACGATTTTATTTGTTTCGCATGATATTAATGCGGTACGCCGTTTTTGTGATCGGGTTTATTGGCTGCAAAATGGCCAAATTGTTGAAATGGGAGAAACGCTTGAAGTAACTGAGCGCTATGATAATTATCTTAAGCGTAAATCAGCTCAAGCTTTAGGTGCAGAAGTAGAAGGTAAAAGCACTGAAAGTTTGGACTATGTTTCCAAAATTGTAACACTGGATAGTGTTGGTTTGTATAATTCCAAGCATAAGTTGACCGATGAGATTAAGCGTGATGAGCATTGTTATGTAAAGATAGAATATACGGTAAATGATGAAAGTATCCAAAACACTGTAATGGGCGTTGCGATTCGCACAATTGAAAATGACTATGTGACAGGACCGAATACACGTTATGAAAATATTCAGATTCCTTGGAAAAAGGGCAAGAACGCTTTTTATATTGAATATCCCAAAATGATTCTTGGTAATGGTGAGTATTATTTTGATGTTGCCTTATTTGAAGAAAATGCGACGGTTCCGTATATGTATAAAACCAAAGCTTTATCAATGTTTGTGGTTGGGAAATATGATGTTGAGGGAATCGTTGCTTTGCCACATATTTGGACGGATAAATTAGGAGAGTTTGTATAAAAAGATGCGTAAAAATAATATTCATTTACAAATTGAAAGAATTGAAAATGATTGCGAAAATCAGCAAGCAACAATTACCGGTTGGGGCTTTGATGAGCTTTCTAAAAAGCCTTTAGAGTATTTATTTATTGATGATCAAAAAGTAGAGTCAATGAAAGTAAAACGTGATGATGTAATTGCAGTTCATGAGTTATTTAAAGATGAGCGTTATGGTTTTAAATTAACAGTTTTAAATCACACGATTGCCAATAAATATACATTAACTTTTTTAAACACTGCCAATCAAGAGCTTACTTTTCAGTTAGATCGTGAAAATAAAAATGGTAAAAATAATTTTCAGCGAATGTTTACTCTGCTAAAAATGTTGAAAAATCATGGATTTAAGGCAGCTTGTGAGAATGCTTATTATTATTTCAAGAAAACTAATGGTTATAAAGAGTGGATTCGCAAAAATGAAAAATTTGATATTAAGGCGATCAATCAAGAAATTGAAAATTTTGCTTATAAACCGCTAATCTCCATTGTAACGCCTGTTTATAATGTTGAAGAGAAGTGGTTTATGCGTTTTTTGCAATCTATTAAAGATCAGTATTATGCGAATTGGGAGCTTTGTCTGGCAGATGATGCTTCAACTAATTCCCATATAAAGCCGATGCTTGAAAAAATTAGTCAGGTAGATAAGCGTATTAAAGTTGTTTATCGAGCGCAAAATGGCCATATCAGTGAAGCAACTAATTCGGCGATTGAAATTGCTACAGGGGAGTATATTGCTTTTATTGATAATGATGATGAACTAGCTCCGCAGGCCTTGTATGAGAATGTCAAAGCGCTTAATAACGAGCCTGAGATTGACTTTTTATATAGCGATGAAGATAAGTTGCGTGAGAATGGTGAACGGATTGAACCATTTTTTAAACCTAATTGGAATGCGGAATTGCTCTTAGCGCATAATTATATTACGCATTTTGTGGTGGTATCTAGCAAACTTATCGATCAAGTTGGTATGCTGAAAACGCCACTTAATGGTTCGCAGGATTATGATTTTGTTTTGCGCGCGACAGAAAAAGCCAAGAAAATTTATCATATTTCAAGCGTTTTATATCATTGGCGGATGATTGCAACTTCAACAGCGGATGATCCTGAGTCAAAACTTTATGCTTTTACAGCAGGGAAATATGCACTTGAAGAAGCGCTGCAGCGAAGAGGTGTTAAAGCAAGTGTTGCAATGGATCGTACGCATCTGGGCTTGTACCATATTGCTTATGATCTGAAAGAAGAGCCTCTTGTATCTGTGATTTTTACTAAATTCTTTGCTAAAGGTATCAAAAATTGGACGAAGATAAAGGCAAGCACAGATTATAAAAATATTGAAGTGATCAATGAAAAAAACCTTCCAAAAGCAATTAAGCAGGCTCGTGGGGAATATCTTTTATTGATATCTGGTTTGCTGGATAATGTGGATGAAAATGATGTAGTGGTGAGTGCTTGGCTTAAAAATTTAGTGATGAATATTAATCGCTCTGAAATTGGTTTGGTTATCGGAGCGATCGCCAATAAAAAAGGTCAGATTTTAAATATTGGTTTTTCATTTGATGTTCGAAAAAAAGCGATCATTCCAGATGAGCTTGGCGTTAATCGTCATACAATCGGCACATATTTTCGAACAGTAGTTGCGCGTTTTATTGGAGCAGGGACAACGGATCTTGCTTTAGTTGAAAAAAAAGATTTGGAAAAAATTAAAGTGAATTGGAATAAACGTCAACCTTTTTCTGGAGTTGAGCTTTCTCTTGAAATTCGTAATCAATTGCATAAAAAAGTTTTATTTACACCGGAAAGTACGTTATTTACAGAAGATGACTCCGTAACCAAAATAGCCAAAAGTGCGAAAAAAGCTGTGTGGGAGCAGGATTACACGCAAGAAGAATTGGATCCATATCGTAATTTGGTGGAGGTGTAAGAACCTGTTAACGAATTTTTGTCGTTGAATCAACGAAAATTTATAAAAACGAAAATAGAACCTATTAACGATCTCTAGTGAAATGAATTTTTGAGCTATTTTTTCACAATTTGAGGCAAAAAACGCAGGTTTAGCGGTGCTAAATCGAGGCTTTTTAACAAAAAAGTGTGGAAAAATAGCCAAAATGATTCATCGCTCCGAGATCGTTAACAGGTTCTATAGCTATGAAAAATTATTAAAAGGGGCTATAATGCTCTTAGGGCAATGTTCTGTTTATGAAGCGTGTCAGATCCGGAAGGAAGCAGCACTAAGTAGAAAGAACATGTGCTCTTTTTTATTATCCTAAATCAATATCTAGCTCAACTGGACAGTGATCACTGCCAAAGATATCCATATGAATTTTGGTTTCTTTAATTTTGGGATCAAGGTCGTTGCTAGTTATAAAGTAGTCAATCCGCCAGCCAGCGTTATTTTTGCGAGCATTAAAACGATAACTCCACCAAGAATACACTCCGCTTACATCTGGATATAGATAGCGAAAGGTATCAGTAAAGCCAGCATTTAAAAGTTCAGTGAATTTACCGCGTTCTTCAGGTGTAAAACCGGCATTTTTACTATTAGTTTTCCAATTTTTCAAGTCAATATTTTGATGGGCAACATTCAAATCGCCACAAAGCACAATAGTTTTTTTTTGTTTAAGATTTATAAGATATGTCCGAAAATCGTCTTCCCATTTTTGACGATATTCTAAGCGCTGCAATTGATTCTGTGAATTTGGTGTATAACAAACCACAAAGAAAAAATTTTCAAATTCTAGGGTAATTAAACGTCCTTCTTGATCATGTTCTTCAATCCCCATACCATAAAAAATATTTAAAGGCTTATTTTTCGTCCAAATGGCAACTCCTGAGTATCCCTTTTTGACTGCATAATTCCAATAATCATAGTAACCTTCAAATTCAATGTCAATTTGGCCCTCCTGCAGCTTGGTTTCTTGGACAGCAAAGATATCAGCATTAAAGTTTTGCATTATTTCTTTAAAGCCTTTTTTTTGGATAGCGCGTAAACCATTAACATTCCAGCTGATCAGTTTCATGTCATTCTTTTCTCCTTTTAAAATTGCTTTTATTTTAATGAATGTTTATCTTTAGTAAGATATATGCGAAAAATTACATTTAATAATTTTATTTATTGGTTGATTTTTTTATGTTCACGGCCGGAGTCGAACCGGCGACCTACCGCTTAGGAGGCGGTTGCTCTATCCTGCTGAGCTACATGAACGCATTTATGTTTTTCATTATAGCAAATGTTAATTTTAAAGAGGGAGTTCTTAATTGGTTATTATAATTTATATAATTGTGTTTTTTATGGCAATGATTCTTTCAAATATTATTAATCGTTTTTTTCCTCGCCTTCCTTTGCCGTTGATTCAATTAATTTTCGGTTTCTTTTTAGGATATTTTGGTTCAGAACATGTATTACGCTTGAATCCTGAAATATTTCTGGCTGTTGTTATTGCGCCACTTTTATTTCGTGAAGGAGAAGAGAGTGATATTCCTTCGATTTTAAAACATTGGCAGACAGTTTTATTTTTAGCCTTTATTGTTGTATTTATTACAGTGTTTTCGGTAGGTTACTGTATTCATTGGATGATTCCAGCTCTTCCGTTAGCTGCTTGTTTTGCAATTGGAGCAGCTTTAGGTCCAACAGATATTGTAGCAATGACTTCGCTTTCTAAAGAATTTAGTTTTCCCAAAAGAGTTTCTAACGTCCTAAAAGGTGAAGGTTTAATCAATGATGCTTCCGGTATTATTTCTTTTCAGTTTGCCATCAATGCTTTAACCTTGGGAACCTTTTCTTTATCAAAAGCAAGCGTTTCTTTGTTGTTTTCCGTTTTTGGCGGCGTTTTAGTGGGAATTGTTTTGGGGATTTTAAATAGAAAGATTACGGGTGTTTTAGAAGAATTAATTACGGTAGATGTCACTGGTCATTTATTGATGGAAATTGTTTTACCGTTTTTATCTTTTTTTATAGCAGAGAAATTTCATGTTTCAGGAATTATTGCATCAGTTGTCGCAGGGGTATTACAAGCTTCGCGTTTTAAGAAGATTACTTTATTAGATGCACGTGTTGATGCGGTAACTAATACTGTTTGGAAAGTTTTAACCTTTGCGATGACTTCGCTTGTCTTTATTTTGTTTGGTGTTGAGCTTGAAGTGGTTTTTTTCAATTATAATGCCAAAAACACTGTAGAAGGTGTTTATTTAATTTTTATTATATTATTGGCTACAGCTGTGTTATTTATTACACGATTTGTTATCTTAGCTCTTTATTATCGTTTTGTAAGTTGGCGCCGGCAGAAGTCTTATGCACGTTATTTACATGACGCATTGTTGTTAACTTTTTCTGGAGTTAAAGGGACAGTTTCAATTGCAACAATTTTGTTGGCCCCTAGTTTAATTCATAAATCTATTCCCTCAGAGCGACCGACGATGATTTTACTTGTTGCAGGGGTAACGTTATGCACCTTTGTGACAGGAATGATTGTTTTACCAATTTTAGGAGAGCAAAAAGAAGTTTTAAGAGATCATTATGTGGAGATTGATATTTTAGAAGAGGTTATCGCGCAATTAGAGGAAGATGCCAAAAAATTACGTAATCGTGCAGCCATAGACGCAACCATTGATAACTATCGTATGCGTATTCAAAATTTAGTGATTGACTCAGAATTTAATAAGTTAAAAAAAGATTTATATAAATTGCGTTTAAAAATGTTAAAAATGGAAACGCAAGGATTAAAAGATGCTTATCAGAAAAAAGAAATTAATGACTTTGCATATGAATATTATTTTAAATATATCAAGTTAAGTGAGCAAAGGATTAGTCACAGTTTTATTTCACCACTTAATTTTTTGGCAGTGATGTTAAAACGAATGATTTTTAATATCAAATTTCGATTTAAATTTATTCGATCGTTTATTTTACGCAAGTACAAACGTCAAAAGTTGACCAGCGATGAGAAAAGATCTATCCGAACAGTGTATGTGACTAATACAAAAATGCTTTTATCTTTTCTGGAGAAGGTAGAAGGGAAGTATAATTCAAAATTAATTGATTATTTGAAAGCAGATCGTGTTCGTGAGATGGAAATTTTACGTAATCATTCATTTGTGGAACGGATTATTATTAAAGCAAGATTAAATAATGTTGAAGAGATGATGCGAGGATATTATTTGGAGCGTAAAATAATTTTTGAATATAAAGAAAAAGAAAAATTAACTGGTAAAAAAGTGTTGGAGTTACAAAAAAATGTTAATGTTTTAGAATCATACTCACTCAAGGAAAAGGATCCTAATTTATCCTATAGCTTATTTGATTTTTTAAGATATCATGGAGAATAATCATTCTTTTTAAGATAGGTTGTTTTTTGTCCTCGTGTGAGTTTTTTAAAGGCTGATTCAGCAGCTGTTGCTTCGCTGCGTGTAGCAAATTTTTCAAGATGAATTATTTCTATGGGACGACGTTTTTTCAAGCGTGTGTATTTGGCGCCGATGCCGTTATTATGCTCTTTTAATCTACGCGCAGGATCTGTAGTGTAACCAGCATAATAAGTATTATCGTTAGTGAGCAAAACATAAAAGTAATGTGTATTATTCTCCATAGTAAATTTCCTTAACTTTTTGGGAATATTCTCTTGTTTGTGTATGGATAACAAGCTCTAAGATTAAAAAAAAACGATCTGGCCAAAGAGATTTTATTTGTTTATTATAGCGAAAGGTATGAATGTTGTAAAAATGATATAAAAAGAGGAGTTCTGCATGTTTTTTGCCGTTTTACGTGATCTTGTAGCTGCTTTATTGTGGCTTTTTAATGGAAATATTCATTTTGCTAGTAGAGAGAAAATTCCGAAAAAGGAAAATTATATTTTAGTAGCTCCGCATCGTTCTTTTTTTGATCCAGTGTTTATGGCTATTGGTGCTAGACCTAAGCGTTTTATTTTTATGGCGAAGAAGGAGTTGTTTGTTCCTATTTTTGGTTGGATGATTAAACATTGTGGGGCTTTCCCAATTGATCGCAATAAGCCAGGATCTGAAGCATTAAAAATTCCGATTAAAGAGTTGAAATCTGGGAATAGAAGTCTAGTTATGTTTCCTACCGGTACACGTCATTCTAATTCATTAAAAGGCGGGGTGGCGGTAATTGCTAAAATGGCGAAAGTACGAATTGTTCCGGTTGTTTATCAGGGACCATCAACATTGGGACAACTTCTTTTACGCAAACGTATTGATGTGCGATATGGAGATCCAATTGATATTTTCGATATTAAGAAAATGAATAATGATGGAATTGCAAAAATTTCTCAAAGAATTCAAAGTGCTTTTGATCAGCTGGATAAAGAGATTAATTTGAGCAAAACTAAATAAAATTTTGTGTGACTGATCTATTAGAACCTGTTAAATAAATTTAGGAAATTTCTTTGTATTTCATAAGGAGAAGTGCTATCATTTGTGTGTTTTAAAAGCCGGGCATCTTTGTTTAAAATCAAAGTTTGACTTTTACATTTTTGAATAAGGAAAAAAGGTGAGTTAACTGTTATGGATGAAGAAAAAACATTATTGTTTAATCTAGGTCCTGTTGTTTTTGATGGAACAATTATTTTAATGTGTTTACTCACGATTGCCATTGTTTTTGGATTGGTATTTTGGGCTTCAAGAGATCTTAAATTAAAGCCAAAGGGAAAACAAAATGTTTTAGAGTGGGTTATTGATTTTGTTTCAAGCATTGTAAAAGATAATTTATCTTCTAAAGAATTACCCGTTTTTCAATTATTTATGTTTACCGTTTTTTCTTTCTTAATTGTTGCAAATAATTTAGGTTTAGTTACAAAAATCGTTGTCAGCAATGATATTTCTTTATGGAAAAGTCCAACCGCAGATGCAGTAGTGGCTTTAACTTTTTCCTTGATAATTGCGTTGTTTTGTAATTATATGGGGGTAAAGCGATTTGGCTTTAAAGGCTATTTAGTTAATAGTTTTCTGCGACCTGTGCCTTTTATCGCACCTATGAAGATAATCGAAGAGTTTACCAATTTATTAACACTAGGTTTACGTTTATATGGAAATATTTTTGCTGGTGAAGTGTTATTAAGTCTAATTTGCAAATTTGGACTTAGTCATGGGCCGTTTTTGGTGCCGCTTGGTATTTTTTTGGAAATGTTATGGACAGGTTTTTCCATTTTTATTTCTTGTATTCAAGCCTACATTTTTATTATTTTAACGAATTCTTATTTAAGTCATAAAATTTTGGCGGAGCATTAAAAAAGAAAGAGGGTTTTAATAATGGGCTTATTATCGGGATAATTTTTGCGCTTTTAGAACCTGTTAACGATGTATTATGAAGAAATAGATTACAAAGGAGTGTTTTTAACCTATGTTAGCGGCAGAAAATTTAGGAGCAACATTTGGGAATATTATCATTGCTAGTGGTTCGTTACTTCTCCTTTTATTTTTATTAAAAAAGTTTGCGTGGAAGAATATTGTGGAAATTTTTGAAGAGCGTGCGCAAAAAATTGCTATGGATATTGATGAAGCTAAAAAAGCCAATTTAAATGCCCAAAAGCTTGAGCAAGAGCGGCAAAAGCAGCTAGCAAATTCACAAGAAGAAGCGACAACTATTTTAAAAACGGCGAAAAAAACAGGTGAACGTAATCGTCAAAATATTTTAGTTGAGACAAAAGAAGAAGTTGCAAGATTTAAAAAAAAAGCTAAAGCGGATATTGAGCAAGAGCGCAAGGAAGCTTTAATGAAAGCAAAGGACGAAGTGTCAGATATATCTTTGCAAATTGCTGCTAAAATTTTAAATAAAGAATTAACAAAAGAAAATCATAAAACGTTGATTGATTCTTTTATCGGTAAGTTAGGAGAATCTATATGAAACGAGATAAAAAGCTGGTAGGAAAAAAGTATAGTCAAGCTTTGTTTGAATTAGCATTAGAGCAAGAAAAAGCAGCTATTGTGTTGGATGAGTTAAAAGCTTTACGTAAAATTTTTCAAGAAGTTCCTGAATTAAGAATTGCTTTAAGGGACAATCGTTTATCAAAAGAGCAAAAAAAACAGCTTTTTTCTTTTTTGCAAGGTCAAAGTAGTCAGTTAGTAGAAAATTTTCTTAATGTTTTATTTAAGGCAAACAGAATAGAGCTTCTTTCTTTAATAGTTGATGATTTTGAACAGCGTCTTTTAAATAAAGCGCACAAAGCTCAAGGAATAGTAACCACTGCAATTGCTTTAGCAGAAAATCAAAAAGAGAATCTTGAACAAGGTGTGGCCAAAAAATTTGGTTTTACATCTGTTGAGTTTACAAACAAAGTAGATGAGACAATTATTGGTGGCGTGATAATTGAAGTAAATCAAAAAATGATTGATAGTAGTGTTAAAAGTCAACTTCAGAAATTAGAAAAATTATTAATAAATGTTTAAAAAATGAAAAGGCGGCTTTAAAGATGATAAATACTGAGGAAATCAGTGCTTTAATCAAAAAGCAGATTGAAAGTTATGATCAAGAGCTTTCAGTAGAAGAAGTAGGCACGGTTATTTATGTAGGGGATGGCATTGCTCGTGTGCATGGGTTAGAAAATGCGATGAGTGGAGAGCTGTTAGAATTTTCTAATGGTTCTTTTGGAATGGTTCAAAATTTAGAAGCAAACGATGTCGGAATTATTATTCTTGGAAGATTTGAGGATATTAGTGAAGGGGATAAGGTTAAGCGCACAGGGAAGATTATGGAAGTTCCTGTTGGTGAAGCATTAATTGGACGCGTAATAAATCCATTAGGGCAACCTGTTGATGGTAAGGGTTCGATTGATACTACAATATTTCGTCCGGTTGAAACACCGGCGCCAGATGTTATGCAGAGGCAATCAGTTTGTGAGCCATTGCAAACAGGTGTGAAGGCGATTGATGCTTTAGTGCCCATTGGTCGTGGTCAGCGCGAACTTGTCATTGGGGATCGAAAAACAGGGAAGACTTCCATTGCAATTGATACAATTTTAAATCAAAAAGGCAAAGATATAACTTGTATCTACGTGGCCATTGGGCAAAAGGAATCCACAGTGCGTACACAGGTGGAAACGTTGAGGCGTTATGGAGCAATGGATTATACAATTGTAGTTACAGCTTCTGCTTCACAGCCAGCACCGCTGTTATTTATTGCGCCATATGCGGGTGCGGCGATGGGCGAAGAATTTATGTATAATGGCAAACATGTCTTAATTGTTTACGATGATTTGTCTAAGCAAGCTGTTGCTTACCGTGAGTTATCATTGTTACTTCGCAGGCCACCAGGACGAGAAGCTTATCCAGGAGATGTCTTTTATCTGCATTCACGTTTACTTGAGCGTTCGGCGAAGCTATCTGATGAATTGGGCGGCGGCTCGATGACGGCCTTGCCATTTATTGAAACGCAAGCTGGAGATATTTCAGCGTATATTGCGACCAACGTGATTTCGATTACTGATGGACAGATTTTCTTAGAAGATGCACTGTTTAATTCAGGTGTCAGGCCGGCAATTGATGCAGGTTCATCAGTTTCACGAGTTGGAGGTTCTGCACAAATTAAGGCGATGAAAAAAGTATCTGGAACTTTACGCTTGGATTTAGCTTCATTTCGTGAGTTAGAAGCTTTTATGCAGTTTGGTTCAGATTTGGATGCAGTAACGCAAGCGAAGCTAAATCGCGGTCGTAGAACTGTTGAGATTTTAAAGCAGAAATTACATACGCCTTTAGCAGTTGAAAAACAGGTATTGATTTTATATGCCTTAACACATGGCTTTTTGGATATTGTGCCAGTGGATAATATTTTAGAGTATGAAATACAATTATTTGAGTTTATGGATTTAAAACATCCTGAATTTTTACAAAAAATTGAAGAAACAAAAGATCTACCGCCTGAAGAAGAGTTAGATGCTTTATTAAATGAATTTAAAGGCGTATTTAACTTTGGTGAAATTGTTTCTGCTACAGCCAAAGAAAAAGCAGCGCAGGTGTAAATTACTTTCCCTTTAAGGAGTTGTTTAAGATGGGAACTTCGTTAAATGAAATTAAAGGCAAAATCACTTCAACGAAGAAAACCAGTCAAATTACGAGTGCAATGCAGATGGTTTCAGCAGCTAAATTAACCAAATCAGAACAATTAAGTCGAAATTTTCAAGTTTATGCTTCAAAAATTCGCTCAATTGTCACGCATTTGACTGCTTCACAGTTAGATGATTCAACGCAAGATAGTGGTGAATTAAACATAATGCTTGCTAATCGTGAGGTTAAGAAAACGGGTTATGTTGTGATTACTTCAGATAAGGGACTAGTTGGTGGTTATAATAGTTCAGTTCTTAAGAAGACCATAGGAATGATTGAACAGGATCACGATTCTTCAGATGAATATTCTGTTTTAGCTATTGGTGGCGTTGGCGCTGATTTTTTTCGAGCACGTGGTATGAAAATCGCTTATGAATTGAGAGGGGTTGCCGATCATCCTTCATTTGATGAAGTTCGTAAAATTGTTAGTGAAGCAATTACAATGTATCAAAGAGAAATTTTTGATGAGCTATATGTTTGTTATAATCACCATGTTAATTCGTTAACTGCGCAATTTCGCGTGGAAAAGATGCTGCCAATTAGTGATTTAAATCCTAAAGAGGTTGAAAAAAAACAAGTATCTTATTTGCTAGAACCTTCAAAGGATAAAATTTTAGATGTGTTGCTTCCACAATACGCAGAAAGTTTGATTTTTGGTGCAATTATTGACGCTAAAACAGCTGAACATGCAGCAGGGATGGCCGCCATGAGAGATGCAACTAATAATGCCAAAAATATTATCAGCGAATATACCATTATTTATAACCGTGCACGTCAAGCGACAATTACCCAGGAAATTACGGAGATTGTTGCAGGTGCAGTAGTGTTGGAGTAGTAAAATAAAATTATCATATCCCTAGCGTTTAAGAGCCTGTCATCGCTCCGAGATCGTTAACAGGCTCTAAGAGAGGAAGGCTTTTGGATGAGTTCCGGAAAAATTGTTCAAGTTATTGGACCAGTCGTGGACGTGGAATTCTCTTTAGATGATTCACTACCAGATATTAATAATGCTTTAGTTGTTTATAAAGATGGACCTTCTAAAGAAAAGGTCGTGCTTGAAGTTGCATTAGAATTAGGAGATGGCGTTGTTCGGACAATTGCTATGGAGTCAACGGATGGTCTTAAGCGAGAAATGGAAGTCGTTAATACAGAAAAACCAATTTCTGTGCCAGTTGGAAAAGAAACGCTTGGTCGTGTATTTAACGTTTTAGGGGATACAATTGATTTAGCTGAACCTTTTTCTCAAGATGTTGAACGCGAAAGTATTCATAAATCAGCGCCTGCTTTTGATGAACTGTCAACAAGCAGTGAAATTTTAGAAACAGGAATTAAAGTAATTGATCTTTTGGCGCCGTATCTTAAAGGTGGAAAGATCGGTCTTTTCGGTGGAGCTGGTGTTGGAAAAACGGTTTTGATTCAAGAGTTGATCCATAATATCGCTCAAGAGCGTGGCGGAATATCTGTTTTTACAGGTGTTGGTGAGCGAACACGTGAAGGAAATGATTTATATTTTGAAATGAAAGAGTCAGGCGTTATTAAGAAAACGGCGATGGTGTTTGGACAAATGAATGAACCACCTGGTGCCAGGATGCGTGTGGCATTAACAGGTCTTACAATTGCAGAACATTTTCGTGATAAGGAAGAACAGGATGTTTTATTCTTTATTGACAATATTTTTCGTTTTACGCAAGCAGGTTCTGAAGTATCAGCATTGCTTGGACGAATGCCTTCTGCGGTTGGCTATCAGCCAACACTTGCAACAGAAATGGGACAGCTGCAAGAGCGAATTACTTCAACCAAAAAAGGTTCTGTTACTTCGATTCAAGCGATTTATGTGCCAGCAGATGATTATACAGATCCAGCGCCTGCTACTGCTTTTGCGCATTTAGATGCAACGACAAATCTGGAGCGTAAATTAACACAAATGGGGATTTATCCAGCAGTTGATCCACTTGCTTCAACATCTAGTGCACTTTCAGCTGAAATTGTCGGTGAAGAGCACTATGCGGTAGCCACTGAAGTGCAACGGATTTTGCAACGTTATCGTGAATTGCAAGATATTATTGCAATTTTAGGGATGGATGAACTGTCAGAAGACGAAAAAATTTTGGTTAATCGTGCTAGACGGGTTCAATTTTTCTTATCGCAAAATTTTCATGTGGCAGAAACATTTACCGGCATTCCAGGTTCATATGTTTCGGTTGCAGAAACGATTCATGGTTTTAAAGAAATCATGGAAGGAAAATACGATGATATTCCAGAAGATGTTTTTCGTGGTGTAGGACCAATCGAAGATGTAGTTGAAAAAGCTAAAAAAATGGGATATCGATAGGATTTTAAGCGTAGATAGGAGCATTGACTATGGCGGTAATGAATGTAAATGTAGTGACTCCTGCTGGGATAGTTTATGATCATCGTTCATCGTTTATTGTTGCTAGAACTAAAGATGGTGAGTTAGGAATTTTACCTAATCATGAAGCCTTAATCGCTCCATTGATTATTGATGAAGTCAAAGTTTACCGGGTTGATTCAGCTGATCATGTTGATTACATTGCGGTTAATGGTGGAATTATTGAAGTTCAAAATAATTTGGTGATAATTATTGTTGATTCAGCTGAGCGTGAGCGTAATATTGATGTCAATCGTGCTGAACGTGCTAAAAATCGTGCGCAGCAAATGATTGAATTAGCTAAAACAAAACAAGATAATGACCAGCTAAGACGTGCAGAAATTGCATTGCATCGTGCAATTAATCGAATCAATGCATCGAAACATTTTAATTTGTAGAGACTGAGAATATATCTTAGTCTTATCTTTTAGACCAGTTCCAAAACAAATGACTGCGATTTTATACATTTGACTTACTCAAAAGTGACACTCATTTATATATTTTTATGGAAACAAATTGTAAAGCGCACTAATTTATGATATTTTTTAAAAATCCATAAGACTCTAACTTTTGAAAGGAATAAACGAAATGTGCGGATTTATATTTTCAAGCAATATTGATTTAAAGGAAACGTTTACAGATAATTTTGAAAAAATAGCTCACCGCGGACCAGATGATGCTGAAATCATTACAACTGATCACTCTCTTTGGGGATTTCATCGACTAGCAATCATGGATTTAACAACTGCCGGCAATCAGCCATTTATTCATAACAATAAAGAACTTATGTGCAATGGCGAAATTTATAATTCTGAAAACTTAAGAAAATTTTTAGAACCTTACTACACTTTTCATTCTAATAGTGATTGTGAAGTATTGCTGCCATTATTCGAACAAGTTGGTATTGATTCGATGGTGCGGATGCTTGATGGTGAGTTTGCTTTTGTCGTTTCTGACAATAAAACAGGAAAAATTTGGGCTGCACGTGATCCTTTTGGTATTCGTCCGTTGTTTTACGGTTATGATAAAAAGAAGCAAAAAATTGCCTTTGCCAGCGAAGCAAAAGGTTTAATCGCTTGGTGCGAAAAAATCATGCCTTTTCCTCCAGGTCATTATTATACAAATGGAGAATTTCATCTTTTCAATGATGTTGGAAATTCAAAATTAATGATCGAACAACCTCTTGATGTTTTATGTGAAGGAATACGTTGGCGTCTTAAGCATGCCGTTATTAAACGACTGCACTCTGATGCGCCGATGGGTTTTTTATTAAGTGGCGGGCTAGACTCTTCATTGGTATGCGCCATTGCTCAAAAACACCTTGAACAGCCAATTGAAACTTTTGCGATTGGCATGGAAAATGATCCGATTGATTTAAAATATGCTAAAGAGGTGGCTGATTTTCTAGGCACACACCATCATGAAGTGACAATGAGCAAAGAAGACGTTTTAAAAGCCGTAAAGGACGTTATTTATCATCTAGAAACATGGGATATTACAACCATCCGTGCAAGTATTGGGATGTATTTAGTTGCCAAATATATTCATGAAAAAACTGATATCAAAACCCTTTTAACAGGGGAAGTAGCTGATGAGATATTCGGTTATAAATACACAGACTTTGCACCAAATGCTACTGCTTTTCAAAAAGAAGCTCAAAAGCGTGTGCGCGAGCTTTATATGTATGATGTCTTGCGAGCTGACCGCACCCTTGCAGCTCATTCTTTGGAAGCGCGGGTACCGTTTGCTGATTTAGACTTTGCAAATTATGTAATGAGTATCAACCCAACTAGAAAAATGAACACTTACGGTAAAGGAAAATATTTGCTGCGACATGCATTTGATACAAAAAATTATCTACCGCATGATATCCTTTCTCGTGAAAAAGCAGCTTTTAGTGATGCCGTTGGACACTCAATGGTTGATTACTTAAAAGAACATGCAGAAAAGTTATATTCAGATTTAGATTTATTAAATGCAAAAGAAAAATACCCTACACATCCACCATTTACTAAAGAGGCTCTATGGTATCGTGAGATCTTTGAAAAATTTTATACAGGCAATGCTAATTGGATCGTGAATTTTTGGATGCCAAATAAAAAGTGGGTTGGAAAAGATGTCAATGATCCCAGTGCTCGAGTGCTGAAAAACTACGGAGATAGCGGGAAGTAAAGATAAAGCAACTTTAAACCAAACCTCGTTTTTGACTTAAAATTTGTTTGGGTTGATAATGTAATAAAAGGAGCTTCAAATTAGGGGGGAGATTATTTTGTTTGAAATTAATTTATTTGTAAATCCGTTAAGTGAATTTTGTTTTAAAATAGAAAAAGAACTTATAAAGTTAGCAGAAAAAAGAAAACAATTTTTTCGCATTCATTTTATTCCAATCATCAACTTTAAAAAGTTAGAACACATTCTTTACAATTGCTTCAAGCATATAATTTCATCGGAAGAGAGAAATAAAATATTTAAGAATATTTATTCTGCTATTTTAGATGTCAAAGCAGCTTCACTTCAAGGGCAGAAAAAAGGGCAAAATTTCTTAATAAAACTTCAACAAAAAATCATTCAAGAAAAACAAAAAGATTACTCAACAAATCTGGCAAAAGAGCTTGCAGAGTTCTTACAAGTGGATATCGAAATGTTTTTAAAAGATCGTCAATCTCCTTTAGTGAAAAAAGCTTTTTATTGCAACCAACAAAAAGCTAAAGATCTACACCTTAAATCTTTACCTGCGGCTACTATTTTTGATTTCAATAGTAATGAAGATGGAATAATTATTGAAAATTATTTCCCAGAAATTTTAAATCTTTTATCTCAAAAAAATATCGATTCAATCGGACAATTACTTGATGCATTAAATCATAAATACGATATCGTTTTTGAAAATAAACCAGGTTTTCAACATAGATTTAAAATTGCTAAATAAAATTACTCAACATCTTTATTGACAAGTAAGGACAAAGACGTTAAATTCAGTTATTATAAAACGAGGAGAGAAATTATGAAATTTTTAAAATCAGTTATTGCTGAAATGAGAAAAGTTTCTTGGCCAACAAAAAGACAATTACGAAAAGACACGATAATTGTTTTTGAAATGTTCACTATTTTTGCAATTCTGTTCTTCATTTTTGATACGATTATTAAAAATGGCTTCGATGTTGTCTTAAATTTACACTAAAAAAGATTGTTTAATATCGAACAATCTTTTTTTATTCAACAATTTTTACTTAATCATACCCATTAGGATGACCCTTATGCCACTTCCAAGCAGAAGCAATAATATCTTTTACTGATGTAAATTTTGGCTTCCAACCAAGCACGTCTTTTGCTTTTTGCGAAGAAGCTACCAAAGTATCTGGATCTCCTGGACGACGTGTACCAATTTTGGCTGAAATAGTATGCCCTGTTACCTCTCTAGCTACTTTTAAGACTTCCTTGTTAGAATAGCCGTTAGCTGATCCCAGGTTGAAAATATCAGATTTACCGCCCTGCTTTAAATATTCCAACGCTTTGATATGAGCATCGATTAAATCTTCCACATGGATATAATCGCGAATGTTTGTCCCATCAAATGTTTTGTAATCATCTCCGTAAATTATCACTTCATCTCTTTGTCCCAAAGCAACTTGTAAGATAATCGGAATCAAGTGTGTTTCGCACTTATGTGCTTCGCCAATGCTCCCATCCTTTTTAGCCCCTGCCACATTAAAATAACGCAAAGAAACATAAGTCATATTACTGACAGCTGCTTGCCATTTCATCATCTGCTCCATCATTAGCTTACTTTGCCCATAAGGATTAATGGGATTGGTAGGCATATCTTCAGTAATTGGTGACTTTTCAGGCAAACCATATGTTGCTGCTGTCGATGAAAAAACAATATGTTTTGCTCCAAATTCTTGCATCATTTCAAGCATGATTTGCGCACCATAAACATTATTGTTAAAGTACTTTAAAGGCTTTTTAATCGACTCTCCTACCAAAGAAAAAGCTGCAAAATGCAAAATCCCTTCAATATCTTTTTCTTTAGTAAAAACTTCATGCATAAACTTAAGATCACGAATATCGCCTTGATAAAAACGCGCTTTCAGATCAATTGCTTCTTTATGTCCCGTTACTAGATTGTCAATTACAGCTACATCATAGCCTTTTTCGATTAAAGTAGAAGTAGCATGCGAGCCAATATAACCTGCTCCACCCAAAACCAATACTGTCATTTCAAACTCCTTCATTAAAAGCATTACTAGTATTTTAAATTGCTCTCAATTATAATTACCCGCAGTACATTAAAAATTTGAGGTAAACGTACATGGAAACTTACTTAGAAAATCATACCAAAACTAATGCTTTAACAAAAGCTGCAATTGTTACTGGGCTTTATATTGCACTGACTTTATTACTTGCACCAATTAGCTATGGCATGATTCAAATTCGTTTTAGCGAAATGTTCAATCATTTAATACGCTACAATAAACGTTATTTATGGGCGGTAACTCTTGGTGTTTTCATTGCTAACGCTTATTCTTTTGGCGCAGTCGATATGATTGTAGGAAGTCTTGTAACGCTTGTTTTTTTATCACTTAGTTTAAAAATTACTAAATCAATTGAAGATATACGCAAAAAACAATTAATTACATCACTTTTGATGTCCGTATCAATGTTTATTATTGCCTTAGAATTAAAAATTTTAAATCTTGATAACCATAGCTTTTGGCTTATCTTTCTAACAATGGCATTGGGCGAGCTACTTTCTATGCTATTTGGTGGCATTATCATTCGCTTGATTGCTAGCAAAATAGATTTAAATAAATAAGTCTAACTCAAAAACTTTTCATCAAATGCAAAAATAGTTCAGGTTTCCAAATTATGAAAATCTGAACTATTTTTTGCTACTTTCAACCTATTTATATGCCATTATCATTTTGTTACTAATCCTTAGTTGGTGCACTTTCACCAATAACAGATTTTTTCCTAAGAGCCTGTTAACGATCTCTCTATTGATGGATCCCGTTATACAAGTTGTAATCCAGCAAA
>JAIRWP010000063.1 GCA_031268845.1 Lactobacillales bacterium | reverse complement strand
TACCGTTTTATAAGTTGCCCCTTTTAAATATTTTAAAACTTCCACAAAAAGTTTCACCCATCAGTGATCGATGCTATTCTAAAGAAAAAATTATCAAACACTACCTTCGCGAACTGCAGCAAAAACTATATTTTCATGATAAAAAATTGTTGTCTTTACAAAAAAAACTCTACAAGCATGGAAAAAACATTTTAGCTTTGCCGAAATATTTTTATTATCCAGTGAATCGTTTGCTTGCATGTGCGGAAGATCCGATATCTTGGAAATTGCCTTTTTATCACCATCTCAAGCAAGGAGCGCCTTCTAGTCAATTTCGCTTTAGTAAAGAAATGAAAATCTACCAAACACCTTTAATTCCTAAAAGTGTTCATTTACATCAGTTTATTTCTCAAGAAGTCCAGAATTTAATAAACTATAAAAAGTTGAATAAAGATGTCTAGGATTCTAGTTAACTAAAATCTTAGGATGAGCAGTTAGACAACGTAATATCACGATTTAAGAAGAAATATTTTGCTGAAAATTACAGGTTTGCAAGTGGTTTGTATATAATATAACTATTCTATAACTAAGATAGAGCAAAAGGAGTCACGCAAATGACAGATATGCTGAAAATAAAAACGGCTTTAGCAAATATAAAATTATTAACCAAAGAACCATTGAAAAATTTTACCTTTACTAAAGTTGGTGGAAAAGCAGATGTTTTAACTTTCCCCAAAAATGTTGATGAAGTAAAAGAGATCGTCACTTATGCTAATGCACAAAAAATACCCTGGATCGTATTGGGAAATGCTAGTAACTTAATTATCCGTGATGGTGGTATGCGCGACATTGTCATTTTGTTATCTGAAATGCAGCAAATTCGCGTGGCTGGGTATTCAATTGAAGTTGAAGCAGGAGCAAAATTAATTGATACAACACAGGTAGCACTAGCGCATTCATTGACAGGTTTAGAATTTGCTTGTGGTATTCCAGGATCTATTGGCGGAGCTATTTTTATGAATGCAGGTGCTTATGGTGGAGAAATCAGTCATATTTTTGCAAGCGCAAAAGTTTTGCTCAATAATGGAAAAATTGAAACTTGGGATGTCCAGAAAATGAATTTTGGCTATCGACATAGCCATTTGCAAGAACAAAAAGCTATTATTTTAAGCGCAAAATTTGCACTAAATCCTGGAGACCATGCAGCAATTAAAGCACAAATGGATGAGCTTACTCATCTTAGGCAGTTAAAACAGCCACTAGAATATCCTTCTTGTGGTTCTGTTTTTAAGCGCCCTGTGGGCTTTTTTACGGGGAAGCTGATTCAAGATGCAGGGCTTCAAGGTTTGAAATGGGGTGGCGTGCAAGTTTCCCAAAAACATGCAGGTTTTATTGTAAATATCAATCAAGCTACAGCTAAAGATTATGAAGAATTAATCCAACACATTATCCAAGTGGTGAAGACAAAATTTCAAGTAGAACTGCAACCTGAGGTTCGAATCATCGGAGAAAAATGATTTTATCATTTTAAAAATGTGTCAATTTTTTATTTTTCTTCCCAAAAAATGATGCAAAATATTGGTATTTTATTTGATAAGATGGATTTACATAAACAACAAATCTTGTCATGAGGAGGCTGTGCTGGTGAATTCCACGCTTTTAAAATACTTAAGGCATCAGAAACATCTATCACAGGGGGAGGTTGCAAAGTTGTTTAATATTTCTCGTTCTTCTTATGAAGCTTATGAGAATGGTCGCAGAATGCCAGATCTTTGTACATTGATTCGAATAGCTAATTTTTTTGAAATTCCTTTTTTTCAACTGTTAGTTGCACATGGTTTAGAAAAAGAAATGTGGAAACAAATTTTAATTATTCAAGGTGCGTGTTGTAATAAATAGACCTCGTATAATAAGTTAAGGAGAAAAAGTAAATGAATTTTTTGGAGGAGCTTTTGCCTAATGATTGGCGAAAGGAGCTATTTAGTAGTTCAAGAACAGAAAATTTTGCCAAACTATCTAAATTTGTAGCACAAGAGTATGAAAAAAATACGACTTATCCTGCTAAGGAAAACATTTTTCGAGCACTAGAGTTAACACCGTTTGAAAATGTGCGAGTTGTAATTTTAGGGCAAGACCCATATCATGGCGTTAATCAAGCACATGGCTTAAGCTTTTCAGTGAAAAAGGGAGTCATTCCTCCGCCTTCTTTAAAAAATATTTTTAAAGAATATCAAGAGGATACAAAGTTTCCTGAGCCTAAAAACGGTGATTTAACTAAATGGGCCAAAGAGGGAGTACTACTTTTAAACACTGTTTTAACTGTTCGACCTAATTTTGCAAACAGTCATGCTGGAAAAGGATGGGAAAACTTTACAGATGATGTGATTAAAACATTAAATAAAAGAGCTAAGCCTGTAATTTTTGTCCTGTGGGGAAAAGCTTCGCGAGCTAAAAAAAAGCTGATCCTTAGTCGTCATGTGATTTTAGAGTCATCTCACCCTAGTCCACTATCTGCTTACCATAGCTTTTTTGGCTCTAAACCATTTTCTAAAGCTAATGCAGCATTACGAAGCTTTGGAGAAAAGGAAATTGATTGGCAATTGGAGTAAATTTGTATACATTTGGAGGAAGATAATGAGTAGTCGTTACGCCATTATTTTAGCAGCCGGCAAAGGCACACGAATGAAATCAAAACTTTATAAAGTTTTACATAAGGTATCGGGCAAAGCAATGGTGGAGCATGTTCTAACACAAGTTGCCCAAACCATGCCCAGCGAAATTATAACCATTATTGGTCATGGAGCAGAGGCTGTAAAAGCACAGTTAGGTGAACGTTCAAGTTACGTTTTACAAGAAGAACAGCTGGGAACTGGCCATGCAGTGCTGCAAGCTCGTGCATTGTTAGATGGTAAACACGGAGAAACGTTAGTTATTTCGGGTGATACCCCACTTTTAACTGCGCAAACATTAAAAGATTTGTTTGAACATCATGCTAGAAGTCATGCAAGTGTTACTGTGTTAACAGCTCAAGCAGATGATCCAGCTGGTTATGGACGAATTATTCGTAATCACTCAGGCGCATTAGAGCGGATTGTTGAACAAAAAGACGCAACAGCAAAAGAAGCAAAAATTCAAGAAATCAATACAGGAGTTTATGTCTTTAATAATAAATTATTATTTTCTGCATTATCAGAATTAAACACCAATAATGCGCAAGGGGAATACTATTTAACAGATATTATTGAAATTTTAAAAAACTCCGAACATACTGTTGCAGCTTTTCAAATGTCTGCATTTGAAGAATCACTTGGCGTGAATGACCGTCTTGCTTTGGCAAAAGCTAACTGCTTGATGCGTAAACGAATCAACCAATTTCATATGATGAATGGTGTTACACTACTGGATCCTGCTTCCACTTATATCGAAGCAGATGTTGAAATTGGCAGTGATACTATAATCGAAGGAAATGTGAGTTTAAAAGGACAGACTAAGATTGGCTCTGATGTTTTTATTGGTTCAGGTTCAGAGATTGTCGACTCAATCTTGGAAGATAATACCAAAGTTATCCGTTCGGTGATTGAAAATAGTATTTTGCATGAAGGTGCTGATACTGGACCATTTGCGCACCTGCGACCAAAATCTGAATTAGGTAAGAATGCTCATGTGGGCAATTTTGTAGAAATCAAAGCTTCAACTTTAGGCGAAGGAGTTAAGGCGGGGCACTTAACATATGTGGGCGATGCTAAAATCGGACGCAAAGTAAATCTAGGTGCAGGTGTGATTTTTGTAAACTACGACGGAAAAAACAAATTCAAATCACAAATTGAGGACTACGCATTTATCGGCTCAAACTCAGATATTGTTGCTCCTATTTATATTGGTAAAAATGCAGTTGTCGCGGCAGGTTCGACAGTTAATCAAGATGTGCCTGAAGATGCCCTAGCACTTGGACGTGCTAGACAAGTGGTAAAAGAAGGCTATGCTCAGCGATACAACCATTATCATAAAAATGATGATGATGAATAATTAAAACCCCGACTTTCGCCGCTCATTCCTTGCCAAAGTCGGGGATAATTTTTTTACTTTATTTCAAATTTTTAACTAATTTCAAGACATTCTTTCCATCTTTATATTCATATTCAAGATTATTCATCATTTTCTTAACCATATAAAGACCAAGACCACCAATTGGTTTATCAAGGATATCACTATCATCATCTTCATTACCCTTAGCTTCTAGCGGATTAAACTCAAAGCTATCATCAATAAAGGTCAGTGATATTTTTTCTTTTTCTATCTCTATGATAAGGGTCAATGTATTAGCTTTAGAGTGATTTAAGATATTTGAAACCAACTCATCCACAGCCACCATAAAGGCATGTTGCGTCTTTGTATCAATAACTTTTCTTTCCATAGCTTTTTCTATAAAGTTAAGTGCTTTATCTGTTATTTGCTCATCAACTGTTAAATCAAGTTTTTCTATCAATGCTTGCTCACTTCCTTTAGTAATCATTGACAAGGCTAGCATCGTAATATCATCGAACTGCTTAACCCCTTTAGCATGATTATCGATATCCGCCAAGATATTCCTTAACATTACAGCCACCACTTCATGCATATGTTTTTGACAAGTTTCTTTCAAACGATCCCAACCAAAAGACTCGTTTTCCTTATTAACAGCATCAGGCACACCATCTGTGTAAAGTAATAAAATTTCTCCTGGTTTTAAAGTCAGCTCATTAATTGCATATCTTGTGCCTTCCATACCACCAAGCACGAAGTTGCGTTTTTCTGGCTCAACATAACGCACAGTTTCATTATTGCGATCCATAATAATCAAAGGCTCATGTCCAGCATCAGCATAAAGTAAACGTCCTGTTTTAACATCAAAAATACCCAACACACTGGTTGTAAATAGCGATGCTTCATTCCCTTCACAAAGCTCATTGTTAACACGATTAAAGATTTTATCCACCGAAAGTCTTGCTTGTGTATAGTCTTTAATCAAAGTTTTTGAAATAACCATAAAGAGTGCAGCGGGAACACCTTTATCACTAACATCCCCGATCACAATTGCTACATGATCATCATCTAACATAAAGAAATCATAAAAGTCCCCTCCCACTTCTTTTGCCGGTCGCATCAAAGCATGTAAATCAAACTCGCCGCGATCTGGTTCAAATGGAAAAATTTTTGGCAACATATCTGATTGGATTTGTGTTGCAACATTTAACTCCGTTCCCATTCTTTCTTTATCCTGAGTTACCTGCGTTAAATTAACAATGTAACTATTAATCTCCTTCTCCATAGTTTCAATATCATCTGCTAACTGACCTAGCTCATCTTCTGAATGAATATCAATTTTTAAGATTTCTTTTGCTTCTCCGTCAACATTCAAAGATAAATTTTCTACAAATTTTCCCGCAACTTGAGAAATTAAGTTTATTGGATGAATCACTAATTTATTTAAAAAGATATACAGTAAGAAAATCAATATAAAGGTACTGGTAAGAATTAAACCGATCATTTTCAAAATTGAAGCTTTTAAAGTATCTTTAACATCTTGCATCGATATATCTGCAACAATCATTGCCACAACTTCATTTTGATTGTTAATGATTGGCTTAGCAACACTCATTAGCCAACCATATTTACCATTTGATTCATACGGATCTTTTCCTTTATATAAGTCACTAATCCTATCTTTACTTTCAAGGTGATAGCTCTTTCCAGGATGTAGTTTATCAGTACTAGTATCTGTATCCATAACAGCAACAGCCGATTCTTTGGTATATTTTTGGATAGATAAAAATCTTATATGATTTTCTTTTTTTAGCTCAGAGAGCAAAGAAAAGATTTTTTGATACTTTTGATTTTCCTCTAAAGTATCCTGATATGCTTTTACTTTCTCCTGATCTTTAACTGTTAAGTTATCAACTATTACCTGTAGGTCATCCACATTAATGACTGAAGAAACTGTTTGTGTAACTTCCTTGATCTTTTGCTCATACATCGATTCAATTAATTTTTCAGTTGAAAAATAACTAAAAATTATAATTGCTGATGATGATAAGCAAAGTAAAACTATGACAATGAAACTTATTTTGGATCGCAATGACTTCATTTAATAACACTCCTCTTTGCTTTAAAAAGGTTAGAAAAACCAAACACAAGACATAAACATAATAATATTGCGCCTAACACTAAAATCCCTGTGCTTATCCCAATCACAATTACATAACTAAATAAAATAGGTCCGATTGCTTGTCCTAAATTTTCAAATAAAGAATATGTTCCCATTGACTTATTAACACCATATAACCCAACTTCTTGAAGCTCTATAAAATAAACATTTTGAGCCGTAAATGTAAAGCTATCAGCAATTCCCATCACTACAAGCACTACTAATGCCATCGTTATCGTTGGATTGAAACCAAATGTCGCAAAAGCAGCAGCATATAAAAGCAAACCTAGCAAAATGGTTTTTACTTTTCCAAATTTTTTTAAAATAAATTTTGCAACAAGCGGACCTAAAAAGACAATCCAGATACCATTTAATAAAAATGCTTGTCCAATTTCCAGTTCTGATAACCCTTTTTCGCTACCAAAAATTGGGAAAAAGTAATGCAAGAAATAACCACAAGCTAAGTAAGGAGCTAAAACGCCAATCAAGTAAATAAAGACTCTTGGTTTAAACAAAAAGGTTAAAAAATGAATTTTCTGCACCTCTGATTCAGCTTTTTTAGATGGCATATCATCAAAAAAGTAATAAACATAGCTCAACATAATCATAGTCATTATAAAAGCAATGTAGAAAACGTTTCTATAACCAACCAAATTATCTAAAGCGGCCCCAACAATAACTCCAGTATTAATACCCATAAAAATTGCTGAATTATTTAAGATAAAACTACCTTCACGCTCTTCCTTATCTTTTAAAGAACTAACATAAATATTAATAACGACCAGCCCTAAACCGATGCCAAAACCTGCAAGAGAGTTAGTCAAAATTAACTGCCAAACATTTTTGGAAAAACCGCAACTGACCAAACCTAAAGCAAAACTGATTATCGATGCATTTAAAGTCTTTTTAAAGCCAAGTCGCTCACTAAGCATGCCACCCACAAAGCCCAGACCGACAAATAAAACATTAAAAGTCATTGGTAAAGCTATTGCAACATCTTTAGATATTCCTAAAAATGGTGTATATAACGAAGCTGAATAATTCGGCATAAATGCTGCGGAGAGATTACTAACAAAATAAAATGTAAAAACCAGTGGCTGAACAACTTTGCCTGATATAAACTTCTTTTTTACATTCTTTTGCTTAATTTTTTTCCATTCTTGATAAGTTTCGGAAGAAACAAAAAACTCTCTTGTTAACAGCATAATTACAACAATCAAACTAATCGTTCCCAGAATAACTTTTCTAGCTATTTGTTGATTTTCATATAAATACTCTTCAATACTTGAACCAACTTCAATCAGGCCAATCACATTTTTATTCTCATCAAATATAGGATTAACTACATAAATATAGCTGCCTTCAACCATTTTGCGAATTAACTTAATCCCTTTCTTGGTTTTAATAATTTTTTGCTCAAAAGAACCCTCATAAGGCCATTCCCATGGATGATAAGAACCACTTAAACGATTGGTATTGGCACAAGTGTAAATAACATCATTATCCACTTTATATAGATCAATATAACTGCCTTCAACTAAACTATTATCATATTTTATAACATCTAATATTTGCTGACGAATCTTTGAATATGCTTTTGTTTCAAATGACTGCGGTGAATTCAATTTATTGAACGCATCTTTATCTAGGATATCTGAAGTTAATATCGACACCATATTCATGCCTTCTAAAAGTTCCTTTTTGTACCGCTCGTTATAATTATTAATGATCATATTGGAAACAAAAGCTGCTGTAATGACCACAAAAAACAACGCGCCTATCTCTAAACGTACGCTTGGATTTTTTCGAAAATAAACCGATACTGATTTAAGAAATAAAAAGACAATAAACAAAAAGATTAACGATAACACTACCAAGCAAGCTATAAAGATAAAGCTATAAACACGTAGAGAAAAGGGAATTTCTAAAACATCTATTTGCTTTACTTTTCCGTTTTTTTGATTAAACAACACTACTGAACTATCGCCATTTAAAAATAATTGATTCTTATCATTCATCGCTAAATGATAATAAAGAGGACGTTTGCTTAGTGGCTTATCTTCAGTATTTTCTTGTTTTAGATCCTGAACTTCCTTTGATATAGGATTAATATGCAAAATAGATCGTAAGCCAATATCTGTCACAAAAAGCGTTCCATCATTTGCAATCACCATATCCCAAGGTAGGCTGTATACTGTTTTATTTTTAATTTTTTGTTGATGATCTTTAGCTTGATAAATTACATCCCAACGATTGTCAAAAAATTGGATAATATCTCCCGCTTTTGAAAGCGCGAACATCTTATTGTTTTTAAAAATAAAAGTCCTTAACAATTTGTCCGTATTAGTGAAATTAAATTGTTTTGCCTTATGTAGCTTTTTAGCTTTTTCATCCACTTTATATAAAATAAAACCATCTTTTCGCCGTTCAACAATATATAAATTTCCATTATCATAAGTTAAAGATTGAAAATTACCTTCATAACGATAAGAATTTTTTTTAGGATATTTATATTCAAAAACCACATTGACAAATTTACCGTTTGTAAATTTTAAAATTCGCTGCTTTTGTACATAAATATCCGTCGTTTTGTCCAACTCAATATCCAAGATATAAAGATCTTCATTGTTTTTTCCTGCTGTAGCTTCACTTGCTTCACTAAATTTATCTTCTTTGACATTATATTCTAACTCTTTATTATTTAAGGATTTTACAATCTCTTTTTTAGCTTTATTAATTATAAATCTGCCATCTTTAGTTACAAAAACATTATTAATGTCCTCCAAAACAAATTGTGAATCAACACCAAAAGAATGAAAATAACGGAATGTAAAAACCATAACAATTAACAAGAAAGTAATTAAGGCTCCTAAAAAAACGATTTTTTTGTTAAACTTCATTTTGTAATTCCTCTCAACATCACACAGAATTAAAAATACCAACGCATATGTGTATACCTTTGATTTCCTAATCGTTTTTTGCCTGTTTCAACAAAGCCATGTGATAAATACAATTTCTTAGCAGTAAAATTATCATCAGCTACATTTAAACCAACACAAATCTTGCCGTATTTTTTAGCTATATTGGGCAAAAATTTTAACAGCTTTGTACCTATTCCTTTACCACGCATATGCTTAAAAACAGCAATCGTATCTAAATACCACTCATCGCTAACAGCCTCTTTAACTTCAAAACCCTGACGAATTCCAAAATTTTCATAGAGCAATGTATCAAAAATTTCATCAATCTTATCCTCTTGCTCATCGTTAAAGCCAAAAGCAGCACCCACAACCTCCCCATTAAACTCAGCTACAACAGCTTGCATGTAATCATCACGATACCTTGGATCAAGGTAACACTGTTCAATTAAAGACTTTAAATTTTCTAAACCAACCTCTTTAATAAAAAGAAAGTCCATTTGACAAAGAATAATCATAGATAATTCACTTAAAACACGTCCATCAGCTAATGTACTCTCTCTAATATTTAACATACTTGCTCCTGTTTAATCGCAAAGTATATTTATTTAACATAAACTCTGGATGAAATCGCCGCTTAAATTCGCGCAAACCTGGCAGTCCCATATCTTCTTCAAAATTTATCCATCTAGCCCTTCCTTTAAATTTGGAAAAAAATTCATAATAAAAAAAATGCGTAAGGCCTCGAGCTAAAGAATTACTTTTTATAAAATGCTCAATCAACATTTCACCTCTTTTTTCAATCATCAAAAAAGAAAGAGGAATCTCGTCTTCATAAAAAATTGCACCTTCAATATTAGAGGAGTCAATAAACTGGCTCATTTCACAAAAAACCTTAAGCTCATCACCAAAAATTGAAGACTCTTTACGATTTTTCCACCATTTTTTAAAAATCTGATATGATTCATCGTAATTATCCTTATTAAGCTCAACTACTTTGACTTTTAATTGGTTATGGTTTTTATAAGAATTATATGCTTTGCGCAAATTACCACGAAAATCTAAAAATTTATCTAAATTGTAAACATAATCACTAAAATTTATATCATATGTAATATGCCACTTCATCTCTTTGATATCATTAAAAATTGGAAGATAAGCGCCTACAACATAGGAAAATTCATCAATCCCTGATGCAACTAAACCTCTAATAATTGCTTCACTCACATCACCTAAAATCGTATAACAACGTTTACCGTAGGAATCATCTTGAGCTACTAAAGCTAACTTTTCATCTAAACGAATGCACTCTACATTTAAAAAATGGCGATAAGCATATAAAAGTGGAAATGAAAGATCAGAAATGCCTACATGGTAAGTTAATTTAGAAAACCAATCTTGATCATTAATACTGATTTTCTTTAAATTTATGTCTACATTTGAAGATTTTTTCATTTTCATTCACCTGCTATTTTTTTTAATAAAAATCATTGTCTAATCAGATATTATTAAATATACATTAATAGCTCAAGAAAAATGCTTTAAGAGCCTGTTAACGATCTCTAGTGAAATGAATCCCGTTATACAAATTGTAATCAAGCAAAGCTTGAAACAATTTGTAATAACCCGACAGGTTTTTTGAGCTATTTTTTCGTAGTTTGAGGCTAAAAGCACAGCTTTTAGGTAACGGATAAAAGAAAACGAAGTTTTCTTGTCACCGTAAACGTAGGTTTAGTGGTGCTAAATCGAGGTTTTTTAACGAAAAAATACGGAAAAATAGCCAAAATCATTCATCGCTTCGAGATCGTTAACAGACTCTAAAAAATTAATTACGCCATTTGTCGTTTAGCAAGTTCATAGAACAAGCCATGTTGTTTCATCAACTCATCATAGCTTCCGCTTTCAATAATATGCCCTTTATCTAAAACTAAGATTCGGTCACAATCTTGAATGGTGCTTAAACGATGAGCAATGACAATCCGCGTTGCATTTAGTTTATTTAAGCTGTCAGTTACCATTTTCTGAGTTGTATTATCAAGTGCTGAAGTGGCTTCATCAAAGAAGAGAATATTCGGCTTACCAATGATCGCACGTGCAATTAAAATCCGTTGCTGTTGACCACCAGAAATAGCACCTCCCATTTCTGAAAGCACTGTATGCATACCCATTGGCATATGCTTGATATCCTCGGCTAAACCAACTTCCTCTGCTACTCGATCAGCATCTTGCATGGTTGCATGAGGAGCCGTAATGGTCATATTTTCAAAAATCGAACCACCAATTAACTTCCCATCTTGCAATACCACACCAAAGCGCTTACGCAATTCACGTTTATCCATACCATCAATATCTTTGCCATCATAGTAAATCTTTCCAGAGCTTGGTGCTTCAAAGCCAAGTAACAATTTAAGCAAAGTTGACTTCCCTGAGCCTGATCCGCCAACAATACCGATATATTCACCTTTTTTAATATGTACCGACAAATCTTTTAAAATCAAATCTTCATCTGGATCATATGAAAAATCAATATTGGTAATTTCAATATCTCCAGATAGTTCACCAGGCATTTCTGCATCATCTGAATACTCAGGCGCTGCTTCAAAAATTGGTTTAACACGCTCTAAAATTGGTTTGGCAATATTTAAAGTGAAAACAGAAGTTGCCACTCCCGTCATAGCTGCTGAAAAAGCACCAAATGCTGCTAAAAAGGCGCTAAATTCACCTACTGATAAGCCTAACTTGCCATTAGTCATTTGATAGTAGAAAAAAATTGAAAAGCCATTTGTGACAAAAAGTGAAAGAACTTTTGCTACTGACTCTAATCTACCATTATGTAAAGCAATACTCTTTGATGCTACATAAGGTTTAAGATACTCATACATCGCATACTCTTCAACACCTGCACCACGAACCTTTTCAATCCCTACCAAAAATTGATACATCTTAGAATTGGCCTCAGAGCTAAATTGAATTAAATCATTTTGATATTTTGTCTGAACAAAAGCAATCCCAATGATGACAAGCAAAATCACTGCTAACAAAGCAACACCAATTACCGCCAAGCTACTAGCATAATTAAACATCTGAAAAACATACATGATCGAAAACAACGCTGAAATAATTGTTTTAATTCCTGTACTAGAAAAGATTTTAAAGAATCCTTGCAATTGCAAAATCCGCTCAGCCAAATCAGCTGCTTTATAGTTCCTAAAAAAGCTGGATGGTAAATTAAACAAACGCTCACAGGTTGCGGCAAAAACGGCATTTTCCATATTGGAAATACTAATTGCCGATGTTAAGTTTTTAACAATCGTAAATGATAGATTTCCCAGATTACAAGCAATTAAAACCATCCCGATTTGCAAGATTCCCGTTGATAAACTCATCGGAATATATTTATCGTAAATTTGTTGATTTAGCATGGGCAAAAGAATTCCAACAAATGTTCCTAAGAAAGCTAACAGGATAAAACGAAAAATTTCCCCACCGCTAACTTCTTTCATGGCAAAGCTAAACATTTTTTTAGTTGTAATTTTTTCATTTGGAAAAGGTTTATAAATTGATTGAGCCTGTGGTTTGAGTAACCTAGCATATGCCTCATCCACAATAACAGTCTCATGTGTTGATGGATTATACGCAGTATAACCCTTATGCTGAGGTAATAAGGCAACTGCTTTGTTACCTTTTTCCAAAAAGGCAATTAATGGACCAGAGTTATGTTTATACCAATTTGGTGTTAAAATGACCTCTCTTGTAACAAAGTGAGAAATCCGAGCTACATCTTGAAATTTAAAACGGCGACCATTTGAAGCAACAATTTTATTAAAAGATGCAATCGAAATACCTTTTTTATCACAAATATAAGCCGTTGCATCATAAATGTGATTTCCTGATTCAGGAATTTCTTGTTTAAAAGCACTACGATTAAAAACGGAATAAATCAAACGCAAATTCCGCTGACTTGTTTCTTCGCTTTCAACAGCCGAGGCAAAGATAAAATTCTCTTCTTTAACAATATTTCGTTGATATTCTTCCAAAAGAATCTCAGCAAAATCTTCTTCCCCAAAATTGGTAATCATTGCTCGATTTACAAAACTATCAGCAACTTCTTTGGTCATGGTTTGGGACTCTTCTTCTAAATCGGCAGTATCCAAAGCCACAAAACAAAACAGCCACTCTTCTGCGCCTTGTTTTTGATAAAAACCTGGTAAGCGCTCACCAACCTGAGCCTCATGAAGCAAATAACGCCGTCCCGTTGCGCCTTTTAAAATCGGAACAATGTAAACTAAAACAGAACCGCTCTTTACAACATAAGTACTATCTGAATTTTTAGTGTAGTAAAGTTTTCCACCATGCAGATGGATCGATGTATTCTCTGACAATATTAAACGCCTCCTTTTTAAGAGCAAGCTATCTTAACTTACGTATTCTGAATCAAACGTTGATAATGACCTGGCAATTTTGCCAATTCTTCATGGCTTCCACGTTGAACGATCTTACCGTATTCCATAACAATAATTTCATCACTATCACGAATAGCAGATAATCTATGCGCAACGATGATACATGTACATCCGCGACGTTTGATATTATCAATAATTTCCTTTTCTACTAATGGATCCAGCGCACTAGTTGCCTCATCCATAATCAAAACTGTCGGATTAGTTGCTAAAGCACGCGCAATTTCCAAACGCTGACGCTGACCACCTGAAAGATTAGATCCACCTTCAGATAACTCATAATCATAAGCTCCAGGCTTTTGCGTAATAATATCGTGAATACAAGCATCTTTTGCCGCCTGCACCATATCGACTTCCATAACATGTTTATTCCACATTGTTAGATTTTCACGGACTGTCCCTGCAAAAATTTGTACACTCTGATTCACTACCGATACACTGGCATGAAAAACTTCTGGAGGAATATTTTTAACCGCATGGCCATCAAATTTAATACTGCCGCCCCATTCGTGATAAAGACCACTGATAACTTTAGCAACTGTCGATTTACCAGAACCTGAAGCTCCCACAAAAGCAATTGAACTACCCACTGGCAAATCAAAAGAAAAGTCATCAATCAATGGCGGCTCTAAAATCGAGTAACCAAAACTTACCTTATCTAACACAACATGACCTGATAATTTGGTTTCAATCTTATCTTTTTTGACTTCTTCATTGTAAGCTTCGTCTTTTTCGTAATTTAAAATATCCTCAACACGTGCCATATCCGTTTTGGTTGTTTGAATCTTTTGCGTAAAGCCAGATAATGCATTAATTGGCGTAACAAAACTTCCAAGCAAACTAGTATAAGCAATTAACTGACCAACAGATAAATCACCACGAACAACAAAGATTCCACCAAACATTAGAACCAAAACTGACGTTACACCTTGTGAAATTTCTGGAATACCATTTAAAATTTCTTGCGTGCGACTCATCTCTTGACCTTTAGTCAATGCTTTACTGTAGTAACCAAGAATGCGACCAACATAATCATTTTCCACACCAGAAGCTTTCAATGAATTCATAATCGAAACCCCTGTGTAAAAAATACCGCTCATCTTACCAGAATCTTGTTGTACTTTTTTAGATAAATCAGCAATTTTCTGTGAAGACCAACGCATCAAGAAAATATTTAAAACCGCACCAATTACTCCAATCAATGTTAATGGAATACTATAGATTAGTAGTAAAACTAAGTAGAACAGAGAAATAAAAATATTTAAACCAGTCTCTGCTAAGTCCCCAGCCATAAATACGCTTACATTATTGTTATTATCTACCCGTTTTGCTAAATCACCAGGAGCTCTTTGAGAGAAGAAAGCAATTGGCAAACGCAACAAATGAGTAATAAATTTCTGTGCAGATAATAAAGCTAATTTATTTTGAAACTTCATTAACAAAATACTTTTCATATAAGTTAAGCCCATCTGAAAAGCAACTGCGCAAATCAGCACTCCTAAAAACTGCATAAACCACGCCGTATTTTGACCAATTAAAATATCATCAATAAACACCTTGGAACAAATCGGAATAATCAAACCCGGAACGATCAAAAGCAAACCAATAACGACTAAAGACAAAACAGAAGCTCCTTGCCCTGTTAAACGTAATTTAACAAAATCAAGCATACTGCGATTTTGCTTTTCTTTTACAAAGTCGCCTCCTTTTGGCATCTCCAAAACGATTCCGGTATAGCCTTCATCAAGCTCTTCTTTTGTTAATTTACGCTTTCCTTGTGCCGGATCATTAAGATAGTAATAATCTCCATGCTTTCCTTCATAAACAACAAAGTGATTAAAGTTCCAGTGAATGATCGCTGGTGTTTTTACTTCTTCAATTAATTTTTTTAAGCTATAACTATACCCTTTAGGATCTAGTCCCATTTTTTTAGCTGCTTTTACAATATTACTAGCTTTAACCCCATCACGAGAAACTCCTGTTTCAAGTCGAAGTTCTTCAAGTGGAACATCTTTACCATAATAACTTAGTATCATCGCTAAAGAAGCAGCACCACATTCCGTTGCTTCCATCTGAAAAACAGTTGGCGTCTTTACACGATGAACATTTTTATGAACTGTTTTTTTATCTTCCATATTTTCACCTACTCAACGCCAAATTTTTCTTTAATATTTGGAATTAACATACTAATCGGAGCTTTCTTCGCTACAACGATATCTGCCGTAACTGGTGTTCCTCCTTCAGGTTTTACATCTTCACCTTGCTTAGTTGACCACTTATAACCACTAACTGAAGAACTATCAGTTTCCAACTTGCATCTTACTTCAACAACTGGACCGGCAGCGCTAAACAACCTTGCTAAACTTTCGTCTCCTAACACAGAAACCATATCCGCAGAACTTGTTACAGAATCACCGACATAATCAACCTTTGCCTCCATATGTCCATACTCTTCTTTTGGAAAGGCTGAGACGTAAACATTTGCTGCCATTCCCTCTTTAATTGTCTTCGCTACCTGAATACCAACATAACTTGTTACATATGCCTGGTTTTTTGCTTCTTTAATCCGTGCTACCATTGTTCCTTTTGCAACAGGTGTACCATTTGTGACAGCTATTGAGTAAACGGTACCACTTGTTGTTGCAACAATATCATTGCCACCTGCAACTTCAAATAATACTTTTCCTTTCTTTACTTTATCTCCTGATTTAACAAGCGCTTTTCTCACAATTCCCTGAGACATTGAGTGAATAGACTGCAAATCACCAACATTCATATAAATTCCCGAAGCAGTCTCTGTCTTGGGGACAGTACTAACAATAGACCAGATAACTGTTGCCACTACAATCAACCCTGCACCGATAAGAGTTAGCCACGTCATCGGTGAAGCAACAACAACTAACTTATCTAATTGCTCTGGGGAACTTAATTTATCTAACGACTTTTGTCGAAATATTGCCATGTTACCATCTCCTTCTTAATCAATGAATTAATCAACTATCTTACTCAATCGTTAAAATATCCGCAAAACCACTGATCTCAAAGATCTCCATTACTTCATCACTTACATTTGTTAAAACTTGACTACCAGATCCTGCACGCAGTTTCTTTTCCATCTTTAAAAAGAAACGCAACCCTGCACTTGAGATATATTCAATATCTTTTAAATTTACGACAACATTTTCATTTCCTTCTAAAGTCTCTTCAATAGAGTTAAGTTGAGGCGCCGTTGTTGTATCAATTCGCCCACTTAAGGTAACAGCTATATCTTTTCCATTTTTTTCTTTATCAATATTTAACATAAATTTGCTCCTCTTTCTTTTAAATTTTTTATTTATATTTAACAACTACTAATAGCTGTTATACCCCGCTAAATCAGGCTACTTGTAGTTTATCAAAAAAAATATTAAAAAGGAAAAATAACGACTTGAAATATTTTTAAAATACAAAAAAGACTTACTGTATAAAAAATAAAAATTAAGCCTTTTAAAACAATATCTAATCAAATAAAAGCACAGACAATACTTAAGTATCAAAATTAATCAATCCTTCAATAACATGATCCATATTAATAACGTGTGCTGCTCCACCAACAATTTTTTCTAAATCCTTATCACTTAAGCTACTTTCACCTGTTTGTGAAATCTGAAAATTTTGAATATCTTTAAGTAACTCCGTATCTGTATAATCTGGCAAATATTCCTGAGCTATTGCTAAAGCTTCGCTTTTAGACTTTACATTAATAAACTTCTTCATCGCTGCTTTATTTTCTTTAAACAGCTTCAATAACCTATTTTTCATTGGTTCTTAACTCCCTTTGATTTGTTTCTACACAATACCTTTTGAAACTTTAATAAAAATAATTCCATGAATTTGTTAAAACCTGTCCACCATCTTCTAGCGGCAAAAGTTTTTGCTAATTTTTTGCACTTTGTCGTTAAAAAGCCTCGATTTAGCACAACTAAATCTGCGTTTTTTGCCTAAAATTGCACAAAATTATTCAAAAATTTCATCCACTGAAAGATGGTAGACAGGTTCTTAGAAGATAATAAAATTCACGGAACTATTTAAATTTTTTTATTGATCTTGTTGTTTACTTGCTTGATATTGACCATAAGCTCCTACAGTAGCTTGCACAGTTTGAGTTAATACCTGTAGGCCAAGACCAATGACTTGTGCCCAATCTGTTGCTCCTCCAGCCACATTTTCCAATGCTTCAGCATCTAATTCGCCGCCTGAAGCAATTTCTGCAGAAGCTTTAATTTCAGAGAAGTCTTTTAACATCTGTTCTTCAGTATAACCAGAAATATGCTTTTCAAGTGCTGCAAAAATATCTTCTTTTGTTGTTAATTTTGAAATCTCCTCTCCAACACCAGGATTGCTTGTTAATAACTTCGTAAGACTATTTGTAACCATAAACATTCACTCCTTAAATTATAATCAATTTCATTACGAAGTGAGTGTAACAAACTGTTAATTTAAAAAGCAAATTTAAACTCTATCTACTCCTTCCTTATTAATTTTATTAATCACTTCATTTTGTAAATAATTCGCAAACGTTTCATAGTCGAGCATTTTCTCTTTTAACCAGTAATTTCCTTCAAAAGAGTTTTCACCATTTTCTACTCTTGCCATCATGATGTTTTTATATCCTTTAAATTGCTGCTCTAAGCGTTTATTTGAATGTGGACGCTCCCATATCTTCACTGTTTTTTGAACAATTTCTTGGCAAGTTTTTTGCATCCACTCTTCATTATTTAACTGATCAGGATAGTCTTCAGCAGCATTTGCTACCAAAAAAACATTCGCCCCAAGAAATGTAAATATTTTATTAACCTCCTTAACAACACTTAGATGACCATTGCCACTACAAGTCGAGACAGCTAAAACATTTTTCCCTTTTAGTTTCAATAAATGAGACCAATAAGCCAAACGATTCGCCAAAATAGTAAAATCACCGGTTACATCATGTAGATAAACGGGACTACCCAAGATCAGCAAATCTGAACTTTCCATCTCTTGTACTAAATAAGCAAGATCATCTTTTTGCGGACACTTGCCCTTATAAAAACAAGTATTACACCCAAGACAAGGCAAAATATTTAGCGAAGTTGGAGTAAAGATCTTAACTTTGAGCTCCTCAGCCATCTTAAGTGCTTCAGTGATTTTTTTAGCAAATAAAACGGTATTTGATTTTTGGCGACGCGTAGCAATATAAACCAATACTTTTTTCATTCTTTTTGCTCCTTTTTAGGCTGACAAAACAAAACCGTGGCGTTAACCAGATTGTCCATCACTTTTACACAAACAGCAGGCACTGCAAACGTAATATGCGATATCACCTTTCCTTTAGCATTTTTCTCGCCTTGATCTTCAAACATTTCTTTAAGAGATAAATCTTCAAAAGCCGCTCCCACTAGAGCAAGCATCCGCTTCTTTTTCATTATGATCCTTCCTTTACTAAAGAGATTTTTCAACATCAAGCAATAAAACATTATTATTTTTTTCATAGTCACTAAGACGCAAGAAAGCTAAACCAACTCCAGCTAACCCTGTAAAAATTCCCTTAGCAAGAAAACCTGGAATTTTTTGTAAATCATAATCCCCTTGCAAGTATCGATGTGTTAGCAAGGCTCTAGCTCCTTTACTAACAGTCTCGTTTATGCGCTTATCATAAGCTTGATACTCGAACAAAGCATAAATCACTCCTGCATTACCATGACACAAGGAATCATCTTTTTTACTACCTTCTAAACTACTACTTAAAGTAGCAATTTGTTCTTTAATTTTTGAATGTTGAAAAATGCCATTGATATATAATCTAACAGCTAGCATCCCCGTGCTACCACAATCAAAACACAAACTTTGTTGCTTTGTTTGATAAATATCCATCTCTTTTGCCAACAAACTTATAATTTTTTGCTTTAAAGACTCAGATGAATTTATTCGATAATATTTTGCCAAAGCTAAGGCTAACCCCGACAATCCATAAGCTACTCCATGTTCATTTAATTCTTTCCTATCAGCTTTTTCTAATTCAACTGAAAACTTTTGAAATAACAAATCAGCTACTTGCAATGCTTCTTTAAACTTTAATGCCAAATAAACTTCTGAAATAAGTCCTAAAACCCCAGCCAAACCGCTTAACCAATCAATTCTTACTGAATCTTTAAACTCATAATTTGCAATCAAATTTATAAGTTTCTTAATTTCTAAAACGGCATCCTGATTTTCCAAAGTCTTTGCTTCCAAGAGCAAAGGAAAAATCTGAGAAAGCATGCCATAATAAGCAGACAAAATTAATTCTTGATCCTTCATTTTGCGCATCGCATTTTTTAAAATTTTTCGATAATACAAAAGATATTTTTTATCTTTTATCGCCAAATACAACTCCAAATAAAACAAAGCAACTCCAGCTAAACCTTCATACAAACTACTATTCATCGCTACAACACAATACCTTTGATCAAGCACAAAGATAACGGTGGTAAAAGAAAGCTCATCATCTGATTGAAATCTATCCTCCCACAAAAATAAAGCAATCTTTTCAGCCTCTTTAAGAAAGTTAAAAGACTGAATATCCTTTTTTTTCAACTCATTTCTAACAAAAATATCCAGCTTAGCCATTAAAAGTCCCATTTGCTTTTGAATCGTCTTTTCAGATAAATTTGAAATAATCCCTACAACCTTTTGCAATCCTGTTTCTTGATAATAATCTTTAATTCTTTTACCTCGACTATCAAAAACGTCCCTTGAGTCCGTATAAGAGTAAAAAATCGGTATATCAGTGAATAACAAATCTTTGTATTCACTGTCAATAATAGCTAAATTTTGATGCAAATAACTCCAAAGATTCCATAATAGTCTCTCCCTTTTTACCATATTCTCAGCATAGTTAGGATGATTAGCATATAAAAGCAATGAACTATACTTCTGCGAAGTCTTCATCAAACAACGAATTTTTTTCCCTGCAAATAATTGAAAAAAATCTAGCTCTTCTAAAACGCTCTTTTTATTTTTCTTCAAAAAACATAGCATTAACTCAAAACCTTGCACGATATTAATTCGATAATTCGCCGGATTTACTTTTTTATCATTAATCAATGGCATATTTTGCATCGCATTCAAAAAACCAGGCCTCAACTCAAAGTGAAAATCAACTTTTCCGATATTAACAGGCTGAATAAATTCCTTTTCTAGTTCTTGCTTATCACCAGTTAATCCGCTTATATCAAGTATCTTACTTTTTTTATCCGGATCTGTTTCAAAAACACTTGGCAACAAAGAAGTTTTCACAAGATCATTAATCATTTCTGCATCAAGCATCTTACTTCCCACTTCATCAACCCCTGAAAGACGAGCTGGATTATGAAAAATGGTCTCAATATCTATTAAAAAGGGATAGCTGCCATGTGCGATTAAATTCTCAGAATGCAAATCTGTTATGCGAAAAACATATGCTAAAGCAAGTAAATAGCCAAAGCGTTCATAATATTCACTAACCTCTTTTTCGCTTTGACAAGCTTGATACTCAATAAACTGAACAAATGAATAATCTTCTTTATAAATCCCCTTAGGAATCTTAATATCTAATAAGCCCGAATTCTCATTACACCAATGAAGAAATTGTTCAAACGCCTGACAAATTTCCAAATTTCTTGGTTTAAAAACGATTTTTTGATGTTCATTAAACTCAACAACAATAACGCTTTTGCCTTGATCATGAGAATCTCCAAGCGAAAGGCTAAGATCAACGATTTCTTTAACTTCACTTGCTAAAAAATCTGCAATTTCTCTTTTACTTTCATGTACAGCACTCACAAAAAATTCCAAATTTTTCAAAAAATAAGCCGTTCTCGTCACAAGTACTCGCGTGCAAACAGCATACTTCTCATAAAACCTCCAATAAGCATCTGGCGAATCAAAAAACGCTTTCATAAATTCACTAAACTGAGCTGCGGCATCATCAGCTACAAAAGTATGCTGATCTTTATAAAGCTCTAGCTCAATCACGATGACTTTACTAATTAATGAAGTCAACTCTTGAATATAACTTTCAATAACTTTATTAAAAGTCTGTTCTGAAAATACAAATGAAGAAATTTGGGCAAAAATTTTTTTAACTTTCGTCGTTGTAAAATGAACAAACGGCGAAATAGCGATAACTATCCTTTCTGAATAATTTTTCTCATCTTTTATCTCTTGATAAAAATCCATTATCTCTTTAAAAAGAAAAATCCACTCTTGAAATTTAATATCAGTCTTATTAAGAGGCGATACTAAAAACTTAAACTCTTCTTTTGATATCTGTAAAAATTTTAAAACCTCATCCAACCTCTCTTCACAAACTAAACTTTTTATCCTCTTCCATTCTTCAAAGTAAACATTATCACTAACGCCTTCAGTGCTATAATATTCCCTTTTCTCCATTATCGTCATAGCTTTTTGCTGCATTTTCAATAAAATACTAAAAATATCTGCTTTTTTAATTGCTGTCTTCAATGAAATAGCCTCTACTTTCATCTATCGTCAATTTTTAAGTTAGAACCTGTTAACGATCTCGCTATTGATGAAATCCCGTTATACAAATTGTAATCAAGCAAAGCTTGAAACAACTTGTAATAACCCGACAGGTTTTTTGATTAATTTTTAGGCAATTTGCGGAAAA
>JAIRWP010000077.1 GCA_031268845.1 Lactobacillales bacterium | reverse complement strand
CTATATTTTACTTTGCTTGCTTGACGAGTGTCTTCGATCGTTTGAAGATAGGTTATCAGTTCGTTCATGGGATACTCCGTAAGTTTTTATTTTGATTGTATATGAAAATGGTTTAAATGATTATTTTTTTACTTTCCGAATTGCAGATAAGAAAACCTACATTTGACAAAATGCTTGAAATTTTAGAAAAAGCGCACAAAGAACTTCACAAATTAGGAGGTAGACCATCACGTTTAAGTGTTTTGGATAAACTGATTATCATGCTTGGGTATTACCATGATTACCGCACAATGGAAAACATCGCCTTTGAATACGGCGTTTACAAACAAAGAGTCAGCGAGGCGATAGCTTGGATCGAGCAAGTTCTGATCAAAGATGGCACCTTTGCTTTACCATCGAAGCGTGAGCTTTTAAAGAGCAATAATGGGATTCAAATTGTCATCGTTGATGCCACTGAATGTGAAACTTAAGCGCCTAAAAAAGAAGCAAAAAAAGTCATATTCTGGTAAAAAAACGACCTACAATAAAAGATCAGTTGCTAATTAACGGCGAAACGGGCGAAATTATTTGCGTTCATGAAGAAAAGGGTTCAGTTCATGATATGGAGCTTTTCAAGAAAAGCGCTCTTCATTTTTTAAAAAATGTTTTACTTATCGGCGATAAAGGTTACCAAGGAATTGCCGTTTATCACATCAATAGCCTAACTCCATATAAGAAAACGCGCGGTAAAAATTTAACCAGATACCAGAGATGGTTTAATTCCTGCTTGGCTAAGTATCGTATTTATATTGAACATGTTAATCGTCGTATTAAGAGATTTAAAATCTTACAACAGCGCTATCGTAATAAGCAGAGAAAACATCTTTTGCGCGTGTCTCTTATTTCGGGCATTTATAACTTTGAGTTAACGTTTTAGGACAGGTCTATTATAAACAGATTTTAAAAGCTTAAGGAGTTATCCATGTGGATAAAGAGATAAAAGGTTTCATTCATTCAACAGAAAATTTTGGAACAGTTGATGGCCCAGGTGTACGTTTTGTAATTTTTATGCAAGGTTGTTCAATGCGCTGTCAATTTTGTCACAACCCGGATACTTGGAGTTTTAAAACAAATAAAATGCGTACGGTTTGTGCAGAGGAAATTTTAAAAGAAGCAGAACGTTTTCGCAGTTACTGGGGATACGATGGGGGGATTACAGTTAGTGGCGGGGAACCTTTATTGCAGCTTGATTTTTTGCTTGATTTATTTGCAAAAGCGAAAGCTTGCGGCATTCACACCGCTTTAGATACCTGTGGCCAGCCTTTTACATGCCAAGAGCCCTTTTTTTCAAAATTAAATCAATTACTAGCAATAACAGACTTAATCCTTTATGATATTAAAGAAATAAATAATATTCGACATAAATCTTTAACAGGCTTAAGTAACGAAAATATTTTAGAGTTTGCCAAATATTTATCAGAAATTAAACAACCTATGTGGATTCGTCATGTTTTGGTACCGACAGTTACTGACTTTGATGAAGATTTACTTGCACTGAACACCTTTATTAAGACACTTAAAAATGTTCAAAAAGTGGAAGTTTTGCCTTATCACACAATGGGCGAATTCAAATGGAAAGAATTGGGCTTAAAATATCCATTAGAGGGTGTTAAGCCGCCAACACAAGAGCAAGTAGGAAATGCATGTAATCTGCTTCAGGTAAACGATTATTAAGATTATAAATAAAAATAAGAAGGTATTGTTGATGAAAAAATCTTTGAAAAATTTTATTAAAGAGTGGTGGTTGATTTTTACAATATTAATTGTTTTAATTCTAAGCCGGGTTTTTATTTTTGCTTCTGTAATTGTAGATGGTCATTCTATGGATCCATCTTTACAAGATAAAGAGCGGATGTTCACTCTGAAAAGAACAAAACTTAAGCGTTTTGATATTGTGGTTAGTAAAGGGCCTGAGGATCTTAAAAAAAGAATTGTCAAACGAATAATCGGTATGCCAGGAGAAACAGTTACCTATGATAGGGATCAGTTATACATCAATGGAAAAAAATATGATGAACCATATTTAGATAAGTATAAAAAGCTATGGAAGAAGGATAAACTGCAAGAAACTTATTCTTATGATCCAGGTTTTCAATATAAAGCATCAACGATCAGTGCTTTTACGGTGAATTATAATGATGAAGCCAAATTTACGATTAAAGTGCCGCTTAAACATTATTTGTTACTTGGGGATAATCGTCCGATTTCTAAAGATGGTCGTTATCCTGGAGTTGGCCCTATTTCTGCTTCATTGATTGAAGGGGAAGCCAAATTTGCTTTTTGGCCACCAAAACGCATTCGTTTGGTATAGAAAAATTAAATAAAACCAGCTTTAAGTTTCTGTTTTTTGCAGATATAAATAAACTTGTTGAGCAGCAATGGCTCCTTCACCAACGGCAGTTGTAATTTGACGTAAAGTTTTTTCACGAACATCTCCGATAGCAAAAATGCCGGGGATGTTTGTTTTCATTTGAGCGTCTGTTTTAATCCAGCCGTTTTGATCAGTTATTCCCAGCTTTAAAAAAGGTTCTGAATGAGGATTTACTCCTATATAGATAAACACACCTCTGCAGGAGATAGTACTTAAAGTATGGTTTTGCTTATTTTTCACACGCACTTGATTGACTGATCGCTCATCACCTTGGATTTCTTCCACAGTAGTATGCCAAAGAAATTTGATTTTCGGATTGGCAAATGCGTGGTTTTGAATAATTTTCTGTGCTCTTAAAGAGTTACGTCGATGGATAATCGTAACTTGACTAGCAAAACGAGTTAAAAAAATCGCTTCTTCAACTGCAGAATCTCCCCCGCCAACAACGATTAATTTTTTATCACGGAAAAAAGCACCGTCGCAAATGGCACAGTAACTTACTCCACGACCTGTATACTCTGTTTCGCCAGGAACTTTCAAGCGTTTATGTATAGCGCCTGTAGCAATAACGATCGTTTTTGCAATATATGTTTTATCTTCAGTGACAACCGTTTTATAATCTTTATTTATCTTTATTTGTTGTACAATACCATAAACACTTTCAACGCCAAATTTTGTTAAAGGCTCGTACATTTTAAGGCTAAGCTCAGGTCCCATAATAGAAGCAAATCCTGGATAATTTTCAATTTCAGCAGTATTATTCATCTGCCCGCCTGGTGCACCTTGTTCAAGTAGTAAAACTTTTAAATTTGAACGTGCAGCATAAAGCGAAGTTGTCATACCAGCAGGTCCTGCACCAATGACAATGACATCATAAATTTCTGGCATCTATTTTCTCTCCTTTCAATAATAGGAGGATTTTATTGATTTAAAGGCTAGAGATTTTTTTAATATACATCAAAGCAAAAATGCCAAAAGCAACCAAAGGCACAGTTAAGAAATTTAAAAGTAATAAATCCGCCAAATATTCTTTTACAGAAAATGTATTTTTTAGTTTATGTTTTGCTGCTAATGGCATGCCTAAAAAGGTAAGAGAAAGTTCAAGGATGATTGCTATCAAAAATGCATTTATGTAAATATTTAGCAATTCCTTCATTTCTTTCACCTCAATTTTATTTGCAAAATCTCCAAGAATCTGCTAACAGACTCTAAACATAATTATGTCATGGAATCAACAATTTGTCTAAATTTAAAGTGCTAAAAAAACTGAAAAATATTGATAAATACCTGTTTTAAGGATGATTAATTAAAGCTTATTAGGAGAAAAAATGAAAGTTATCAATATTAGTCCGCGAGGTTTTTGTTATGGGGTTGTGGATGCAATGGTGATTGCTTATAATGCAGCGCTTGATCAAAATTTGCCGCGGCCAATATATATTTTAGGCATGATCGTTCATAATCGTCATGTGACAGAAAGCTTTCAAAAGATTGGAATTTATACAGTTGATGGAGAAAATCGTCAAGAGATACTGGATAAAATTGACTCTGGAACGGTCATTTTCACGGCTCATGGCATTGCTCCTGAAATAGTTCGTTTGGCTAAAGCAAAAGGTTTAACAACCATCGATGCAAGTTGCCCTGATGTTCAGATTACGCATGAGTTAATAAAAAAATATGCAGATAATGGATATGAGATTATCTATATTGGAAAGAAAGGTCATCCAGAGCCTGAAGGGGCTATTGGTGTTGCACCAGATAAGGTGCATTTGCTTTCGAAATTAGAAGAAATAGAAACGTTATTTTTAACAAGTAATAAACTTTTTGTCACAAACCAAACAACCATGAGTCAGTGGGATGTAGCTGAAATAATGGAAGCACTTCAAAAAAAATATCCACAAATCGTAGTTCATAAAGAAATTTGTCATGCCACACAGATTCGCCAAGAGGCGGTAGTAAAGCAAGCTCAAGGCTGTAATTTAACTTTAGTGATTGGCGACATTCGAAGTAACAATACCAATCGTTTAGCACAAATTTCGATAGAGCAGGCGCATACTCCGGCTAAAAGAATTGCTGATCTTTCTGAACTAAAAATAAAATGGCTTAAAGGCATCCAAAAAATTGCCGTAACAGCAGGTGCTTCAACGCCAACGGCAATTATCCGCGAGGTTGTCCAATTTTTGGAACAATTTGATAAGAAGCAACCTGAGACCTGGTCAAAGAGTTCCAAAGTTACCAGTGAAGATATTTTACCAAAGATCAGGAAACAGAAGGACTTAACAGCAGATCGCGCAAAGAAAATGCAGAAGTTGCGAGCTAAAAATGGGTTAGACCTCGTATAATAAAGTTACAAGGTTGCTAGAAAGAACGTGATGTTATGTCTTTTGATGGTATTTTTATTCATGCTTTGGTGCGTGAACTTCAAGCAAAGTTACTACATGGGCGCATTCAAAAAATGCATCAACCATATAAACAAGAGATTGTGCTAACTATTCGTGCAAATGGCCAAAATCATAAATTACTTTTATCTTCGCATTCTAGCTATGCGCGTGTGCAGCTGACAACCATGCAGTATCATAATCCGGAAAATCCGCCTAATTTTGTGATGGTGTTAAGAAAGTATTTGGAAGGATCGATTTTAGAGTCGATTGAACAAGTTGAAAATGACCGCATTTTACATTTTACCTTTAGTCATCGTGATGAATTAGGTGATTTGCAAAATATTGTTTTGATTGTAGAAATTATGGGACGTCATTCTAATATTATTTTATTAAACAAAGAAACTGGCAGGATTTTAGATGCGATCAAACATATAAGCTTAACGCAAAATACTTATCGAGCGATTTTATCTGGAGTAGAGTATCTCACTCCACCTAAGCCAAAAGGGAAAAATCCATTTATTTTGCAGGATCCGGAGCTTTTTGAAACTTTATCGACAGCGCAGGATTTATCGGCGCAATTTTTACAGCAAAATTTTCAAGGTTTCGGGCGTGATACAGCAGAAGAGTTGGTTTATCGTTTAAAGGATAAACCTAATGAAAAATTAAATGTCTGGCATGATTTTTTTGCTTCATTGAACTCTATCCAGCCAAGTTTATATGAAAATAATGGCAAGGAATGGTTTACGCCGGTCGCTTTTTTGTCATTGGGTAAAGCAAAGATGGTGTTTGATAACTTAAATGAATTGTTGGACGTTTTTTTTACAGATAAAGCTGAAAAAGATCGAACAAAGCAACAAGCTGGTTCACTTTTGCATCGTATCAAAGTAGAACGTAAAAAAAATCAAACGAAGTTAAAAAAATTGCACGCTACATTAAAAGATACGGAAAATGCGGAAGACTATCGTTGCAAGGGCGAGTTGCTGACAACTTTTATGGCGCAAGTCCCTAAGGGAAGTGACTTTGTTGAGTTAAAAAATTATTATAAAGAAGATCAACCGATAAAAATTCTTTTAAAACCTTCTTTATCGCCCAATCAAAATGCACAAAAATATTTTCAAAAATATCAAAAGTTAAAAAAATCTGTGCGGATTGTTCAAGAACAGATTGAGCAAACAAAGCAGGAGATTTTATATTTAGAAAGTGTAGAATCGCAACTAGAACTAGCAACACCAGTAGAAATTCCGATTATTTTTGAAGAATTGCAAACGGAAGGTTATATCAAAGCTCAATCTAAAAAACAAAAGAGAGAAAAACCAAGTCAACCAGCTGTTTTTCAAGCAAGCGATGGAACGAAAATTTTAGTTGGCAAAAATAATTTGCAAAATGATCGTCTAACATTAAAAATGGCTAAAAAAAATGACTATTGGCTGCATGTCAAAAACATTCCAGGTTCACACGTAATTGTTGAATCAAGTAGGCCAAGTGATGAAACATTAACGCAGGCAGGGATACTAGCTGCTTATTATTCCAAGTATCGCAACTCCGCCCAAGTTCCAGTGGATGTAGTGCAAGTAAAGCATCTTCGTAAACCAAATGGTGCCAAAGCTGGATTTGTCATTTACGAAGGCCAAAAAACAATCTTGGTCACGCCTAGTCAGAAAATGGTGGAGCAGTTGAAGAAGTGATAAACGTTTTTTTAAATGTATAGCTGTTCCGATTTAAAACAATCTGTAGTATAATTAAACAATGGCATATTCTAAAGACACGCGAGAAATGGTCTTAAAATACCTCGCAAAGGGACATACTTATGAAGAAGCGCGTA
>JAIRWP010000057.1 GCA_031268845.1 Lactobacillales bacterium | reverse complement strand
TTTGCCTCAAACTACGAAAAAATAGCTCAAAAAACCTGTCGGGTTATTACAAGTTGTTTCAAGCTTTGCTTGATTACAATTTGTATAACGGGATTCATTTCACTAGAGATCGTTAACAGGTTCTTAAAAAGAGAATACCATAAATCATTTTTTCATCCCCAAAAAAGACTGTCTAACACTTTTTTTAAACGAAAAAGGTGTTTTATTTATTAGTGGATAAAAATTTTTTGTTAAATCCAAATCACAAACTAGAATTGAAAAACAGTTTTTTCATCATTCAAAACAAATTTGCATTGACAAGCTTTTCTCATAGTTTTATAATGAACATGCAATTAACTTTTCTTTATATTTTTTCTTTTGTAAAAGGAGAAAACGATGAAATCTAAAATTAAAATTGCAATAAACATCCTATCCTTAATAGGAATTGCGGGAACTATCTTTCTTTGTATTTGTTTTTTTCGTCTAGAAATTTTTAATAATCCTGAAATTTTAAAAAATATCTTAAGCGAACAAGTATATTTGGGACCTTTAATTTTTATTTTCCTTCAGTTAATTCAGGTGGTTATTCCGATTATTCCTGGTGGTGCTAGTGCTGCCGCAGGTGTTTTGATTTTTGGACCTTTTTGGGGCTTTGTTTACAATTACATCGGAATTATTCTCGGCTCTTTCCTTCTCTTCTTTTTAGGTAGAACTTACGGAAAACCCTTTGCTCAAGCATTCATTAGTGAAAAAACATTTAATAAGTATATTGGAAAATTAGATGACAATAAAAAATGGGATACCTTATTTATAATTTTAATTTTCTTGCCTATTGCGCCTGATGATGCATTAGTTTTGATGAGTAGTTTAACAAAAATAAAATTCAGAAAATTTGCTTTAATTATACTACTAGGAAAACCATTTGCCATTTTCATCTATAGTTTTGGTTTAGTTCATCTTGGACAATTTTTAACTAATCTTTTGCACTAGAGGTAATCGTTGTAACACCTACTTTTACACCTTCATAAAATATTTATTCATACTCTTTCTGTAAATATTCGATATATTTCTTCATTCCTTCACTTACTGTATTTTTCGGTTTATATCCGATTGCTTGCAATTTGGAAATATCCGCAAAGGACTCTTTAATATCTCCAAATCGTGCCTCTTTATAAATAATTGGTAATTTAATCCCAAGATGATTTTCAATAATACGAATTAACTCTAACAAAGTTGTTGCTTGTCCAATCCCTAAATTATAAACGTCACCAAGGGTAGCTGAATTTCCAGCCACCAGCAATAAAGCTTGAATGACATCTTCAACAAAAACAAAATCTCTTGACTGTTGACCATCTCCAAATAAAGTAAACTCCGCATCCAAATTTCCTTTTAATTTATCAAAACATTCCATCATAATGGAAATAACCCCTGAATAAGGCGAAGATGAATTTTGCTTTGGACCATACACATTAAAAAAACGTACAACTGAAGTAGGCACCTCATATAGATTGTTGTACATTAACACAAATTTTTCTGCAGCAAATTTATCAATGGCATAAGGAGTTAACGGACGAATCACTGATTCTTCTTGCTTTGGCAATGTCTTTTCATCGCCATAAACAGCGGCTGATGATGAAAAAACAAAACGTTTTAACATTTTTTGATGCTTTTTAGTTAATTCGAGCAAGTGAAAAACAGCATCAAAATTTACCTGATGCGTTCGAATAGGATTTTCCACAGAATCTGCGACAGAAGCAATCGCGGCCAAATGAAAAATATAATCAAACTCTTTTTCTTTCAACAAATTTCTCATCAAAGAAACATCTGTAATACTACCTTTAATAAATTCAATATTTGCAGATGAATCTAAATTCTCCATCTTCCCCATCGACAAGTCATCAACCGCCACTACATGATTTTCTTTAGCTAAAAAATTAGTTAAATTAGAACCAATAAAACCAGCACCACCGGTCACCAAATAATTTGCCATACATCCTACCTTATCAATATTTTTAACAATTATGTTTACTCAACTCCAAAAATTTCAAACATTTCATCATCTTCCATTGTTCGACTCGTTTTTTTCTCTGAATTTTTAATCATATCTTGCACTTTGTCTTCTACTGTTTTCGCCAACAATTCTTTGAAATCAATTCCTCGCAGAGTAAAGAAAAGCAACGGTTCTAAATCCAAGCGTGCGCCTACCCCATATAATACAGCTGAAATATGTTTGCACATCTCTGCATAATCGTAACAATCACAATTCATTTGAATTTCATCCGAATTTGGAAAAAGTCCATCCCCTTTTTGCAAAAAATTCTCTTTTAATTCCTTTGGAAAAACTCCCGAAAGCAATTTCTCCATACTTTCAATTTGATGACTACATTTCTTTAAAATCTCTTTCCATTTTTTTGGTGGAAGTTTTGCAATTTCAATTTTAACATTATAAACTTCCCCTGAAGAGCCATACACCAAACCCGAAACTTGACACTCTTTTATCTGCAAATCAAGCACCAAACCGTTTTTAACATAAGAGCGTCCTCTACCGATTCGATTGGAATAGTCAGCATAATTGGCAAGATTTTTATTCCAAGAACTTCCCCAAAAAGTTTTTGCAATAGCTCTTCCTTCAACAATGACAGGCTTAAGTTTAGGATTTTTCTTTTGCATTTTTTTTAATTTTTTCAGCGCCCGTTCCTTTTTCTTAGCAACAGGCACATATTCCGAGTAACCCCACCACATATCAAACCTCCAATTTAAAAAGATTTAATAACTTTTTGTTATCCATCTCAGTTAACCAGCTCTCAGTACTTGCAGCGATAATATCATCAGAAAGCTTTTGTTTTTCTTCCAGCATCTCATCTATTTTTTCTTCAATAGTGCCGCTGGTAATAAATTTGTGCACCACCACATTTTTCTTTTGACCAATACGAAACGCGCGATCTGTTGCTTGATTTTCAATCGCTGGATTCCACCATCGATCAAAATGAATCACATGATTTGCCGAAGTTAAATTCAAACCTACTCCACCGGCCTTCAAAGATAAAACCATAAAAGGAACATAATCTTCGCCATTAAATTTTTCAACCAGCTGTCCTCTCTTTTTAACTGCAGTACTTCCATGCAAGATTAAACCATCTCTTTCAAAAATTTTACTTAAAAAGTCGGCAATTGGTTCGGTCATTTCTTTAAATTGGGTAAAAATCAGCACCCTTTCACGTTTCTCACGAATGGTTTCACAAATTTCTCCTAATTTTTTAAATTTTCCACTTAATTGAAAATTATATTCCTGCTGCCCTAAATATTGATCTGGATGATTACAAATCTGTTTAAATTTCATTAAACTTGCTAATACCAATCCTTTGCGTTTAATGGCAGATATCTCATCATCTTCTTCAAACGCCATTTTCAATTCTTTCACCAAAGCTTTATATAAAACAACTTGTTTCTTTGTTAAAGTAGTAAAAGATTTAAGTTCAATTTTCTCCGGCAAGTCAGCAATAATCTTCTTGTCTGTTTTTAATCTTCTTAAAATAAAAGGATTGACCACATTTCTCACTGCAGAATAGCCAGATAAATCCGTTTTTAATTTTTTCGAAAAATTGGTAAATTCTTTGCGACTACCCAACAAACCCTTATTCAAAAAATCAAAAATAGACCATAGATCCACTAAACGGTTTTCAATCGGTGTTCCCGTCATCGCAATTCGATAGTTGGCATTTAACGCTTTCACTGCTTGCGTTTGCTTTGTAGTCGCATTTTTTATTGCTTGCGCTTCATCAAGAATTAATAAATTCCATGGAATTTTCTTCAGTTTTTCTAATCTTACCACTCGTTGGTACGTAATAATAAATAAATCATATTCTTTTATATTCAATGTTTCATCAAGCACAACATTCGCTTTTAAATTTGGCGCGAATTTTTCAATTTCTTGTTGCCAATTACAAATCAAAGACGCAGGCACAACTAACAGCGTTTTTAATTTTTGCTCCCTCAAAGAATCAAGTAACGCTAAAATCTGAATGGTTTTCCCAAGCCCCATATCATCTGCTAAAAGCGCCCCGAAACCTAGATTTTTCATAAAATACAGCCAATTGAGTCCTGTTTGCTGATAGTGTCTTAACTTTGCTTTAAAACTCTTGACAGGAGTAAAATTTTCAATCTTACCAGGATGAAGTAATTTTTCTTTCACTGATTGCAGCCACTCACCATTACTTACTTCAACTTCTTCTTCAAATTCATCGCTTAAATCATCAGGTAACCTCAACTGCAAACGCATCGCATCTGCTAAAGTCATCTCTTCACCTTTTTGCATACTGCTTAAAGCTTTTTTAAGCGCTTCAAGTTTTTGAGAATCGACTTCCACCCATTTTCCTTTAATAAATGAAAGCCCGCTTGTTTGCGCCAATACACTTTGTATTTCTTCTAGGGTTAACGTAATGTCTCCCAAATGAACTTCCGGTCGAAATGAAATAAGAGCGTCCATTCCTACTTTAGCAGGAGCAGCTTCACCGACTGATAAAGAAAGTTTTGTCCGATTATTTTTCTTCCACCAATTAGGAATACGACAAACAATTCCACTTTCTTCATAAAGCGACAATTCTTGTAAAAAGGTATATGCCTCATCTTTAGAAAAGCGAAGCGGTGAAAAAAGCTCGCCACTCTCCATCAATTCAGCAATCAACAAACTCTTATTGGATGCCTTATTAACAGTTGCCAATAAAGACAATAATTTCTCCTGGTCTCCTTGATACTCAATCAAAGCATTTTTAAGTGGCAGATGAACTAATTTTTCATTTTCTTTTGTGCTATAAGTTGCCAAAAACGCAAAAGGATAGTCTTCATGTTTGCTTTCCACTAAATGAAAAAATACTCGCCCAGCAACATTTAACTTATCATCTTTTTGCTTAAAATAATCCTTCACACGACCTGCAAATGCTGCAATCTCTTCATTAAAAATATGAACTAATTTCTTCCATATATTTTTTACCCAAGAGGCAGTAACGTATTCTTCGCCCACCACCAACGGAACCAACTGCAAAATTTCCAAAACAATCACATTTTCGATCTTTTTGGCTTTTCTAGTTACTTCAATATCACTATCCAAAGATACTTCTCGAGCAAAAATTTTTGAAAATTTCTGCAAAAAATGCAAAGCCGGTAACATTGCTTTGTCTTCCACAAAAAAAGCAAAATCATAAAGAGTTTTAAATTTTGCCTCTTTAAAATTTTTAAATAGTTTTTCATTAAAGAAAAATTTTTTATTCTGATGCTCTAATTTTTCAACCGAAAAATCGTCGGCATTAAAAAAAGCATCTAATTGATAATTAATCATCGTTTCCTCATTTTTATTTATGGTAAAAATACTGTTGATGATTGCAAAACATCTTTTTCACAATCACTCAACTTTAGAATTTAAGTAAGTTTAACACATTTTACATTTCACAACGAATTGATATTTGTTAATCTGCAATTCGGAAAGTAAAAAAGTAGCTATTTAAACCATCTAAACCATCTCCAGCACTTTATCAAGTTTCTCCCTAATACCCGGTGGTGCTTTCGAATATAAGTGCAAAAAGTCCAAAAAAGCAAAAATTGCAAAAAATTCTCCCGCATAAATTATTACTGACTTTGGCTTTTTTACTTTATATTTTTTAATAAGCACGGGAAGCGACTTACCGCCATAAGCTTCGCCCTCATTGGTGGTTAGAAAGATTTGATACATGGCATATCCGATTAGTGTACAGACAATGTGAAAAGTAATCACGTTGATTTTCGTGCTTTTAAAATCATCCAGCATCCAAAAATCCTTGAGTTGTCGATAATCTTCTTCGATTTCCCACCGTAATTCATAGGTCTTTATTATTTCTCTTGCTGTTTTGGAAGTATCCGTTGTCATAA
>JAIRWP010000008.1 GCA_031268845.1 Lactobacillales bacterium | reverse complement strand
AAAATAAAATTGAAAAACTATGGGCAAATTTAAAAAATTGGTTGCGTTTGAATTCTAAAAATTACTTAACAATTCAGGATGCTATCGCAGCTTATTTTAAATCGGAATAGCTATATCTATTTCCATATCAAAGGATCTTTGAGTCAATGAATGAAAGGTATCATTTTCATGAACAAACACAAGTTTTCTTTCTATGATATAACCCATATCCACACCTTGAGAGCTGATAAGATGAGTAGTTACACCGACTGGTAATTTTTTATATATCGCCCACTTCAATGCATCTAAACCTCGTAAAGGAATATAACCAGGATGCGAATTAATAAATTTATATTGATGAACTACATCATCAGGTATAATACCTGTTCCACATACTAGTATAGGCGAATCGGTTGAAAAAATATCATGCAAATCATTATAACCATTTTTTGAAAAAAAATACCTAAATCCTAAATTTTTACATAACTCTTCAATACCAATTGAACTAGTAACGGCAGATAATGATGGACGATATTCAATAAGCGAATGAAATTTTTTTACATAATGCTGATTGATCGCATAGACAAATATATCTGCATAACCTAATGCCTTTAATAAAAAAAGTGTTGCCTGAGTTTTTTTATGCGGCACATTATAAGTTAGTACACCTATCATATTTTTAAAACTCTCCCACCATCTCCATTGTCGAAAAATCCTCTAAAGGCAACTCTACTGACACTCCCTCTTTCTGACTTTTATATATAGCCAAAACCAACTCTACAGCATCTTTTCCTGCATAAGCATCAACATAAGGTTGTCGATCATTTTCTATCGCATCAATCATGTCCGCATACAAACTCGTATGTCCATTTCCGTAAATATTACTTGTGTCTTCAATTAAATTTTTATTTTCGCTATCTTGACTTGCTTCATCTGCAAATTGCCAAACATCAATCGTATTCGCAGAAGTTCCACCCACCTTCACCGTGCCTTTCTCACCAAATAAATACAATGTTTTTTCTAAATTTTTAGAATAAACATTGACCGTTCCCTCTATCGTAGCAATTGCTCCATTTTTAAACTCTACAACCGCCATCCCCAAATCTTCAGTTTCTAAATAATCATGCAACTGCTGTTTTGTAACACCGTAAACTTTCTTGATTTTGCCTCCCATCATCCATCGCAATAAATCAATTCCATGAATACACTGATTCATCAATGTTCCACCATCTTGAGACCACGTCCCTCGCCAAGAAGCTTGGTCATAATAACTTTTTTTTCGATTCCACCGCACATTAATTGAACCATGAGAAAGTTTTCCGAAACGCCCAGCCTCTAAAGCCTTTCTTGTCTCTTGAATCGCTTTATTGAACCGATTTTGATGACAAACCGAAACTTTGACTTGTCTATCTTCAGATTTTTGAATAATCTGATTTGCATACTTTATACTCATCGCCATCGGTTTTTCAATAATTACATTGATCCCTTGATCAATACAATACAAAGCAATTTCAGCATGTTTTCCACTTTCAGTAGTTATGGCTATAAGATCGATTTCGTTCTCTGAAATCATCGTTCTGTAATCAGTATATCTTTTTACAGCACCATTGTTTTCTATATTATCCTTATCCAGCAAACTTTCCATCTGCGTGGGAACAATATCACAAACTGCTACCAACTTTAGCAGATTATTCGTTACTGCTTTTATATGATTGATCGCAATCCTTCCACAACCGATTAATGCATATTTCATTTTTAATAAACAACTTTCTACTTTACTATTCTATTTTTTCTCCAACACTCATACTACTGCCTGAGTACTCATAATCATAAATTATCAAACTACCATCAATAGTTCTTACAATTGGTTTTTCATAAAATATTTCAATAACCTCCCCCGGAGCATAACTAGAAAAATCTAATACAGAATCAAACGGATAAGCTTGCCAAATAATTATTTTTTCTCCATTCAAATAAGCAAATGCACCAGGAAAAGGATTAGAAACACCACGAATTAAATTATAAATATCTCTAGTCTTTGAATGAAAATCAATCTTTCCATCTTCAGCTGTTCGCTTACTATACCATAAATCAAAATCTTTCGAATTGCTTTGAATTTTTATATCGTTCACTTGATAAGCTTCTATCAGTTTTTTCACCATTTGTTTAGCACATAAAATATTTTTATATTGCAATGTACGAATGGTATCATGCTCATTGATTTCAAACATAACCTTATCAAAAACATTAGGACTATCAGGCATTGAATCATAGCGAAAAAGATTTAAAATAAAACGTTGATCTCCCTCAATAATCGACCAATTCATTGGTGATCGTCCTCTTCCATACGGAAGATAGCCACTACTTCCATGGAAGCCAAACACTCCATAAGTAAATCGATTTAATACATATTGAGGAATTAATCTCTGCCACCCCATAGAAATTCCTACATCAAAGGTATTATTGTTAAAAAAATCTTCACATGCTTCACTTGATAATGCATAAGAATCTGCTTCATACACAAATACTTTGAGCTCTTTGGCTAAAGTTGACAGCGAAGAGAATCCAGAAATATTATTTACTAAACTTACCTTTTCTGCAATAGTAATAATCAAATCCACCGGACAAATATTTTTAGAAATGTAATTTACCATACTTTCAGTCGTATCTTTTACACCAAAAACAACAACTTTATAATGCATCACGTATCTCCTTAAAATGTTTGGTTTCTGCATCCAAAGTTTCAATCAATATATCCTGTTTTTCTGCTATTAACGTTCTGAAATTATTTAAGTTATCATATCCTTCAGGTGTCCAGGAATAAGGATGAGTTAAAATTTGAATTCTTTTATTATTCATTAATGTGGCTTTGTCAGGTTCTAAGCCATAATTCCATCGATGTTTTGAATCAGCAATGTATAAAATTTCAGGTGGATTCTCTTTTACATTCTCTGTAAAGCTGAAAAATCTATCTTCATAAGCATTAATAATCCCTGGCAATTTAATATTAGCACGTAAAACTCCAACTGTAGGCCTATGAATTGAAAAACTATCAATTTTAAAATTAAGCATTTCACTCATAATTTGTATCTCTTTAACAATTTGTTTTTTTATATCTTCTATCTCCGTCAAATCATTTAAATGGAAATGAAGCCCTACTTTATGCCCAAAATTTATCATCTCATTTATCATATCTATATTTTTTCTAGACAAAAAATTGTAAGCATTATTTGTCAGTTGAAAAAAATAATGAGAACAAAAATCATTATCATTTTCAAGTTTAGCTAGCTTAAAAGCTCTTTCTACACTAAATTCGACATCATGCCGCATTAAAATAAACTCTTCTCTTCTCTTCTCTTCCAGGCTACTAGATTTTACTTCATGAAAAGATGAATATTTTCCACTTTTTTTAATTATTTGAATAATTTCTTTGTAATTATTGTATGAAAACAATTCCTAACACCTACAATCACAATAGCTCAATATTATCCCTACACATTACTTCCTTCATTACATTTTTCGTATCAAAAATCATTTTTGCATTCTTTTGCACAAAATCATAATCAACATTCGTATGCGCCGTCGTAATTATAACCAAATCGACGTCCTTCAACAATTCTTTTGTTAACTCATTTTCAGTTTTAAAAACCTTACCATCATACTGAAATTCTTTAACCCAAGGATCAAAACAGCTGACATTTGTCCCGTTATTCTTCAGCAATTCAATCACCCTCAACGCCGGACTTTCACGATAATCATCTATATCTTGTTTATAAGCTACCCCTAAAACTAAAATATTCGAACCATTTAAAGATTTCTGAAATCGATTCAAGATCTCACTTGCACGTTTAACACAATACTCAGGCATTTGATCATTAATCATCATGGAACTTTCAATCATCGAGGTATGAAAATTATATTCTCTAGCTTTCCATGATAAATAATATGGATCTAACGGAATACAATGCCCACCAAGACCTGGACCTGGATAAAATGCCTGAAATCCATAAGGCTTTGATTTTGCAGCTTCAATCACTTCCCACATATTGATCTTCATTTTGTGGCAAAGCATCGCCAGCTCATTTACTAAACCAATATTGACATTTCGATAAATATTTTCCAATATTTTTTCCATTTCAGCGATTGCTGGAGAAGACACCTTATGTACATCTCCTTCCAAAACAGCTCGATACATTGCAGAAATCACCTCGGTTGCATCTTTACCTATTGCTCCCACAACCTTTGGTGTGTTTTTGATTTTATAAATTAAATTTCCCGGATCCACTCGCTCTGGAGAAAAACCTAAATAAAAATCTTCTCCGCATCTAAGCCCTGATCCTTCTTCCAAAAGCGGTTTTATTAATTCTTCTGTTGTTCCTGGATAAGTTGTACTTTCTAAAACCACCATCGTTTCTTTTTTTATGTATTTGGAAATATTTATCACTGATTCTTTTACATAACTTATATCTGGCTGCTGATGCTGATCCAACGGAGTCGGAACGCAAATCGCAATAAAATCAACATTCTTGATAAAAGAAAAATCGCTAGTAGCAGATAAAAGTTCACTTTTTACCAAATTTTTAAGATCATTATTCACTACATCACCAATATAATTTTGACCTTTGTTAACCAAATCAACTTTTTCTTGCTGTACATCAAAACCAATTGTTTTAAAACCCGCTTTTGCTTTCTCAACTGCAAGGGGAAGGCCGACATAACCTAGTCCAACGACACCAACGACTATTTTTTTATTTTTAATTTTATTTAATATTCTTTCAATCATCTCTAATCCTCAATTACCTTAATCAACTTATCAGTCAATTTTTTGAAATCATATTCTTTAGCTAAATTCAAAGAATTTTTACACATTTCATTATATCGGTCTTTTGGCATATTATAAAAATCAAGAATAGCTTCATATATATTATCTACATTTTGTTGTTCAACAGCTAATGCAGCACCATTAAAAAGTAAAAAATCATAATTTATATTCGAAGTTCGTAATATAGGTTTTCCAGCAGCTAGATAATCAAAAGTTTTATTTTCACTACTGCCATATTTAGCTATTATATCACTAGTAGAATGTAGAATATTAATATCAGAATTTGATAAAATATATGGAATAAATTTCTTTTTTATTTGGCCTTTAAATATTATATTATCAAGATTCTCGTATTTAATTCTTCGTCTCAACGTTTCCAGTTCATTGCCAGTTCCCCAAATCAGAAGTTTTATTCTATTATATCCATTTTCCTTAAATTTCTTTGCAACATTAACTAAAACTCCTAAATCATTAATCATTCTAATAGAACCTGTATAAACCACCTTAAAGATATCTTTGTTCTCTAAATCCTCATCCTTAATTTTAAAATGATATCTATTGTAATTAAATTGATTTAAATCAACACCGTTATTTATATGATAAAGTTTTTTTAAATCAATCTTACCACCAGAAGATTTATCCCATCTTTTTTCTTTTATATAATCTTTACCACCTTCCATCGTAAAAATAATTTTATCAGATTTTATATACATCCATTTTTCTAATTGATACAAAACTTTAATTATAGGATTTTCTTTAACTAGCAATCCAAGCATAACAAACGTTTCAGGCCATAAATCTCTAATTTCTATGATATTTTTACATTTATATTTTCTAGATAGTTTAATTGCTGTTACCCCAGCAAACAATTCTCCAATGATAACATCAGGTTTTTCAAACTTATCTGCTATTTTTAACAAATTTTTATGATACTGCCACATCGCATAAAATCTTTTAAATTTACTAGTTTTATAATTGCATATTTTCACAAACACACAACTATCCACATCATCATACAACGAATAAATTTTACCAGCCTTAATCATTTGACCATCATCATTATTATGCAAATAACTATCAACAAATACTGTAACTTTATGTCCTAACTTCTCTAAATACCTTTTAAAATAAAAAGACCTGTTCAAATGTCCTAATTTTGAAGGCATATTATAAGGACTTAATATCCATATATTCACAAAAAAATTCCTTTCCAAAAAATAAAATTTAAGATTTTTTTATCCAACAAAGTAAATGAGTTCTAAGAAACGGTAAATTAAAACAACCATACATCGATGGATGAATTTTAGTTAATTTACGACCAATTGGAGGAGCTAAAGTTACTTTTTTACATGATATTTCTGCATCAGGAAATAAACTTTTAATTTCAGATAACTTTACACCTTTTACATCAGGATTTTTGGGATTATCAAAAGCAAAATCATACCACAAAACGGCACCGCCAGGTTTCAACAATTTCCACATTTTACTAGCAAGCTTTTGCTTAAATTCGTAACTTAATATAGAAGTAAAAACTGTCATCTGAAGGAGTAATATCAAAACGATGATTTTCATCAATATTCATTGCATCGCCTTGAAAAAAAGTTATACCTTGTGGCAAACTTTTCAATGCTGCTTTAACTCGATAATCAAGTAATTCATTACCATAAAGATTTTGTGGTAAAAAGCCAATTCTTAATAACCACAACAAATTTACTCCATACCCACATCCTATCTCTAACAAGGTAACATCACTAATGGAAATTCCATGTTTTTTAAAAAGACATAATATATGTCTTTCAATCTCTTGCCAACTCATATAAGCATATGGACATATATAAGTATTACTAGGCAAATCTCTATTTCCTCTTCTTGCATATCTCTCTTGAATTAATTCAATTTCATTTTTAGTCAACTATTTTTAATCTCCTTCGAACTTTTATGTATAATCCGCTCATTAAAAAACATTTCTTTAACAGTTTTAAAAACAATTAAAATATCTTCTGTGAAACTAAATTTTCTTAAATACTCAAAATTGTACTTCATCTTTTTAGGTAAAATATCTTCAACATACACATCATCAATATTTTCAGCCTTATCTAAAATTTCGGACTCATTTTTAAATTTTATACTCGCTAAAGAAGTCACACCAGCAGGGAATAATAATGTAGCGTACATTTCTTCAGAATACTTTTCAACATAATATGGCACCTCAGGTCTCGTACCAACAAAACTCATGTCTCCTTTTAAAATATTGAAAAGTTGCGTAAGTTCATCTAAACGATATTTACGAATAATACTTCCTGCTTGTGTAATACGATTATCATCTTTCGTTGTAATTAATTGTGCATTTTCTATTTTTGGAATTTTCATAGATCTAAATTTAAAAATTTTAAAAATTTTACCATTCTTAGTAACCCTATCTTGCAAATAAAATGGCGAACCAAAATCATCCAAAACTATAATTAAAGCTATAATAAACATAGGAATTATAAATAAAATAATTAAAATTAACGAAAAAATAGTATCTAATATTCTTTTTATGAATATATATATTTTTTTATTTTTAATAATTTGATGGTATTCTCTTACAACCTCATTTTTCATACAATTAGAAAATTCATATGTCTTTGTCATATAAAATCACAAGCTTCTTTACACATTTTAATTATATAATTCACATCCTCCTTAGACAAACGCGTATATAATGGCAATGTCACTTCATTTTTATACTGATTATATGAATTTGGATAACTTTCCATTTTAAATCCAATATTTTTATATGCCGTTAATAACGGGAGCGGTTTATAATGTACATTTGCAGTAATTCCACATTCAGCTAACTTATGAATAAAATTATTGCGCCCTACTTCATCTTGATCCTTTAATCTCATCAAAAATAAATGACCACTTGAATGCCCTTTTTCATTATAATGAACTAACGGATCAATCATCAATATATCACTAAAACCTTCAATATATTTATTAACAATATACCTACGCTTTTTAAGTTTTTCTGCATAGTTAGCCAATTGCCCTAACCCAATCGCAGCTTGAATATCTGTCATATTACACTTATAAGCTGGTGCAACAATATCGTACTCCCAAGCACCAAGTTGATTTTTTGAAAAAGCATCCTTTGTTTGACCATGAAGTGACAACGTATTAATTATACCATAAATGTACTGATCAAAATCTTCATCAATAGATTTCCAAATTAATGCCCCGCCTTCTGCCGTAGTCAGATTTTTAACAGCATGGAAAGAAAAGGCAGTAAAATCAGCAACTGATCCAGACATCTGATCTTTATAAGTAGCTCCAAATGAATGAGCAGCATCAGCCAATACAACTATACGCCCAAATTTTGCTTGAACATTATTATTTGCTTCAAAAAGCTTCTTTTTATTCTCAATAACTTCAAAAATCCAATCATAATCACACATGACTCCAGCAATATCAACGGGAATCACTGCTTTTGTTTTTGGCGTAATAGCTTTTTCCAACTCTGTGACAGACATGTAATAACTATCTTTTTCCGTATCAACAAGAACAATTTTTGCTCCAACATGATCAATAACGCTTGCCGAAGCAGTGAAGGTATACGCAGATGTAATCACTTCATCTCCAGGTCCAACACCTAACATACGCAAACACATTTCTAAAGCTGCCGTTGCAGAATTCAAACAAATAGTCTTATTTGTCCCACAATAATCAGATATTTTTCTTTCAAATTCTTTTGTTTTCGAACCAGTAGTAATCCAATCTGACTTCAACACTTCAACAACATTATCAATCTCTACTTGAGAAATATCAGGCAAAAAAAAGGGAATATTTTGTTTCATTATGTAATTTTCTCACTATTCTATTTCACTCAATCTCATAATCAACTGGCTCCAAATATCCATCGCTTAATTTTATCATACCATCTTGTTCATTAAAACCTGCTGACCATATTCTTATAATCTTTTTTCCATCATTATAAAAAGCGCCTGGATAAGGATGCGTCGTAGCTCTTACAAGCTTATCTGCTTCATTGATAGTCATTGACGAAAATATTTCTCCATCTTCAGGTTTTCTTCCAGACCATTCACTAGCTTTTGATTCATCTTGCTTTACCAATCTAACTTTATCGTTTACAATATCATTCCAATACTTTGAAATAAGTTCAACATGCATCTGATCAACTTTTTGATATAAATCAGTAGCTGTTGTTTTTTCTTCAATATCGATAATCCTTTGTCCAATAATATCGCCAGTATCAACACCTTCATTCAGCTTAAACATGGTAACTCCTGTTTGCTTCAAACCTTTTATGATCGCCCAAGGAATAGCAGCTCGCCCTCTGCCAACAGGAAGAAGCGTAGGATGCATGCCTATACATCCTTTTTTTGGGGTTTCAAGAATTTCTTTTTTCGCTATTTGAGACCACCCAATGATAAATAACCAGTCGATCTTATACTTTTTCAATACCTCAATCACTTTGGGATCATTAATATTATCAATCTTTAAAAGTGGAACCTTTTCTTTTGCAGAAATATTATCAAGATAAATTCTTCCTGATTTATTTCTTGCCTTCTCATCTTTTAACGTGATAAGTAAATCTAATTTTCCGCCAATTTTATATATTTCTTCAATGCAGCTAAGTCCTAGTTGAACACAAGTTGCAAAGGCTATTTTCTTCCTCATGTAAACTAAAACCCTCTCCTAAGCACACTTTCAAAACTTTCAGCATAAATCATCCCAGCCTGTCCACCGCGATATGCAGCCAACCCCTTCAAAACTTCACAACTTCTTGGATGAGGATATGGACGCATAACACCACGATACATCGACAACGCTTTGATTTTTATCTCTATGGCTTCTTCCTCGACTTCAATAAAAGTATTCGGATTAAATTGATTCATCCCTTTATTGAGCGACCAATCTGTTGCTGAAGGCACTTCCATAAAAAGCAGTTCTTTCAAAGGAGTTACTCCTGACTTTCTCTGAAACAACCTCACCGCCGTTTGACAAGCTAGCGATGTATGCAAATGATCATTATTCAAATCAGATGGATGGTGAGTAAAAACCACTTCTGACTTCGTTTCTTCAATTGCCTTTTCAATAAACTGAGTCAACTTTAAATGAGGAACGGTATTAAATTCAATATTTGGAAATTCTCCTTTAATTACCTTTTTAACTCCTAAAAGATCTAATGAATTACTGACATCTTTGTACAGTTCTTCTGTTTTTGGGCGATAATTTCTAGCGCTTGCCTCTCCAGAAAGAATACAAACATTCACAGCATGTCCTTCTTGAATTAATTTATATATTGTTGCCCCCGCACCCAAAACTTCATCATCTGGATGTGCTACGGCTATTAAATAATTCATTACTTTACCTTTCACTAATCATATACCACAAACTTCACTATCCAGCTTAAAAATTGAGGTTGCTTAATGGTTTTTCGGTGCTGTTCAAATTCCACGATAAATGGGACATACTCTAAAAATTTAACAAACTCTTTTTCAAATTGATCGACATTATTTCCAAGAGGTGCAATCCAATTCGTATCAAAGGCTTCTTTTACATATTTTTGCTCATATTCTTTCTCACTCATATGCGGAGAAGAAAGTAAAATTCGTTTTTTCATTAATATTTCCTTTTTCTTTAAGGTTTATACTCAAACTTAAATCCATGAATATCCAAAAATGGTTGCCAATTTTTATAACTAACCGCCCTAATACGCCGTTGTACCTCTTTTTCATCCATTTCTGGTGAAATGCAAAACAATTCATTGAACTCTTTTCTTGTAAACGGCTTCCTAGTCCATGTTTCATTTGAAATAGGCAGTTCCAAACCAAGCGCAACTTTTGACATTACTTCATAAAATAACACCAACTGATTATCATATGTTTTCTGAAGAAGCATCTTTATATCATCATTTGGTAAAATTGAAAACTTTTTTACAGCAATAATAAATCCAGAATCTACTGCTGGATTCATATGATGCACGCCAAACGCATGAAAGAATCCACTACACCATTTTAAAAACTCTTAAATTTTTTAGATACCTACATCTCAAGCAATTGTCTCAAATATCTCTCGGGCTTCAAACCAAAACTAAAAATCTTATTCTTATAGCTCAGTCTAGACCTATCAAAAGTCATAGCCTTCAAAACACCCAGCGCCAACTTCCTCAAAATATTCAAATTTTGAGCGGCATTTTTATGCAGGATATGAGTGGCATCCTCCCTAAACACCACATCTAACAGCCAGTGCATACTCTCAATCTTCCAGTGGCCTCGCACGCACTTCGCAAACTCCTTTACCGAAACATCGAGGCTCAAAATAAAATAACGATTTTCGACTGTCACCTGGTCATCTCGCTCAATCGTATTGGTTGCCATCCCGATAGCTTTTAAACCCTCCCAGCCAGGATTGCGCTCATTTAACCACTGAACGTCAGTTGTCACAAAATACTCTCGCATCTCAACCTGACCACGAGCTTTTTCAATCGTTCTGAAATACCTATTATTTTGTTTTAACTGCTCTTGAAACTGTTCATCACACAGATAATCTTTGATATCCTCATAAAGATATTGATGATTTTCTTTGACGGCAAGGCAATAATCAGCCTTGTTCTCCAGAATCGTCGCGGCAATCTTTTTCTGCGTTCCTATGGCATTAATTGTGATAATTGTATTTTTTAAATCTAGTTGAGCAATCAGCTTAGGAATAGCTGTTATCTCGTTGCTTTTCTCTTCCGTTGGCAGTTGCCCAAGAAAAAGGCCATCTGAATCAGAATATGCCGAAACAATATGAAGGGGATTTTGATGTTTATTGCGATTACCACGAATTGTTTTGCCATCAATGTTAATCAATTTTTTAATTTTATCTGTTTCTCCAGCTGCTTGAAGATGTAGCCATTTTCGTTGCAATTCTGCCATCACATTTGGCTTAATAAGGGCAATGACTCTTTCCATCGTATCGTGCGATGGGATGCCATTTTCAAGTGGAAGAAACTTACGAATTACACTTTCATGATGTTTGAGATAAAGCTCGATTTGGGTAAAACCTTCTGCACCAACTAGTTGACCAATTAAAACAAGGAGAACTATTTCTCCAATACTTATATTTCTTTGCTTGCTTGACGAGTGTCTTCGATCGTTTGAAGATAGGTTATTAGTTCGTTCATGGGTTAACTCCTGAGTTTTTATTTGATTGTATATGAAAATGGTTTAAATGTCAGCAACAAAAGTTTATAAAGATTTTTAGTTTAAAACAGGTACATGCGTTTGACGTGACTAGATTCTGTGTTTTAGGACAAGTCTATTATATCAATGATAGGGGGCTTTAATTTGCTTACTCTCAGTAAAAGCACTACTTGTTTTATTCCCCCGTGCTAAGTACGGGAGTTAAGAGAGAATTTCAATCATTGTGATTACCCTGTTTGAATTATTGATAATGTTAATTCATCTTTTTGATCATTGAAAAAAAATTTTAACGCTTGTTGAATTAATTCGACCATTTCTTGATTTCCTAATTTAAATGCAGCTATAGAAAATAAAGTAAGAGAAGATTTTACCTTTACATCATCTGATCCAAAAACTTCTATTGCTGTTTTCTTAGTACTAAGCGCAAGCTGTATAGCTTTCTGTAAATTAGAACGTAAATTTAAATCCAAAAGATACTGTTTTGCTTCCTCTAGATTCAGAATATCATAATTTTTGCACATAACACTTTGACCTAATCCCTTGATTTGAGGAAATACGTACCAGATCCAATGAGTTTGCTTTTTCCCGTTTTTTAATTCTTGAAAAGCAGTTTCTATTGGAGGACAACTGTTTATACCTTGAGTTTGAGCTGTAATAAAACGAACTAAATTATACTGATTTTGTTTTACAAAATGTTGCTTCTGCTCTATGAATGCCAAATATCTTGTATTGAAATCTACATCTTGCTTTCGGCTAATACGAAATTTAACAGCTGCAATCAATCTTTCATAATTTACAGTTTTATCATCCGCCATTCTAAATCTGTATTTACTACTATATTCTCCACCTGCAGGTTCATATTTGACTTCTGTCGAATTATATTCTTGATCAAATTTTTGTTGAAGAGCCATGCTCAAATCTTTAGCTACTGTTGTTAACAATCCCCTATAAATATCAGCATCCTTATCCCCAAAACAACAAAAAATCACTTCATCAATGTCTACATCATTTGCTTGCAAAAACTCTTGAACAGTTCGATAAGCTATACTCGCTGCATCTTGTGCCGGATATCCAAATCCACCAGCTGATATACATGGAAACGCAATACTTCGTAAACCATTTCCTTTAGCAACTTCTAGAGATCTTCGATAAGCACTTGCCAATAAACGTGCATTTTCATCAGCTGAATAATATTTATAAATAGGGCCAACAGTATGAATAATTTTTATTGGTTCAAGATTTCCTCCTGTTGTCATAACAGCATTGCCTGTTTTACATTTGATATTCGTTCCTTCCACTACAGGAAGAGAATTCAATTCTTGCCGCATAAGAGGCCCTGCAGCAGCAGAAATTACTCCATCAACACCTCCACCGCCTGCAAGTTGCGCATTAGCAGCATTAACAATAGCTCCTACATCTCTTAAGCCTGTAATGTCCCCTTGAACTAATCTTATTTTTCCTTGTCTTAAAACTTCCCCAGGCGCAGCTACATTTACCAGCGCAACACTTATTGGTTGTATTGGTTCAACAACTGCTCTACTACCACTTCTTCTCGGAAGTCCACCTTTTATTGATTCCTTCATAACTGGAACTCTCATTGCCCTTGCAGTAAGAAGCAGTATTTCTGATGTATCACTTATATAAACTGTTATAGCAGCTGTGCCTGTTCTTAATCTTCCCAAGAAAAAACTATCCTTCAGTGCTTTTCCAGCGAATAAAAGTGTTATATCAGCAGTCTTTATTGTTTTACCATATACATTTCTACTACTAAGAAGGTCAGCAAGCCTATTCTTGGCATCAAGAATTTTTGAGTTAGGATCAAAATTTAGCGACAAAGGGGTCTCATTTACCCCTACTTTAAAATTAAACCTATCTTCTCCCAATGTTTTACCTGCTTCATCATCCGATAAGATAGTAGATACAGGGGGGCTATCAATCACTTGAACTTCATTTTGATTTAAACTATCGTCAGGAAAAGTAAAAGATAAATAAACCTTTTCAGGATCCAATTTATGTTGTTGAATTTTTTGATATACAATATCCTCCTGAGGATTTAAATTTATAACATTTGCTGCTTCATTTTCTAATGATTCTATAAGAAACCATTGAACATTATTTACATTTTTTAAACATTGAGCGAAATCGCTGTTGCCTTTTTGCTTGAAATATTCTGCCAATGTCCAGTTTTTTTGCATGTTCAATAGCCTAGGTACCACTGAGTCATTATTACAGGCCGATATTTGAAAAGTGTTGGGCTCAATTATTAAATAAAAAGTTAATGATTCTTCGAAAGAATTGCCATAGTATGATAATATATTTTTTAAAAAATCAACAAGCTTTGTTGTTGGTGGGGGGAAGTCTACGTTAAAAACATCATTGAAATCTGCTTCAGAATCATCTATTTCTGCTCCAATAATAACTCCCTTAAGCTTATCTTGTACATCTTTTATAGTATCATTTGGCTTAAAATCTATAGACTGAATTTGATCTGAATCTGTATATTTATAATAAAGTTTCGATCTTGTACTAACTGAATGATTGGGTCTTTGCGCCGGAGGCAGAATCGTCACTACTGGTTTCCCCGCCGGAACAACCGGAACAATAGGAGATAATACTGGCGCAGTAAGAACTGGACCATCTACTGGTACTGAATAATATTTTACTATACTACTATCCTCATAATCAATAACTTCAACATTTCCATCTGGCTTAACAGTACAAAATGAAGCAGTCCATCCAATTGTACCTTTTATCTTAGGCGCTCCCATGACAGTGAGACATTGTCTCCCTGTCGAATCTGTTAAACTCACTTGAGCATCATTTTCATGTTGATGCCCTCTAATAACCATACCAACATTATTTTGCATACAAAATTCATTAAGTTGTGGAGGTCCATAAATAAATCCTGTACCACGAACAATATTCCCACTATATTCCATAGCATTACAATCAGGATCGCTCCAAGCAATAGCATTAAATTCATCATCATATTCTTCTTCAACATTAATTGGTAAATTTAATGAGTATAAATTTGCAAGAATGGTACTTGGACCAAATCCTCCATGAGCACAATAAATGCTAGGTCGTCTATCAGCAAAATCTAAAACAGTAGCCCAAGGAAGGTAATTAAAAGTTTGCGTTAATTTTAAGAATAAAGAATTTCCGCCTTTAGAATCATTTAAAATTGGATATTTTTTCTTAATTTCCCTAAGTGTACCGTATGCTCCTGCAATACCATATGTTTCATGATCTCCACGACCAACAAAAACTCTTGCTGGTTCTAACAACCTCTTAGCAAGTAAATACGTAGATACTTCTAAAGAGTGAGCTCCCCGATCGACAAAATCACCTAAAAACAAAACGTGCCTATTATTAGAAAGTGCATTCCGCATTTGTTTAATAGCTGGCACTAATTTTCCATGAAGATCTCCCACAACATCTATTCCTTGAGGTGGAACAGAAATTTTTCTCAATACAGGCTGTCCGTTTTCTTCCCTTTGAAACAAACTAAAAACAAAAGTAAGATCATCTACATTTAAAGGCAAATTTAAATCTGCAGGACGTTTAAAACAATTTAAATTAGAATCATCCAAACCTCTAATCTCAAGCTCAGCATTATAATCCTCAATCTTATGAATGATCCCTTCTAGTCTCCCTCTATCCTCGTCACTTACCACAGCCACACATTCTTTAGACATCACAAAAAGTGATACCATTAGCGACAACATCACAAAACCTATAAAACTTAATTTTCTTAATCTAAACAAGAATAGCTCCCCCTTAAAAAAACATTTTAGTATTAATATAATTTCAACTAAGCTTAACTTATTATTCTGCAATTCGGAAAGTAAGCCACAACTAAAAAATATGTTACAATAACCTCATGTTAAAGATTGCGAAAAAATCCAAAGCCAACATATTAAGCTCTATTCAAAAAGGCGAAATAGACGCCATTGATATTAGTAACCCTAATTTTATAGATGAGATCATCTTAAAAATGCATGAAAATGGCGTAATTGATGAGCTTGAAGGGTTAATCAAAGATAAACGTCATCAAAACACCACTGTTCCT
>JAIRWP010000073.1 GCA_031268845.1 Lactobacillales bacterium | reverse complement strand
GCGCTTCTTCATAAGTATGTCCCTTTGCGAGGTATTTTAAGACCATTTCTCGCGTGTCTTTAGAATATGCCATTGTTTAATTATACTACAGATTGTTTTAAATCGGAACAGCTATAACGATCTCGGAGCGATGAATAGTTTTGGCTATTTTTCCACACTTTTTTGTTAAAAAGCCTCGATTTAGAATCACTAAATCTGCGTTTTTTGCCTCAAATTGTGAAAAAATAGCTCAAAAAACTTGTCGGGTTATTACAAATTGTTTCAAGCTTTGCTTGATTACAATTTGTATAACGGGATTCATTTCACTAGAGATCGTTAACAGGTTCTTAACATTATTGATAAATTTTCACTTTATTTAGAGCTGTTAACGATCTCTTAGGCTTTTGTATCCAATAAAAATTTTCCTACCAAAGCTGCTAAAATTCCACCGACAATTGGTGCTAAAATAAAAACCCAAATTTCAGCTAAAGCTTCGCCTCCAACAAAAACAGCCGGTGCTAAACTTCTTGCGGGATTGGCCGACATTCCCGTTAAAGGCACTCCCACAAAGTGAATCATCGTTAAAGTAAAACCAATAACCAAACCGGCAAGAGATGGTTGACCAAATTTTCCACTTGTTACTGTTATGATTACCAAAATAAAGATAAATGTTAACAAAGCTTCCACGATAAAAGCTCCGCTTGCATTTACACCATTAAATAAGTTTTGACCCAGACTATCAACAGACTTACCCGCATCCTGCAAAAGATACGATAAAGTTGCCGTTCCTAAAAACGCTCCCGCTATCTGAGCAATAACATAAATAACTAGTTCCTCTACGGCAAGTCGACCATTAACAAACATCGCAATCGAAACTGCAGGATTTAAATGCGCACCTGATATCGTTCCGATTGAATAAGCAGCAGCTACAATTGTCAAACCAAAAGCAATCGCTATTCCTAACGTACCGATAACTTTTCCTGATAAAACAGCAGCACCCGTGCCAATAAAAACTAAAATAAAAGTCCCAATAAACTCTGCAATCCCTTTTTTCATCTTTGATAACCTTCCTTGTTAAAATATCTCTTCATTTAATACAGGGATATTTTAACATTGGTTATTCAGTTTTACTATTCTGATTTAAAAACATTATTTTTTTTACGTTTTAAAATCGATATTCAGATAGCAATTGTCAAAAATCAAGTTTCATTTGTTTTACACTAAAAATACGCCCAATATAAACTACATTTTTCTCTTCGTTTACTCGATAAAATATTCCATATGTTTTTCCAATTAAAAAACGATATGTTGGTTGGTCGAATCCATAAATCAAAGCAACATCTTCATGTATAAATGGTATTTCTCTGATTAACTGAATGTGATTATCAATGGTTTTAATAAATTTTCCTATTTGTTTATCTGAAAAATACAATTCAGTTCTCCAATTTTTAACCAAATCTTCTAAAGAAGAACTAAACGATTTTAAATACTTAATTTGATAATTGCTCATCTATTTTTGCCCCAACCGTATTTTCCAAATTTACTTTTCAAATTTGCATCGGTAACAAACTTCTCTTGCTCAATTTGTGCAAAATCATTCTCAATTAATTTTTGTGCTTTTTTAAGTCGTGCATTATATAAATCTAAAGTAATTGTAGTATCATTTTTTGTTGCCAAAATTCTCATGGATTCATCAAGATCAAAATCTTTTGGAAAGATAACTCCAATCGCATTTCCTATTTTTCGAGTCGTTAACTCCTTTTTCATAATCATTCACTCCTTTCAGTTTAACTTAGTTTAACACGTTTTAAACCTTGAAACTAACGCTCTAAATGAATTACATATATGCAAAGAAAAAGTCATAATCACGCCAAACCAGCGCATTGTAGGAAATTTATAATCAAAGCTAAACTTAAAAAAACTTCCACTTTCGCACTTTTTAAAATACGCACTACAACCTCCAAAATCTCACCCCGCAAAAACATTCGCAATGATCAAAATAGAGTAAAGGAAAAGCGTCATTACAAAAGTCATGCGCCAAAATAATTTTAAAAATTTTTTATAGTCAATTTCTTCATAGATATATGCCATAAAGCCAGCAATTCCCATTCCTAGTAAAAAGATCGAAATAAAAAAATACGGTAGTACTGACTCAGAAAAAGCATTTCTTGATAAAGCATGTAAACCAACAAAAAGAAAAGGGATCGCTACATCAGAAGCATTGGCCTTAATTTTTTTATCAAGTTTAAATTTTTTAATAAAAGTATCTGATACGTACATAACACATATCGCAAAAACGAGCCAAATCAAAGTAATAAAAAATGACAAAAAAATTCCTCCTAAATGTTAGAGCCTGTTAACTTGTCTCCATAATGGCAAAATTTATATCAATTTTTCGCACTTCGTCGTTAAAAAGCCTCGAAATAGCACCACTATTTTTACGTTTTTTGACAGAAAATTACTGGGAGTAGTTTTCCTTTATCCGACACCTGAAAGCCGTGCTTTCAGCCTAAAATTGCGTAAAAATTTTCTAAAAAACCTGTCGGGTTATTACAAATTGTTTTAAGCTTTGCTTGATTACAATTTGTATAACGGGATTTCATCCATAGAGAGACAAGTTAACAGGCTCTTAGAAATATTCATTATTTTCTAGCCATCAACATCCCGACCGTTAATGTTATCAAAATAAATATAGCAAATGTATCACGAAGATGCCAAGTCAGCTTACGATATCTTGTTCGACCTTCACCACCTTGATAGCCACGCGCTTCCATCGCCGTAGCTAACTCATCAGCGCGTTTAAAAGAACTAACAAAAAGGGGAATTAAAAGGAGAATAACGGCTTTGATTCTTTGCATAAGCTTACCATTATTAAAATCAACACCGCGGGCTCTTTGCGCATTCATAATTTTTTCTGTTTCATCCATTAAAGTGGGCACAAAGCGCAGAGCAATCGATAACATCAAACTGACCTCATGCACAGGAAATTTTATCACTTTCAAGGGACGCAATAAAAATTCTACCGCATCACTCATCGACAAAGGCTGTGTCGTTAAAGTCATTAAGGTTGAAATGGAAATAATTAAAATAAAACGTATAAAAATGAAAACACCATTTATTAAGCCACAGGAAGTTAACTTTAACGGTCCGAATGAGCACAGAATTTTTCCACCAGCCGTAAAAAAAATTTGCAAGATAACTGTAAATAAAATCAACAACAGCATCGGACGAATTCCTTTAAGAAAAAAAAGCATATTTATTTTCGAGAGCAAAACAGTGATTACAGTAAAAACAGTTGCCAGTAGATAAGTTTGCCAATTATTCGCCCAAAAAAGAAGGAAAATAAAATAAAAAGATCCTACCAACTTTGTGCGCGGATCCAGTTGATGAATCAAGGAATTTCCTGGAATAAACCGTCCTAAAATCAATTTACCCATTTATATCCTCCTACTTTAAATATGTTGTCAATTGAGCTGCTAAATCCTCTATTGTTAAAGGTAACTCAGCCAAATTAACACCTTTTTTTTGCAGTTTTAAAGAAAATTTCGCAGCTGTTGGCAAGTCTAACTGCTTTTTTTTTAACCAAGAAGGATCAGCAAAAATTGCGGCAGGAGGCCCTGATTTTACCATTCGTCCTTTTTCAAGTACATAAACAAAATCAGCAAAACCGGCCACATCATCCATCAAATGCGTTACCAAAACAAGAGTTGTTCCATATTTTTGATGCAAACGCTGAAACATCGCCATCATTTCTATTTTACCTTTGGGATCAAGTCCAGTGGTTGGCTCATCAAGCACTAAAACATCAGGATTCATCGCTAAAATGCCAGCAATTGCCACACACCTCATTTGCCCGCCAGATAACTCAAATGGCGAACGATTAAATAATTTCTCAACAATACCAACCTGCTTTAAAGCAATACGCGCCTTATCCTTTGCTTCTTCTTTTGAAAAGCCAAAATTTTGCGGACCAAAAGCCACATCTTTTAATACCGTTTCTTCAAATAATTGAGCTTCGGAAAATTGAAAAACAATACCCACTTTTTGTCTAATAGCTTTTAAATTTTTATTATTTGTCTTGGCAGAAATCTCTCGCTTACCAATTTGAACAATTCCACTTGTCGGCTTGATCAAAGCATTTAAATGTTGCAAAAGCGTTGACTTACCTGAGCCCGTATGACCAATAATAGCTGTTACACTGCCTTTTTTAATCGATAAACTAACATCTATTAACGCTCGAAATTCAAAAGGAGAATTTGGTTGATAAACATGCTCTACTTTTTTAAAATCGATGTCCAAAGCCAATCTACCAACCTTTCTTCAGTGAGAAAACCAGGAGGAACTTTAATACCACGCTTTTGCAACTCTTTGCCTAAACGAATTGAAAAAGGTAAATCTAACCCCCACTCAATTAAACGATCAGCTTGCGCAAAAATTGCTTCAGGCTTTCCTGACTCAATCAAAACACCATTCTTCATCACAAAAAGACGATCAGCACTTACTGCTTCGTCAAGATCATGCGTGATCGAAAGCACTGTTAAATTATTTTTTTCTTTTAAGCGTTTAACCGCCTGCAAAACCTCTGTTCGTCCTTTAGGATCAAGCATCGAAGTTGCTTCATCCAAAATAAGAATCTTAGGACTTAGGGCGATAACACCCGCAAGTGCCACGCGTTGCTTTTGACCACCAGACAAATGAGCAGGCTCTCTTTTTAAAAACGCACTCATACGTACTTCTTCTAAAGCATGCCTTACACGCTTTTGCATCTCTTTACGCGACACGCCAATGTTTTCCATTCCAAAAGCAACATCATCTTCAACAGTAGCACCCACAAACTGATTATCAGGATTTTGAAAAACCATCCCAATCTTACGTCTAATTTCCCATATATTCTGAGCACTTAGTACTTCACCATTAACCTTTATTTGACCAAAATCAGCTGCAAGCAAGCCATTGATCAACTTTGCACTTGTTGATTTGCCCGAACCATTATGCCCAATAATCGCAATCCACTCACCTGCATAAACTTTATATGATAAATCACTCACTGCCGGTTTGCCTTCAACTCCAGGGTAAGAATAAGTTACATGATCTAATTCCAATAGCGGCTGCTCCATATTGTCTCCTAAACTAACGTTTAATAAAACAAAAAAAGGTTGGACTATCATCCAGTAAAAAACAAAAATTATATTTGCCTCTACAATAACTTTTCCCAACCGATATTTATTTAACTTATGATAAGTGTGACGAACATTTTACACAAATTCAATAATCGCTCTAGGTGCTGCATCTCCGTGACGAGGCTCTGTTTTTAAAATACGAGTATACCCACCATTGCGCTCTTTATAACGCACAGCTATGTCATCAAATAATTTTTGCAAAGCCGACTCAACAACAATCTTACCATCATCTTCTTGAACAGAAGCAATCTTTTTACGAACAAATGCAGCAGCTTGACGACGTGCATGCAAATTCCCACATTTGCCCAAAGTAATCATCTTTTCAATCGTTTTACGGACTTCTTTTGCACGTGTTTCAGTTGTAACAATTGATTCATTAATAATCAAATCTGTTGTTAAGTCACGTAACATTGCTTTACGTTGAGGGCTTGTCCGTCCTAGCTTACGATAACCCACTTAAGTTGCCTCCTTTGTATTATTAGCCACATTATGGATTTTTGCTTTTGCCTTATCCTCTTTAACATTTTTTTCTTTAACTTTTTCTTTACGAAAATCCATTCCTAATTCATGTAATTTTTCTCTTACTTCATCTATTGATTTACGCCCTAGATTGCGAACTTTAAGTATTTCTGATTTAGAAACAGCTGTTAATTCTTTAAGAGTATTAATTCCAGAACGTTTTAAAGAGTTATAAGATCGAACAGATAAATCCAAATCTTCAATAATCATTTCTGGATTAATAATCTTTTTCTTTACTTTTCTTTCAACCAACATGATTTCTGTAGGGATAGAAATTTTTGCTAAATTTGATAAAAGAGTTAAATGTTCAATTAAAATTTTTGAAGATAGACTAATTGCCTCTTCCGTACTTAAAGAAGAATCCGTCCATATTTCTAACGTTAACTTATCATAGTCATCACGTTTTCCAAGACGCATCGCCTCTACTTGATAATTTACACGACGAACCGGCGTATAAAGAGAATCAGTCGCTAAAACACCAATTAACGTATTCTCTTGCTTATTTTCATCGGCTGAAACATATCCACATCCTAAAGTAACAACAATAGAGGCTCTAAATGTAGCATTTTTCGCAACAGTACAAATATATAAATCCTTATTTAAAATCTCAACATCTGCATCTGTTAAAATATCACCTGCAGTTACAACTTTTGGACCTGTAATATCAATTTCTAATGTTTTTTCAGTATTAACAAGCATCTTCAAAGCTAGACCTTTGAGATTTAAAATAATCTGAGTAACATCTTCGCGCACACCTGATATTGAAGAAAACTCATGCAAGACACCATCAATTTGAACGTTTTTAACTGCAGCACCAGGAAGGGATGATAATAAAATACGACGTAATGAATTTCCTAAAGTAGTACCATAGCCTCCTTCAAGAGGTGCTATCACAAACTTACCATAATCTGTAGCTTCATCAATCTTTGTAATCTTTGGTTTTACAAATTCAATCAATCTATCTTTACCTCCCTTAATAGCTGGAACATTTATTAGAATCTGCTTATTTTCTTTAGAGTCTGTTAACTTGTCTCTAGCAAAAAAACATATTATGCAATAATTTTTTACATAAACAGACTCATTTAAACACGACGACGTTTTGGAGGACGAGTACCATTATGCGGTACTGGAGTTACATCACGAATTGCTGTAACAGCTAATCCTGCTGCTTGAAGCGAACGAATTGCCGCTTCACGACCTGAACCAGGACCTTTAACTGTAACTTCTACTGATTTTAAGCCATGTTCCATCGCAGATTTCGAGGCTGCATCAGCTGCCATCTGCGCAGCAAAAGGAGTAGATTTTTTAGAGCCTTTAAATCCCAAAGCACCTGCAGAAGACCAAGCTAAAGCATTTCCATGAACATCCGTAATCATAACAATCGTATTATTAAAAGTTGAATGAATATGTGCAATACCAACTCCGATATTCTTTTTTACACGGCGCTTACGAGCAATTTTTTTTGCCATTATTTACCACTAACCTCCTTAAAATCTACTTATTCATTATTTCTTTTTACCTGCAATTGCTTTAGCAGAACCTTTACGTGTATGTGCATTATTTTTCGTATTTTGTCCACGGGTTGGTAACCCACGACGATGACGCATTCCACGATATGAACCAATTTCCATTAAACGTTTAATATTTAAGTTAACTTCACGACGACGCTCACCCTCAACTTTTAACTTATCTACCTCACGGCGAATTGCATCTTCTTGGTTAGTCGTTAAATCTTTTACTCGAACTTCTTCTGACACACCCGCAGCTGCCAATACTTTTTTAGCTGTTGTCTTGCCAATGCCATATATATAAGTAAGCGAAATTATAACACGCTTATCACGCGGAATATCAACTCCTGCAATACGAGCCATTTATTATTTACCTCCCCTTTATCCTTGACGCTGTTTATGCTTTGGATTTGCTGAACAAATCACCATTACTCGACCATGACGACGAATAATCTTACAATGCTCACACATTGGTTTTACTGACGGCCTTACCTTCATGACAACCTCCTACGAAAACTTATGAAACGACAATAAAGGCTTTATATATTGTCGACTACTTCAATTACTCAGTGAACTTACTTAAAGCGATAAGTGATACGACCACGAGTCAAATCATAAGGTGACATTTCTATCGTAACTTTATCTCCAGTTAAAATACGAATATAGTTTTTCCGAATTTTACCAGATACAGTAGCTAAAATTTTATGACCATTTTCAAGCTCAACTGTAAACATAGCATTCGGCAAAGTATCGACAACCAGCCCTTCGATCTCGATCATATCCTCTTTTGCCACTAAAGTTCCTCCAATTCAAAAAACCAAAAGCTTTAGATAAAACATGCTCTAAAGCTAAATATTTATGTACATAAAAAATTAAATTCTCTGTAACTTTACAAAAGCGCTATTATACAAATAGCCATACTTTAGAAGTTTAACATATGATTTAATATTTGACAAGAATACAAAATCATGCTTGTCTTATATTTTCAATAATTGCTTTAACATCTGCAAAAACTAAATCAATGTCACGATTGCCATCTATATTATAAATTAGTCCTTGTTTTTCATAATAAGCAAGGATTGGCTGACTTTGTTTCACGTTGACATCTAAACGATTTTTAACTGTTTCAGGTTTGTCGTCATCTCGTTGATAGAAGTTATGACTGCCACAGCGATCGCAAACTCCTTTAACTTTTGGTGGATTGTTTAGCTTATGGTAAGTTGCTCCACAATCGCGACAAATAAAACGCCCTGCTAAACGTTCGATCAAAATTTCTGGTTCGACTTTAATATTGATCACTGCATCAATTTTTTTCTGCAATTCACTTAGCATAATATCTAGTGTTATCGCCTGATCCATTGTTCTGGGAAACCCGTCTAACAAAAAACCACCATCTGCATCATTTTCTGCTAAACGTTCTTTCACAATACCATTGGTCACTTTATCAGGAACTAATTCGCCTTTATCAATAAACGCCTTTGCTTTTAAACCAAGCTTTGTTTGTTTTTTCATTGCTGAACGAAATATATCCCCTGTAGATATTTGCAGAATATGAAAAGTTGCAACAATCCGCTCAGCTTGCGTGCCTTTCCCTGCGCCAGGCAAGCCCATAATTAATAAATTCATCTAAAATTATCCTTTACTTTACTCTTCAGTATTGATAAAGCCGACATATCGACGCTTTAACATTAAACCTTCCAACTGCTTAGCAGCTTCTAAAGCCACGCCAATAATAATTAGCAAACTGGTTCCTCCAAGTCCCAATCCTTTTAAAGCACTCTTGTTTTCGCCAATAAGCATGGAAGCAATAATCGGCAATAATGCTATAACTCCTAAGAAAAGAGCCCCAACCGTTGATAAGCGCATCAATAATTTTGAGACATATTCCTCTGTTCCTTTACCTGGACGAACGCGCGGAATATACGAACCTTGTTTTTGCAAATTTTCTGCTAACTTTTCAGGGTTAACTTGTACAAAAGCATAGAAAAACGTAAATCCTATAATCAACAAAGCATAAAGAATCCCACCCGGAAGCGTTTGATAACTAAAGACATACATCAATGTTTCAATCCATTTTTGTTCGCCTAATGACGGCATCCATGTAGATAAAGTTTGGATAACGGCACTTGGAATCGTAATAATTGAACTAGCAAAAATTACCGGAATTACCCCAGCAGCATTCACTTTCAATGGTAAATAAGAGCTTGTTGGTGCACCTTGTACACGTTTTGTATATTGAATAGGAATTTTACGCTCTGCTTGTTGCACAAAAGTTGTAACAGTAACAATAACAATAACAGCCAATAATAAAGCAATAATAAAGATAAACGATTTCCAAAGATCAGCTGAAGAAATATTCACAAAATAATCATCCCACAAATCTTTGACACTAGAAGGCACTGAAGAAATAATCCCTGCAAAAATGATCATGGAAACACCATTACCAAAACCTTTTTCTGTAATCTGCTCACCTAACCAATTCACAAACATTGTTCCTGTTGTTAAAATCAAACCAATTAAGATAAAAGTTCCAGGTGTTGGCTTTGGCACCAAACCTTGTTGTGACATTCCATTAAATAAAGTTGTAATCCCAATAGACTGAAGAAAAGCTATAGCTAGCGTAAGATAACGAGTTACTTGATTTGTTTTTTTACGTCCAACTTCACCTTGCTTAGACCATTCAACAAGCTTAGGAACAATATCCATTTGCAACATTTGAATAATAATAGAAGCTGTGATAGATGGCGAAACACCCATTGCAAAAACAGAAAAATTCTGCATACCGCCACCACTAATAAGGCTCATCTGATTTAAAAACGGCATATCTTGCAGTTTGCTTAATACATGTGCATTAACACCAGGAACTGTGATATGAGTCCCTACACGAAAAACAAATAAAACAAAAACAGTAAATAAAATTTTCGATCGAATCTTTTTTACATTGAAAGCATTTTTTAACAATTTAAACATTAGATCACCTCAATTGATCCTCCAGCTGCAACAATTGCTTCTTCAGCTGCCTTAGAAAATTTCGCTACCTTAACTGTTAATTTTTTGGTTAATTCGCCATTAGCCAATACTTTAATACCAGCTTTTTCGTTTTTAACAATCCCTGCATCTACTAGCGCTACTGGAGTTACTTCAAAACCATCATCAAAACGATTTAAAATATCCAAGTTAATAATTGCATACTCTTTGCGATTAATATTTGTAAATCCTCGTTTTGGTAAACGACGGAATAATGGTGTTTGTCCACCTTCAAAGCCTAAACGAACACCACCACCAGAACGAGCTTTTTGTCCCTTTTGGCCACGACCTGAAGTTTTACCATTTCCAGAAGAAGTTCCGCGCCCTACACGATTACATGCGCGACGAGATCCTTTGGCAGGTTTTAATTTATGAAGTTTCATTTATAGGCACCTCCCTGCTTAAATATTACTTAATTCTTCAACATCCACTAAATGCGATACAGTCGAAACCATTCCACGAATTGCTACGTTATCAGGTTTTACAACTGAACTATGTAATTTTCTTAAACCTAATGCTTTCACCGTATCACGTTGATTTTGAGGACGTCCAATTACTGATTTAGTTAAAGTTACTTTTAATTCAGCCATTCTCTTCCCTCCTTAAGCTTTTAGACTCTCAACAGAAACGCCGCGTAACTTAGCTACATCATTGATTCTTTTCAATTGTTGCAATCCAGCAACAGTTGCACGAACAACATTAATCGGCGTATTTGAACCTAAAGATTTTGAAGTGATATCGGCAATTCCAGCCAATTCTAATATAGCACGAGTTGGTCCACCAGCAGCAACTCCAGAACCTTCTACTGTTGGCTTCATTAAAATCCGTCCGCCACCAAATACGCCAATTACTTCATGCAAAATTGTAGTACCGACCATAGGTACTTCAATTAAGTTTTTCTTTGCTGATTCAATAGCTTTACGAATTGCTTCAGGAACTTCTTGAGCTTTCCCTGTTCCAAAACCGACATGTCCATTTTTATCACCAACCACAACTAAAGCCGCAAAACGTAAACGACGTCCACCTTTGACAACTTTTGTTACACGGTTAATAGCTACAACGCGATCTTCTAAATCCAAAGTTTTTGGATCAATATAAACCATGAATATGTACTCCTCCTCTTTTTAAAATTCTAATCCATTTTCACGTGCTGCTTGTGCTAAAGCTTGTACGCGTCCATGGTAAAGGTACCCACCACGGTCAAAGACCACTGTCTTAATGCCTTTTGCAAGAGAGCGTTCAGCAACTAATTTACCAACAGCAGACGCTTTTTTGGTTTTTGTTTCACCTGAAATTTCTTTATCTAATGTAGAGGCACTTGCAAGCGTCACACCCTTTATGTCATCAATTACTTGAGCATAAATGTTTGAATTTGAACGAAAAACATTCAAACGTGGGCGCTTTTCAGTACCAGAGAGTTTATTTCTAACACGCATATGACGTTTTTTACGTGTTTTATTTTTATCTGGCTTTAAAATCAAAATCTTCACCTCTGATTATTTATTTTATTTACTATTTTTGCAATAATTATGAATTAAAATTGCAGCAAAGATGCTAGTATTTTTTTGCAACGCAGATTTGCGTAGAATTTTAAACGACGTGTATTAATATACACGAGTGAGAAATTATAGCAAAGACGTTAAGCAAAATTTATTTTATATTTTACGACGGAAGTGCGAGAAAATCTCACACGCAGTGCGTGTTCCGTCCGTGGCGTACTATGGTACGCGAGGATGAGATTGACGAAGCAATTTCTAAGTAAAATTAAAATTTTATTTACCAGTCTTACCTTCTTTATGTTTAACATACTCTCCAACATAACGCACACCTTTACCTTTATACGGCTCTGGTGGACGAAGAGAACGGATATAAGCAGCTGTTTCACCAACAACTTCTTTATTTGCTCCTTCAACAACAATTGATGTTACAGAAGAAACAGTAAAAGTAATTCCTGTCGGAGCTTCAACTACATCCGAATGAGATTTTCCTAAATTTAGCTCAAGATTTTTACCTTTAAGTTGCACACGATAACCAACCCCGCGCAATTCTAATTCTTTTTTAAAACCAACGCTTACACCAACGACCATATTGTTAAAATTCGCACGTGTTGTACCATGAATAGTTTTCATCTCTTTAGTATCATCAGGACGTGTAAAAGTTATTTCACTTCCTTCTTGTTTCATTGAAATTTTAGAAGAAAGCGTGCGTGATAATTCACCTTTTGGTCCTTTAACAGTAACATTGCTACCATCTGCTTTTACTTCAACACCAGCCGGCAGTACAACTATCTTTTTACCTATACGACTCACTTATGACACCTCCTTTTTAGAACCTGTTAACGATCTCGGAGCGATGAATAGTTTTGGCTATTTTTCCACACTTTTTTGTTAAAAAACCTGTCGGGTTCCTTACGATTTGTTCAAGTTTTACTTGATTACAAATCGTGGGAACGGGAGCCTCGGTTTAGAATCACTAAACCTGCGTTTTTTGCCTCAAATTGTGAAAAAATAGCTCAAAAAACCTATCGGGTTATTACAAGTTGTTTCAAGCTTTGCTTGATTACAATTTGTATAACGGGATTCACTTCGTTAGAGATCGTTAACAGGTTCTTAGCATTCAATTTCAAATTTCTTTAATCTTTAATTTTAAGACTTACCAAACATACGCGATAACTTCGCCACCGATATTACGAGCGCGAGCTTCTTTATCCGTCAATAACCCTTCTGAAGTCGAAATAACTGCAACTCCTAAACCATTTAACACTTTCGGTACTTCATTGTTTCTTACATATTGACGCAAACCAGGTTTTGAAATACGTTTTAAGTTTGTAATCACACGTTCGCCATTTCTAGTATATTTCAAGAATATACGAATAATTCCTTGTCTATCATCTTCTATATACTCAACATTCTTCACGAAACCTTCTTTTTTTAAAATTTCGGCAATGTCACGTTTCATTTTTGATGCAGGTATTTCTAATAATTTGTGCTTTGCCATATTGGCATTGCGAATACGCGTTAGAAAATCTGCAATTGGATCTGTCATGACCATTAAAGCGTTCCCTCCTTTTTCCTTACCAACTAGCTTTGCGCACTCCAGGAATTTGACCTTTGTAGGCAAGTTCACGCAAGCAAATGCGGCAAAGATGAAATTTACGATAAACTGAATGAGGACGTCCACAACGTTTACAACGTGTATAGCCTTGCGTTGAAAACTTTGCAGGACGCTTTTGTTTAGCAATCATTGATTTTTTTGCCATTTTTAATTACGCCTCCCTTATTTCCATCATTACTTTTGAAACGGCATTCCAAGTTGTGCAAGCAACTCACGGCCTTCTTCATCTGTGTTAGCCGTTGTTACAATTGCAACTTCCATCCCACGAACTTTATCTACCAAATCATAATCCACTTCTGGAAAGATCAACTGCTCTCTTATCCCTAATGTATAATTTCCGCGACCATCAAAAGATTTGACTGATACGCCATGAAAATCACGAACACGCGGTAAGGCAACGGTTACTAATTTGTCTAAAAATTCATACATCCTTACCCCACGCAAAGTCACTTTTGCCCCGATTGGCATCCCTTCACGCAAACGAAAAGCAGCAATCGATTTCTTGGCTTTAGTAATAATTGGTTTTTGCCCTGAAATTAAGGCTAGCTCTTCTACTGCTTTATCCAAGTTTTTAGCATTAGAAACCGCATCACCAACACCCATATTAATTACAATCTTCTCCACTTTGGGTGCTTGCATAACCGAAGTATAGCTAAATTTTTCCATCAAAGCTTTAACAATTTCTTTAGTATATCTCTCTTTTAGACGGCTCATTAAATGAATCCCTCCTTCCTTGAACTAGTATTATCTATCTAAAATTTCGCCAGATTTTTTATTGTAACGAACTTTTTTGCCATCAATTTGTTTTTTACCAACACGACCAGCAACACCATTTTTATCTAATACTTGCACATTAGAAACATGAATCGGCGCTTCTGCTTCAATAATTCCACCTTGTTGATTAGTATTGTTCGGTTTTTGATGTTTTTTAAATTTGTTGATACCTTCAACAATAACCTTCTCTTTTTTAGGCAAAGCCGTTAAAACAACGCCTTCTTTGCCCTTATCTTTACCACTAATCACTTTAACTCTATCGCCTTTTTTAACAAACATTCTTCGCACCTCCCTGCATTAGTTCGACTACATAAACGAAGGCAATGCTTTGGATATAATTTAGCTAAATTCAACTTTCCATTTATTCACGTCTAGCAGTAACTTCTTCATAACTTGGCCAGCCCTTTAACGTCTCCATTGTTTCTTCAATTGATGTCGGTTGATTGCCTTGCATTAATTTATCGATTTCACGAATAACCCAGTCTTTCGCTCTTTGCTTAACAGCAGCATCCCAATGATCTCCACCACCATGCACTTGAATCGTTCGCCATGGACACTCAGTTGCAGACCATTCACAATGAAATTTAATTGTATTCTCATTTGCAGGAAGACCAAACATTTTAAAATTTCAGCAGCACGTATAAACACTTTTTGCTCTGCTCCCAAAAAAGCTCTTGGGTTTTCACCAAAATCATGACAAACTTCTAAACCAATAGAATTTAAATTGCCATCTCCATTACCACAATGCCAAGATCTATTTCCTAATGATTCTGCATAAAAAGCTCCATATTTATCCCAATATTCATGAGCCGCACAAAGAGTTTCACCACTTAAAAGCCAATTTCTGTAGTGTTCTGATGAGCTCGCACCTGCCGTATTATGAATCGTAACACTTGTTGGCTTAGCAGCTCCTCTAGGGCCAGCAACACCCCTATACCAATGAGTACCGTTTGGTCGTCCATCATATAAACGAGCACGCCTTGCTTCTGCTTCTGCTTGAACTTGTTCTGTTGAATCTATTGGTCTTTCAACTAAAGATTGCTCTTCAAAAACCCTTCGACTTCTTTCCCAATCTATCTGTTCATCTAAAAGCACTTGAAATGCTCTTTGTTCTAATTCAATTAATCTTGTTAAATCAACACTGCTATCTAAGTTTTGAAATAATCCTATCAAATTAACTAATAACTTCCTCCTCCACATAAGCAATGCTGGATGATTTGGATTTTCTGATAATTCTTGTACTTCTCCAATTGAGAAAGCTATTTCTTCACCAAATGCTTCTAATGTCGCAGCACACTCTTGTTTATCTTCTTGTGTCAAACATAAAGAAAAACGATCCCATACACCTTTAATCTTTATAATATTCCGTTAGAAGGTGGCAATTGCACCATATCAACTGCAGTTAATTCATTACAAGCACTATCAATAACCTCTTTTTCAACAGCACTTACCGAATTATAGATAAAACAACAGCTTATTATCGCTGCCATTGTAAATAATATTTTTAAACCTCTTGCTCCTTTAATATTATTTTTCATTCGAGCTCCTCCTCTATATCTGAAATTCACTTTTTTATAAAACCTCCGGCGCAAGAGAAACAATTTTCATAAAGTTTCCTTCACGCAACTCACGAGCCACTGGTCCAAAAATACGCGTACCACGTGGACTTTTATCATCATGAATAATAACGGCAGCATTTTCATCAAATTTAATATAAGAACCATCAACTCTACGTGCACCAAATTTAGTTCGAACAATCACTGCCTTAACAACTTCACCCTTTTTAACAACACCACCTGGAATGGCTTGCTTCACGGTTGCTACAATGACATCTCCAATATTAGCGATTTTACGACCAGAACCACCCAAAACTTTAATAGTTAAAATCTCACGTGCTCCGGAATTATCCGCAACCTTTAAACGACTCTCCGCTTGGATCACTTATATCCCTCCCTTCACAACAAATAACTAAATAATCACTGCTTCTTTTACCACTTCTAGCAAACGAAAACGCTTTGTCGCTGATAAAGGTCTTGTTTCCATAATCTTGACAATATCTCCCATTTTAGCGACATTTTTTTCATCATGTGCTTTGTACTTTTTTGAATAATTCATGCGCTTTCCATAAATAGGATGATTTTTCTTCGTTTCTACTAAAACAGTAATTGTTTTATCCATCTTGTCTGAAACTACACGTCCTTGGTAAACTTTACGATTATTACGTTCAACCATACGCAAAATGCTCCTTTCTGAACAAAGATTTTTTTTTTTGCATATTTTAATTATTTAATGTCTTTTCTCTTTGAACTGTTTTAATACGCGCAATTGTCTTGCGCACCTTTTTGATACGCGCAGTGTTTTCTAATTGACCCACTGCTGCTTGAAAACGTAAATTAAAAAGTTCTTCTTTTAATTCTTTTTCTTTAGCGGCTAACTCTGCAGATGTTAGTTCACGAACTTCACTAACCTTCATTTAAAACACCTACTTCCTCGCGTTTTACCACTTTTGTTCTTACTGGCAATTTATGCGAAGCAAGACGTAATGCTTCACGCGCCACTTCTTCAGAAACGCCAGCAACTTCAAACATAATCTTACCACGCTTTACAGGTGCTACCCACCCTTCAGGGGCTCCTTTACCAGAACCCATACGAACTCCAATAGCTTTAGCTGTATAAGACTTGTGAGGGAAAATTTTAATCCATACCTTCCCACCACGTTTCATAAACCGTGTCATCGCAATCCGTGCTGCTTCGATCTGACGGTTAGTAATCCAATGAGAATTAAGTGCTTGCAATCCCCACTCACCAAATACTACCTTTTTACCGCCTTTTGCTTCACCGCGCATTTTGCCACGAAACTCACGACGGTGTTTTACACGTTTTGGTACTAACATTGATCATTCCCCTCCCTTCTCGGACGCTTTTTTAGCTGGAAGAATTTCACCACGATAAATCCAAACCTTAACACCTAACTTTCCATAAGTTGTGTCTGCTTCTTCCCAGACATAATCAATATCTGCACGCAAGGTATGTAAAGGAACCGTTCCTTCAGAATAGCCTTCTGTACGTGCAATATCAGCGCCATTTAAACGACCAGATACTTGTGTTTTAATTCCTTTGGCCCCAGAGCGCATTGTTCTTTGAATAGCTTGTTTTTGTGCACGACGAAAAGCAACCCGACGTTCTAAATCACGTGCAATCGTTTCAGCAACCAATTTTGCTTCAAGCTCTGGTTTCTTGATTTCCACAACATTGATATGCACGCGTTTTCCTGTTAAATTCTCTAATTTTTTACGAGTTATTTCGATTTCTGAACCGCCTTTACCAATCACTATTCCAGGTTTGGCTGTTGAAATTGTAACAGTCACTTTTTTAGTTGAACGTTCAATTTCAATTTTTGCTACAGCAGCGCTTTGAAGTTTCTTTTGAAGAAAATCACGAATTTTTAAATCTTCATGCAAATAAGTTGCGTATTCTTTTTCGACATACCACTTTGCTTCCCAATCACGGATAATCCCGATACGCATACCTACTGGATGTACTTTTTGACCCAATATAAACCCCTCCTTAGAGCTTGTTAACGATCTCCATAATTGCGACTTTTTTGGCAATTTTGTGCCTTTCTTTGTCAAAAAGCCTCGATTTAGCAGCGCTAAACCTACGTTTTTTTCCTAAAAATGCACAAAAATTTCTCGAAAAATTCATCAATAGAGAGATCGTTAACAAGCTCTTACTTGAAATTTTTAAGCTTCTTTTTCCGCCACAACAACTGTAATATGACTTGTGCGTTTATTAATCGGTGAAGCTGAACCTTTGGCCCGAGGGCGAATACGTTTCATTGTTGGTCCTTCATTTACATAAGCTTCAGAAACATATAAATCTTCTTTATCTAAATCAAAATTATTTTCTGCATTTGCAATTGCAGAGCTCAATACTTTCTCAATGATTGTTGCTGCTTTATTAGGCGCGAATTTTAAAATCGCCAACGCATCAGCAATCTTTTTTCCGCGAATTAAATCGATAGCTAAACGCGTTTTACGAGGAGAAATACGAACTGTTCTAGCAGTTGCTTTAGCGGATGTAATTTGTTCTAACATTGCTTTATCCTCCCTTAAATTCGACGTGTCTTTTTATCGTCACCAGCATGAGCACGGAATGTGCGCGTTGGTGCAAATTCACCTAACTTATGTCCAACCATATCTTCTTGGATATATACAGGAACATGTTTACGTCCATCATAAACAGCAATTGTATAGCCTACAAAACTTGGAAAAATTGTGGAACGACGTGACCAAGTTTTAATAACTTTTTTCTTTTCTAAATCTGCTTGAGCTTTAACTTTTTTTATCAAATGCTCATCAGCAAAAGGTCCTTTTTTCAGACTACGACCCATAGTTACCCTCCTTTACTTCGCATTTTTTCTACGAATGATTAACTTATCAGACTTCGCCTTTTTACTACGAGTCTTATATCCAATCGCTGGTTGACCCCACGGAGACACTGGTGCTTTGCGTCCAACTGGCGCTTTACCTTCACCACCACCATGTGGGTGATCATTCGGATTCATAACTGATCCACGAACTGTTGGACGTTTACCTAACCAACGAGAACGCCCAGCTTTACCGATATTAATCAATTCATGTTGCTCATTCCCAATTGTTCCAACTGTTGCCCGCGCAGTTGCTAAAATCATGCGAACTTCACCAGAATTCAAGCGAATAAGAACATATTTACCTTCTTTACCTAAAACTTGTGCACTACATCCAGCTGAGCGAATCAATTGCCCACCCTTTCCAGGTTTTAGCTCAATATTATGAATTACAGTACCTACTGGAATCTTTTCTAGAGGCAAAGCATTTCCAATCTTGATATCCGCATCTGAACCAGACTCGACTTTCATTCCTACTTCTAAGCCTTTTGGTGCTAAAATATATGATTTCACACCATCAGCATATATAATCAATGCAATATTTGCAGAGCGATTTGGATCATACTCAATTGTTTTAACTGTTGCAGCTATTTCATCTTTATTACGTTTAAAATCTACTAAACGATATTGACGTTTATGTCCACCGCCTTGATGACGAACAGTAATCCGTCCATTATTATTACGACCAGCATTATTCTTCAATGGACGTAATAATGTTTTTTCCGGCTTATTGGTTGTAATTTCTGCAAAATCAGATGCCGTCATATTACGACGTCCATTAGATGTTGGTTTGTATGTTTTGATCGCCACGTTTTTCCCTCCTTTTTGCCTTGATGGATCAATTTCCAAAGGAAATTGTAGTATTTCCTTATTTTTCAATAAAAGTACGTCCAGCAAGGTATACCTCTGCAGCGGAAGCGAAGAGGTGCTTTATTTTTACCTTTTTGTCCACTAACTTGCGTCAACATTTAATCTAACAACACTTTTTTTAAGCTTTTTTCTCAGCCTCTTCAGCAAAAATTTTTATAGCTTTAGATTCTTTTGTTAAGGTCACAATCGCCTTGCGACTTTTTTTCGTAAAACCGCTATGACGTCCTACACGCTTAAACTTAGGCTTAACATTTAAAATATTTACCTTATCCACTTTAACTCCTTCAAACACAGCTTCTACAGCCTGCTTGACTAAAGTTTTATTGGCATGGATATTTACTAAAAAAGTATATTTTTTATCATCCATTGCAAGCATCGTAGCTTCTGTAATCAAAGGTTTGATAATCACATCATATAAATTCATTAAGCAAGTACCTCCTCAATTTGTGATAGAGCAGCCTGCGTAATCAACAATTTATCATTAGAAACAATATCCAAAACACTGGCACGTTTAGCCGTAGTCACTTGAACATTTGGAAGATTACGTGCAGATAATTCTACAAAATCATTTACCTCTTCAAGTATAACCAAAATCTTTTTGTCAATTGCTAAATTAGATAATACCTTTGCAAATTCCTTTGTTTTTGGTGCATTAAAAATTAATCCTTCGACTGCTATTAATTTATTTTTAGCTACTTTTTCTGAATAAACAGATTTAAGCGCTAATCTACGAACTTTTCTTGGAAGTTTATAGCAATAAGTTCGCGGAGTTGGACCAAAAACAACACCTCCGCCACGCCATTGTGGAGAACGAATTGACCCTTGACGAGCGCGCCCTGTTCCCTTTTGTCGCCATGGTTTGTGTCCACCGCCTGCTACGGCTGAACGATTTTTCACCGCATGTGTACCTTGGCGCTGTGACGCACGTTGACTAAGAATTACATCAAAAACAACAGATTCATTTACTTCAACTCCAAAAATGTCATCATTTAAAGTAATTTCTCCAGCTTTCGTTCCATCTTGCTTAAACAATGCTACATTTGCCATTCCTTAAGTTCCTCCTTTCGTCAATTATTGAGCAGCTTTCACTGCGGATTTAATAGTAATTAATGATTTCTTAGCTCCTGGAATATTCCCTTTTATAAGGATCACATTACGCTTGCCATTCACACGAACAATTTCTAAATTTTGAATTGTTACACGTTTACCACCCATACGTCCTGGTAAACGTTTATTTTTGAATACACGGTTTGGTGCAACTGGCCCCATTGACCCTGGACGACGATGATATCTTGAACCATGAGACATTGGACCGCGAGCTTGCCTGTGACGCTTAATAGCTCCTTGAAATCCTTTACCTTTAGATGTACCTGTTACATCCACAATATCTCCTGCTTCAAAAATATCTGCTTTTATTTCTTTTCCAACTTCATAGTCTCCCAGCTCAACATCTCTAAATTCACGAATGAAGCGCTTAGGAGCCGTGTTCGCTTTTGCAACATGACCTTTTACAGGTTTGTTCGCTAAAATTTCACGCTTATCATCAAAACCAACTTGAATTGCCTCATAACCATCTGTTGCCATCGTTTTGACTTGCAAAACAATATTTGGTGCTGCTTCAATTACTGTTACAGGAATTAATTCTCCAGTTTCCGTAAAAATTTGCGTCATTCCTACTTTTTTCCCTAAGATTCCTTTAGCCATGAATACACCTCCATTTACTTTATTTTTTATAACTTAATTTCAACATTTACCCCTGATGGAAGGTTAAGTTTCATCAACGCATCAACTGTTTTTGGCGTTGGATTAACAATATCAATCAAACGCTTATGAGTGCGCATTTCAAACTGTTCACGCGAATCTTTATATTTATGCGTCGCCCGAATCACAGTATAAATTGCACGCTCTGTTGGCAACGGAATCGGGCCAGATACGCTAGCTCCTGTACGTTTTGCTGTTTCCACGATTCTTTCTGCTGATTGATCAAGAAGCTGATGTTCGTATGCTTTTAAACGAATACGAATTTTCTGTTTTGCCATCTTTTTTCCTCCCTCGTCTATTTTTAAAATAGGCCTAGCTCCACAGAAACACCGACGCTCAATGCATGGCAATGCATCCGAGCGTATCGCAACCTCCTGCTTCACAGCCAAATTTAAGCTTTGTCAGCACATCTAACTAAATTATTTTAAAAAATGCTAAACAAATTCTTAAACAGTTTCTGCTTTCAAACAGAATACCTTTGCCATCATACTATGAATTCAAATTTCGTGCAAGTTTTAATTACATCGTTACTATTCGTGGCAAGTTGTAACTCAAACCCGTCCACTGACTGGATAAAAAAAAGACAGATCATCAAAATGCTAGTAAAATGTTTAAACATCAGCCCAAAACATTTATTAATGATTCAAAAAAAGAAGCTGATTTAGTATGGCAGCCAAGGATATAAATAAATTTTTCTACTACATTATTACTAGTACATCATTCAAATGAGATTCGAAAATAATCCAAATATTTTTTGAATTTATCTTGTGCTGTCAAGCAAGTATCAAGTAAGTAGTCTCTTTCATTTTCCCATTCAGCAAGTCCTTGATAATAAAACACCTTTAACTCTTCATCGATGATAAAAGGTACGATATTATTTCTAAGTAACTCCTTAAATAAAAGCAAACGTCCCACACGACCGTTTCCATCTTGAAAGGGATGGATGGCTTCAAACTTATAATGAAACTCAATAATTTCTTCAAATGTTTTTGTCTGAGCTTCATTATAATTTGCAATTAATTTTTTAATTTTACTGGGCACTTCTTCAGGCGATGCCGTTGATCTTCCACCAACCTCATTTGGTAATTTTTTATAATTGCCAACTGCAAACCATTCCTTACGAGAATCGCTTGTTCCATTTTTTAAAGTTTGATGAAGAAATTTTATTAGTTTCTCATTAAGAGGCTGTTTTGCTTGTTCAATAATGGTATCGATAGCTTTGAAGTGGTTAACAGTTTCGACAATGTCATCTACATTCACCACTTTAGAATCGATTCCAATCGTATTGGTTTCATAAATGTATCTAGTTTGATCATATGTGAGTTTGCTGCCTTCAATATGATTTGAATTATAAGTAAGCTCGATTTGAATTTTATGGTAAATACCGCCCTTAACCTTCGATTCTTTTTCAGTTTGCAATTTCCCAAGCAAGGTTACAAGTTGTTTTGAAACTTTATTTAATCGTTCTGGTTTCTCTGCATCGGCAGGAATAAACCAAGCTTTATCTTTTAAAATCGCTCCATCGATTTGACCAAGTGATGCATAATTTCGAACGAAATGCTTTGAAACTTTCCATTTTTGGGCGATTTTGGCTATTGATATATACTCCATACCACACCTCCGGTATGAAATTATTATATCATGCTTGAGAGTTAATCAAAGAATACTATTTGAAAATTATTTTTAGTTATGGTATCATCCCCGTGTTGGTAGATCAAATAATTTGACAAGCGAGAAGGAGGTGTGCACAATGTCAACGAGCAACGAGCAACGAGCAACGAGCAACGAGCAACGAGCAACGAGCAACGAGCAACGAGCAACGAGC
>JAIRWP010000013.1 GCA_031268845.1 Lactobacillales bacterium | reverse complement strand
AGTTAGATTCGTAGCCAAGATGGTGGTTCAGTTCACCTTTTAGTAATTGTTCAAAGAGTGGGCCAAATATGTCTTTGAGAGCGTTTTGCATGTCTTCAACTGAGCCCGGGTGGTAGGTGTCTATGATTTTTTGAGCTAATTCTATAGATTTTGGGTCGCGTGATATTTTTGACATCGTTGTTTCCTCCTTGTGGTTTGGTTTTTGCATAATTAAAAACTGTGTAGTGACTTTATCTAGAATTATCACTTATACAGTTTAGTTTACACTCTCGCTTATGTGGTTTAGAATTTTGAGACATTTTCAAATGTTATTGACAGACAGGTCTATTATTCTCCCCATCATTATTTAAAACAATATAATAATCTTCGTAAAGATTGGCTTTTTCTAAAACATACGGCCATTCATCAGGAGCGATAACAATTTTATTTAATTGATTTTTAGATAATTTTTCTCCCCACCATGAAAAAGTAGAGTTTGCAATAATAAAATGTTCACACTGGCTCATGAGATATAAATCTTCACATGTAGAAGTATTTTCTATCCAAACTAAATTATTATAGTCATCTCCAAGTAACTCTTTTGCTTTTTGAATATCATCAGAAAATACAAAAATCGATAATTCTCCGCCAACCTTTTGCTTAATAATTTTAATAGCATTTAAATAATAATCTCTAGAACATAAAGGCCAAGAAATATCTACATAATCTCCTCTTCTTATATGAATCATAACTGAATTTTCCGATTGTTGTATTTGCATTAAAAATTTACTTGCAGCATCTGATAACTGTTTATCTGTAAATTTTATATTTGATTTTATTTCATCTAAAATTTTATTAACATAATCAACATTTTGAAAAAATCCATAAACATATTCGATCTTTTTTTTCATACAAGGGACTACACCGTTACCATGTTCACAAAAATTCATTCCAAAAAATTTAAAAAATTTAAATATTTTTTTATTATTCTTTTTAAAGAAATTTTCAAATAATTTAACTGTTGAGAATATCTTTTTACAAATTTCAAACTTAATAAAACTAAATTTTGGAACTTTTTTTGTACCAAACAGATTTGTATCAATATTGCTAAAATATATCCCTAATTCAAAATCACGCACATATTTTTTTGATCTTGCATCCTCATATTCTCTTGTATCTATCAAAACTCTAGCACAATTTTTCTTCGCCATAGCTAAAGCAAAAGCATATTCAAATAGTTGATTTCCCAAACCGCCTATTAACCTTAATACTACTATCTTTTTTGGGGATTCTTTTTCAATTGTTTTTTTTAACATTATTACCCCATCGGTTTCTTGTAATTTTGAATAAACCTTTTCAACTTATCCATTCTTTTCTTGGTATCTGCCGTATTTCTACCAACAACACCCAAATAAAATTTAATCTTAGGTTCGGTTCCAGAAGGACGAATAGCCACCCAAGAACCATCATCAAAGAAAAATTTCAAAACATCTGATTTAGGTAAACCATCAATTTTCTGCAAATAATCACTTACTTTAACAATGCCTAATTCTGACTTTTTACTTTCAGGGATCGAATGAAAAATCGCCATCATTTCCTTAATTTTTTGAATACCATCTTGCCCTTTAAGAGTTTTAGAAATTAATTCTTCCCTAGAATAACCAAATTCTTTATAAATATCTTCTAAAATATCAATTAACGTTTTACCTTGCGCATAATAGAAAGCCGCCATTTCAGCAATTAAAAGCGATGAGCTAACACCATCTTTATCACGGGCATGAGTACCCACTAAATACCCATAAGACTCCTCATAGCCTATTAAAAATTTGCCTGAATCACCAATATCATTAATCTTCTCGCCAATAAATTTAAAACCTGTCAACGTATCATAAACATCTACACCATAACGACGAGCAATTTCTGCCCCCAATTCAGAAGTGACAATCGTTTTGACAATATATGGATGATTCATTGATTTTGCTTTATCATTTGTGGTAACCAAATAATAAACTAAAAGACTTCCTAATTGATTACCATTTAAAGAAATATATTCTTTCTCAACTTTAACCAAAGCACCTACACGATCACAATCTGGATCAGTTCCCATAATTAAATCTACATCATTAGCTTTTGCAGCTTCTAATGCCAAAGCAAAAGCTGCTATTTCTTCGGGATTGGGACTTTTTACTGTTGAAAATTCAGGATCTTCTATAAGTTGCGCTTCAACTGTGTAAATATTTTTAAAACCAACTTCCTCCAGCACACGAAAAATAGGTTTGCGCCCTGTTCCATGCAAAGGTGTATAAAGGATTTTAAAATCTTGACCAACTTGCTTGATTATTTCAGGATGAATCATCTTTGATTTTACAGCTCCAACAAATGCTGTATCAACTGTATCGTCCAAGCAATTAATCAAAGCAGAATTTTCATCTGAAACCATGACTCTGCCATAGTCAGTTATCTTATTAATTTCTTCAATAATTTTCTCAGCTAGTACAAGTGTCGCTTGGCACCCTGTATAATCATAAATTTTATAACCATTATACTTTGGCGGATTATGACTGGCAGTAATGACCACACCACCAATAGCATCCAAATAAGGAATGGCAAAAGATAATTCTGGTGTTGTCGTAATCTCTTTAAACAAATAAGTTTTAATTCCTAATGCTGCCAAAGTTTTTGCCACTTCAAGAGCGAATTCTTCTGAGTTATAACGCATATCACGCGCAATAACTACACCACGAACTTTTGCTTCTTCTCCGTATTCACTCAATAAAAAATTTCCATAACCATGTGTAATTCTACGCACAGTATATTTATTTAAGCGATTACACCCTGCACCCATGATTGCACGCAAACCACCCGTACCAAATTCTAAATCTTTATAAAAGCGATCGTTAATCTCTTGATCGTTTCCTTCAAAAGCACGTAACTCTTTTTTAGTTGTTTCATCAAAAACAGGAGAAGTGAGCCATTGTTTATAACTATTCTTCCACACTTATTTATCTCCAATACAAAATTAAATTTAAAATACTCATTAATATTCATAAATTAATTTTTAATACTTTTTAAAAACCACTCATAAGCTTTTTGTATTCCCTCATCAAGTTCCACTTTATGTCGCCAGCCTAAGTTATGCAACTTTTCACTTGAAACTAACTTACGTGGTGTTCCATCTGGCATATCAGTATTAAATACAATTTCACCTTCAAATCTCACCACTTTTCGAATCTTTTCAGCTAATTCTTTGATCGTAACTTCAACACCTGTACCAATATTTACATGCTGTTCTCCATCATAATGATTCATTAAAAACACACAAGCGTCAGCCATATCATCCACATATAAAAATTCTCGCAAAGGTTTCCCCGTCCCCCAAAGTTCAACAGATGACGCTTCATTTATCTTTGCTTCATGAAATTTATGAATCATTGCGGGCAATACATGTGAATTCTCTAAATCAAAATTATCATAAGGACCATATAAATTCGTTGGCATACAACTAATAAAATCATCTCCATACTGACGTTTGAAAAATTTACACATTTCTAAACCAGCAATTTTTGCTATGGCATAAGCTTCATTGGTTTCTTCAAGAGGTCCAGTCAGTAAATATTCTTCTTTAATCGGCTGTTTCGCCATCTTTGGATAGATACATGTTGAACCTAAAAATAATAACTTCTTAACTCGATAATCATGGGCTGCTTTAATTACATTATTTTGAATGGCTAAATTTGCAAAAATAAAATCGGCTGGATAAGTATTATTTGCGTTAATTCCGCCAACTTTCGCTGCTGCTAAAAAAACAAACTCTGACCGTGTCGTCTTAAAGAAATCATACGTCGCACTCTGATCTGTTAAATCTAAATCTTCATGAATTCTGGTTAAAATATTTGTATAACCATTTGCTGCTAAATTTCTGACAATTGCTGAACCTACTAATCCACGATGTCCGGCAACAAAAATGCGAGCATCTTTATTCATTATTTTGTTTTCTCCTCTACTACTCAATGCCATTTAATTTAGACTGCTCTTTTAAATCGTGCTGGACCATCAAACTTACCAAATCAGAAAAATTCACTTCCCGCTTCCAACCTAATTCTCGCTCAGCCTTCGCAGGATCTCCCAACAATAAATCCACTTCTGCAGGACGAGTAAAGGCTTCATTTCGCACAATATAAGGCTTCCAATCTTTAATGCCAATTTCTGCAAACGCCAAATCTAAAAAGTCTTCAATCGAATGCGTCTCTCCTGTGGCCAAGACATAATCATCAGCTTTATCTTGCTGCAACATCAGCCACATACCTTTGACATAATCGCCAGCATAACCCCAATCTCGCTTCGGCCATAAATCACCCAGTTCAATTTTTTCCTGCAAGCCTAACGAAATCCTCGCAACTGCTTTCGAAATTTTACGGGTAACAAACTCCTCACCGCGATGCTCTCCTTCATGATTAAAAAGAATGCCCGAAACAGCATACATATCGTAACTTTCACGATAATTTTTTGTAATCCAATGCCCATAAAGTTTGGCCACTCCATAAGGCGAACGCGGATGAAATAAAGATTCCTCATTATATCCCTTCTCGGGCCTGTTATAGCTAGTCCCACCAAACATTTCTGAACTAGAAGCTTGATAATAGCGAATTTTCTTTTCAAAACCCGTTATCCGAATCGCTTCCAATAAGTTTATAACACCCTTAGCAGTTACATCAGCAGTCAAAATTGGATTTTTAAAAGAATATTCTACAAATGAAATAGCTCCCAAATTATAAATTTCATCAGGAGAAACACTATAAATGGCATGATATAAACTTGAAACATCCATCAAATCCGCTTCAATTAATTTCACAAACGGCAACTCTTTTTTGACCTGTTCATACCTTGGATTATTTTGCCCACGAATAATGCCAAATACTTCATATCCTTTTTCTTCATATAAGAATTTTGATAAATGATAACCATCCTGGCCAGTAATTCCAGTAATTAATGCCGTTTTCTTTGACATTTCTCTCCTCTTTCTTTATCCTTCTGTTACCACAACAAAATGAAATTTATCATGACCGGTAACAGAATACTTTTGTCCATTTTGAGCAACGGTTCCTTCGCCAGATAAACGAATCAACTTTTGATTAATCCCTAATTCAAAATCTAATCGCTGATGATCTTTCATCTCATAATGTGTCGTGCAACATTCTCCTGCTTCATGCAGGGTATGACACACGCCCCAATCCTCTTCAATAAATCGTATCGATTCAAAATACTCATTATTAATTTCTTTAACACGTGTTGAAGCTTTCTTACTTGTAACAAGAATGCCTTCAGAACCAGCTGCAACAACAACATCTTGCAAATCAATCACCGCCACTGGCAATTCTAATTCATTGATAATATGCGTATTGGAGCTATCAATCATTTGAGCTTTACCAACAACCTGCGTTCCCATCTCTTCTGTCAATGTATTCCATGTTCCCAGATCTTTCCAAAATCCATCATAACGCAAAAAAGCAATATTTTTTTGCTTTTCCACAAATTCATAATCAAAACTATTTTTAGGTAATGCATCGTATTTTTCAACTAATTGCTGATACTCAATTGGTAACTCTTTTTCTCGAAGAACATCTAAAATTGTTTGCAAACGATAACCAAAAACGCCCGCATTCCATAATGCACCTTTTTGAATCCAAGTTTTAGCTTCTTCCTCACTCGGTTTCTCAATAAAACGAACAACTTTCCTACCTTTAGAATCTTCAGGCAAGATATATCCATATTTTGCTGATGGATAAGTCGGCCTAATACCAATTAATCCTAAAGTTGATTTTTCTTCACTCAATATTTTTTTTAATTGCAAAATTGTCTTAAAAAAGTCTTCTTCAACATAGGGGTCAACAGGCAATACAGCAATTATTTCTCCTTCATCTATACCAACAATAGATTTTAAATAAACACTAGCCAAAGCAATCGCCGGGAAAGTATCACGCCGAGTTGGCTCAGAAATAATTTTTTCATCAGAAATTCCTAATTGCGACTTTAAAATTGAACGTTGATTTTCACCGGTTGCAATATAAACATCATCTTGCAAACCAATGGCTCCTAATTGTCTCCAAACTCTTTGCACCATCGACTCCAAACATCCATTCTCATCTTTTAAAATTTGAATAAACTGCTTGGAACGCTGATTATTTGAAAGAGGCCAAAGACGCTTGCCAGAGCCGCCGGACAATAAAATAATTTTCATAAAGCAACTCCTTCAAAAGTTGATTTAATTTTTAAATAAAACTACACTGTAATAATATAATCCTTTTCCTCATTCAGGTTCTAAATTAGAAAATATTAATTAGTTCCGAGTTCAAAAATAAATCTATTTATATATTTATTATTATTCATTTCGATAGCTGCTGCTGAACCATTTGCTTTTGAACAAACTAATGAATGACATTTAGATAATAAAATTATATCTCTTAAATAATTTAAATTTTTTAAATAATTGTTATCTTTTTTGAAATTAGCAATGGCGCCCATTTCTTTACTATAACTTTTTACACGAGATGAATCTGTTATAATCACTTTTGTATTAAATTCATTTTTAAATATTTTCACAACTTCTTCTTCTTCAGTTACTAAAAAAATCCATTCCATTCCCCATTGCAAAAAAAGTTCTCTTACTTTTGCTAATAAAACATTCGGTTTTGGAGGTGTAAAGTGCCCTTTAGCATAATTATAGTCAGTTCCTCTATAAAAAACTCCTAAAATCTTTTTTTCTTTAAATATCTCTTTTTCACTTATTTTTACATATTTATTTACTTCTGGACGTAGTTTCATATATTTCGATATATAATAATTATGCTTTTTTAGCATATTCTTATCATAAATAAATCTAAAATCACTTGGAACTTCTTCTTGAATATAACCTAAACTTGATAAAATAACAGCGCCTTTACTCTTATAAGCATCCTCTAAGCTAGATGATGTTGGCTGCTGAAAATAATATTCCCAGGCATTAGATATACCATTGACTGGATCTTTTTCATGATAGCTCGTCTTATAATTTTGCATATCAACAGTAGGAATCAAACCATTCTCAACAGCATACATAATATGCCCCAAAACATTATGCCAATCCGACAATAATCCAGTATTACTGCACTCGCGACGAATAACATAAAAAATATTTTCTCCGGCTATTTTATTCGAAATGCTTTTTAACTTCCTAGAAAAAAAAATATTTCTTAGCATACTAAAATTCTCCCTATTACTTCTAAGAGCCTGTTAACGATCTCTAACTACTTTTTACGCTTGCGAAGAATGAAAGCAGCTTGATCACCATCTGAAATGAAGTTCAAAAATTTTGCGTATTTATTCAAGATACGTTTTCTTTTAGCTGATATTTCATAATATTCATTCAAAGTTATGTTATTTGAATACTTTTCACTGTTTATAAGCTGATTTTTATTTGAATCATAAATTACATTTTCTATTAAAAAATCGTGTTTTTCTGCCAAAATTTCCATAGCCATACGTGTATATAAAAAAATGTGACGTGGAGCATCCAATTGATACCAATTAGCTCTATACTTCCTATAAACAAAACTGTCACATAAAGGCACCCTAATAAGTAAAGCTCCTGTATCTTTTAATAATTTACGAGATTTTTCAAATACATCATGAGGATTGCACATATGCTCAAAAGAATGATGAAACATTATTAAATCAAAATCACCATATGATGAATTGAAATCTACTATCGACTGTTTTATAAACCTTATATTTTCAATTTGGTTATTATTTGCGTATAAATCAATACCAGTTAAATTTTGAAAACCCCAATCTGATAATTTTTTCAACAATTCTAAATTTCCGCAACCACAATCCATAATATTTGAATATTTATTTATACCCAAGTTTTTATAGAAATGATAATTTTTAGAAAAATATTTCATTTTTTTTACAAAAATTTTTTTAACATTTTTATTTATATACGAAATATCTACATGATAATCCTGTGGGTAATATTTTGATAAATCAGATGGAATATCTGCTAATTGTAAACATCCACATACATTGCAATGAAAATAGGTAAAACTCTCCCGTAAACCAAACATCATTTCCTTTGCTACTATACTTGTATTTCCCTTAGAATTAAAACATATAGAACATTTGTAATTATTATCCATAATCCTCTTATCCCTTTTTATACACATTATGCTCAATATACTTTTTAAAAATATAATTTATTAAAAAATATAATACTGGATTTTAAAATCCTTATATATATTTCTTAATCATCTTATTGATAAGATCAATCAAATTCTTAAATTCAGATGACTTAAAATAAAATAAAATAATAAATCCTGATGAAATGATCAAACTAATTATTATTCTATAAATTAAAGAAAAAAAATTGTCATTAGGTAGTAAAATATCCAAACACGTTGATAAACTTAGTGTAAAAACAAATACAAAAATTTGAATAATAAAATACTTAATATACTTAATATATCTAATATGCAGAGCATGTTTGAAAACAATATATGGTTCATACCAATTTAATGCAAGCAAACTTCCTATAATCGTTCCAAGTAAAATTCCTATAACACCTAATTTAAAAACAATTAAAAACAATAAACTAAAAAAAATATTTAAAATAGCTTCAATAATTGCTTTCCATCTTTGCTGCCATGCTAATCCAAAAGATTCACCATATAAAACTGCCGTAGTACGTATAGATCTTAAAAAAAAATCAACTAACATAAGTATAATAACTTCCCTAGAAAGTAAAAATTCCTTACCTATCCACAATTTAATCAATGGAGAAGAAGCCAGCATAACACCATTTGCAACGATAATACTCAATAAAAGTGTAATCAATGAATGAGTTTTAAATGTATCTATGGCTGTCTGATCATCTTCTTCAACTGCTAAATTACCAATTCCTCCTCCGACTGAATTAAGAATAGAGGTTATTAGATAATATAGTGACATTAGCATCATCCGATAATTATCATAAATTCCGACTATTTTCAGACCTAAAAAATAAGAAATAAAAATACTATCTGTTCCTAAAACTATACAACCACCTATTTTATCTGATGCTTTACCAATAAAAAATTTTATTATTTCCATTTTTTTTATCTTGGATAGTTTTTCTTTTTTGCTTTTGAAAATCTTTTTATATTTTTTTTGAACTAATTGATTAATGAAAAAATTCGAAAAAAATGTCATGAAAATTTGAATAAACAAAAATAAAAGGTAATTTTTAAATAAAAATAAAAGAATAATTTGAAAAATTCCTCCTACCGTCTTTGTAATACAATCAACAACAATTACATAATATCCTTTTTGATCTGCAAAAAGTAATGATCGATTATAAGCAAAAAAATAGCTAATAACAGAATTTAATAAAAAAAGAAAATAAACAAAAAAAACAATTGAAAAATCTGAATTAATTTTTACAAAATTAGGCAAAAAAAACATCAATAATATTCCAATAATTAGTATTGCAATAGCAATATATATATATATTTTCTTAAAAAAAAACATCAAAGAATTAAGTTCTGCATATTTTTTTTTTGATAAAGGTAAATAAAGAGAATAAACAAGAGCAGGGCCAATTCCCAGCTCTACCATTGATAAAATTGATAAAATATCTGTAAACAAACTATTTAAACCTAATATTTCTTCCCCCATAATTTTTATTATAAATGTTCTAACTAATACCTGAATACATAAATTTAATACAGAAGTTATACCCGAATACATTGAATTTTTTATTGCATAATCTGTTCTTGATTTCATTAATACTTCTCCGTATTTATTTACATAATTTTCGATATCCAATTAAAAAGTTATAAAGAAAATTATTAGACATAACAAAATATTGTATTTTTTCTTCCAATGAATATTTTTGAATATCAATAGCTTCTTCTAATTCTTTCAATTCTTTTCGTTTCAATAATTTTTTTCGTTTATAAACAGGAAGATATGTTAATTTACTTTTTTCCTTTAAATAAATATGCAACCTGAAATGATCAATAATATTTGAATTTTTAACTCCCCATCCATCAAAAAGTGTGATCATCTCATTTAAAATGCAAAAATCATCTAACAAAAAATCCTTTTTGTATCCAGTTTGCGAAGCTCCTTCTCTAAATTGACGATAAAAATAATAATTATTAGGATTAGCAATTAAACTTGATATTTTACTGAATACTTTAATATTAAAAAAAGCATCTTCCCCACTTTTTTGATCATTAAAAAAAATTTTATGCTTTTTCAAAAAAGCACTTCGATAAATTTTGTTCCAAGGTGCAAAAATAGCAAAATTATTAAATAGCTCATCAAAATGCTTAGCTATTTCCGCAGCAGAAGAATAAACAAAAAAACTAGTATCAAGTTGGTTATTAACATATTTTTTCTTTCTGCCAAAATTAAAATGATCAAACATTATAAGATCACTACCATGTTCTTGAATCATTTTAAGATTGCTTTCTAATAAATTTGCAGCTAAAAAATCATCTGGATCTGCAAAACAAATATATTGCCCTAAAGCATTTTTTAAACCATTATTTCGCGCTATTCCTGCACCAGAATTTTTTTGTGAGATTAAACGAATGCGTGAATCTCTTTTCATATACCTTCGTATAATTTCTACACTATCATCTGTAGAACCATCATTCACAAAAATAGCTTCCCAATTTTGATATGTTTGTTTTAGTATAGAAGTTATACATTCTTCCAGATAATCAGCCACATTGTAAGTTGGTAAAATAATACTCACTTTCATTTCCTCTAACTGTGCCTCTTCTCTTCCCGACAAACTTTAAACTTCTTTAAAAAAAAATAAAACAACATAATGTAATGAAGCATTATGATATAAATAATTATTATTATTTTACTTTTCGAGAAAATTTTAGCTAAAAAATTAAGATTGGGATTTTTTTTCGAAATATTATATATTTTATTGATGTAGATTTTACGATACTGGGGTTCAGTAGAAAATAAAGGAATTTTACCTGTAAATATCGTATATTCAGAAATTTCTTTTTGATAGATATATTTAATTTGCTTTGGATAATATTTATGAAAAAAAGGTTTAACATAATCATCAACTACTTTAAAAAAATCAAACATTTTCGGATTAAATCCTTGACTAATTATACTACCAACACGTGGGCGATAGTAATAATCCTTTTCTTTAAGAAAAACCACCTTGTCAGCCTTATGCATAATCTGTGCAAAAATGGCAAAATCTTCATAGTACATGCCCTTTGGAAAACGGATATTGGTATCCAAAAATAAGTCAGATTTGTAAACATTAAAACAAGCAGAAACTTCGCCATGATAATCTCTAAAATTTAAATCCATAACCTCAGATCCTTGACCAAGAACCCATGCTTTGGCTTTTTTATAGTTTAATTCCTTCCTCCATTTAGCAAACTGTCCTTTGGACATGCTCGCCCCTGTGGAAAAAATGGCCTTCATATGATTCTCAATAAAAAAAGGACTTAATACATCATCACTATCGACAAAACTTACATATGGCGAAGTGATATATGTTATACCTACATTTCTCGCCTCAGCTAAACCTGAATTTTTAATATGAAAAACGCTCGCTCGCTTTTCCTTTTTAGCAAAATCATCCGCGATCTTGCCTGAGAAATCTGTTGAGCCATCATCAATCAAGAGAATTTCTAAATTTGGATATGTTTGTTTCTGGATCGAATCTAAACATTCTGATAAATAATCCTCCACATTGTAAATCGGTACGATAACCGATACAAATGGTTTCTCCACACCATCAAGTTGATTTTTCAAATACATACCTCTTTTAAATAATCATTAAAATTGATTCAATATTTTTTGTTTAAAATGACGGATTCTAATAATAAATACATTTTTATTATTTTCTATCAAATAGTAAAAATAATAAGGATTAATAAAATACTCACGTATCGGCTCCAATAACGACTGATGATATTTTTCCTGAAAACTAACTCCACTAAAAGGAAAATGACTTAATTGAAAAACAGCCTTTCTTACTATTAACTCTACCATCTCGTCAACTTTTTTTTTCGCCATACCTCGATTTACCAAAAAACTACGAATTAAAATCAAATCATTTACAGCTGACTCCTCTAAAAGAACCTTACCACTCATTTTTTAATCACTTTTTTAAGTGCTTCCTCAAAAGGATAACACTTAAAATTTTGATTTCGTAAGTTAATAGCTTCTTGAAGCCATTTTTTTAACTCACTAGAAGAAGGCTCTCGATCAATTTTTAACTCAAAAGGAAAACCTTGAACTTCTACTGTCTTTGCCAAAAACATTCGAAATACTTCACCCGTCGTTGTTCCTAATTGTTCATAAATTTCATCTGCTTTCTTTAATAAATCCGCATCGATCCTTTTTTGAAAATTTATTGTTGTCATCTTTCATCCCTCACCTTCAATTCAATTATAATTCATATTCAATGAAACTACATGCATCGTTAAAAAATCTACTTCCTTTTTATTTCAAATAATTTCTTCCCACTGATCAATAATATTCTCTAAATTTAAAGATTTAGCTCTCTCTAATGAAAGTTGTTGATACTTTTCTTGCTTCTCCTTGGAATTCATAAACAATTTTAAACATTCACAAAATTCATCTACATTTCCCTGCTCTATTAATACACCATACCTACCATTATCAGTCACTTCACGAGAACCACTATTTGCAAAAGCAATCACCGGCAAACCAAATAACATAGCTTCACCAAAGACTAGAGGAAAACCTTCAAAACGACTTAAAGAAATAAAAATCGAACTGTTCAAATAATGTTGTACTAACTCTTCGCCTTTTTTTGAACCTTGCCAAATTATTTTTTCTTGCAGTTGATTATCTTTAATCATTTTCTTGAATTTAAATTCTTCATGCTTTAAACCAATGCCTGCTAAATGTATTTTCCAGTCATTATCTATTTTCTTTGCAATATCAATTAAATAATCTAAACCTTTATGATTAATATCAATTCTACCAACAAAACTAATTACTTTTTTAGATAAATCAGATTTTTGACCTTTATTGTCCATAGTTAAAGGGTTATGAAACACTAAAACTTTATTCTTTCTATATTTTTTAAGCTTTTCTTTATCTTCATGAGTTAAAGCAACAAGATAATCACATCTCTTAAAGCCTTCCTTTAATTTATCGACACTTTTTGCAAAATGAAATGATTCGTAAATATCTATATCCAAATGGATCCAACCAATAACCTTCACCTTAGGCAATGACTTTTTGACTCTGTCTGCAGCCAACAACCATTGTTCAACTAAAACAACTGTTTTAACATCATTTTCCCTTACATAAACTATTAACTCATCAATAATGGCCTTACTAGGAACCACCATCATATCCACAGTTTTTCTTAAAATAAATTTTTTAAAACCTGTTAAACATAAGATGAAAATAAATTTAAAAATCCCTACAGCACCTTTAGGATAGACTACCTCGGGCAAAAGTTTAAAATAACTTTTAACTTTCCTTAAAGAAAAAAACTTTATATTGTAATCTTTTAAGTATAATTCATTAGCTATAATACTTTGAACTCGCTGTGTTCCCCCCATACGAAGATCTCCTACAGCAAATACTACTTTTTTTTTATACAAATAATTTCCTTCCCTATTATCTAATATTTTTATAAGCCCACCAAAAAAATTTTGTCGGCATCAAAAATATAGTTAAGTGAATACACATCAAAAATATCGTATCCATAAAACTAGCAAAACCCATTTTTTGAAAAACATAGTGAAGTTTAATGCTATTTTTTGTTTGAGACCAACTACTTTTTCGTTGAATGTTTTCATAACTTGCTCGATAATATAACAATGTGTCTGGTAAATTTTGAGTTTTTGCTCCATTCATTATCATACGCACCCACAAATAATAATCCTCGTTTCGTAAAAAATCTTGGTATCCTCCAACACTTATAACCGAAGATTTTTTATACATCACAACAGGATGATTAAACGGTGAATAACGCTTTGCAAATTTAACTATATCTTCATGTTTAACTGGAATTTTTCGATATGAAAAAATATGTTTAATATCATTTTCAAATTCAGCAACTTGACCAGATAAAATATCTAAATCAGGATTTTCAGCAAAAGTTTTCAATTGTTTTTCACATCGATCATAAATAGAAATATCATCACTATCCATCCTAGCCACTAATTCATAACGACAATGCTTCATGCCTTCAGCAAGCGCATTCCCCAGACTCATGTTCTTTTCCAATGAAATTAAATGTATTTCTTTATATTTGTTAGCATATTCTTTAACAACATTTTTTAATTTTCCAAATATTGGTCCATCAATTACTAAAACAAAATCATCTGATTTTATTGTTTGATTTAACATAGAGTCTATAGCCTGAACAAAAAAATCGCAATTATCACTTTGATAAACTGACATCAAAACTGAATATTTGCCATATCTAAACACCTATACCTATCCTCACTAAAAAATAATTTCAAATACATAAATATTAACGGCAACAAAAATTAATGAAATAACCGCTCCACCAAAAATTAAACTGTCTAACTTTAAAATAGAATCATCTCTTCGATATTTATCTGATGCTCCTATCATAGCAAAAGGTAAAATATAAGGAGTAAAATATCGACCTTGAATTCCTGAAATCACATCAGATGATAATTGATTATTTAACGTCCAATCTTTATAAAAAATCATTAAATAAAAAAAATTAACAAAAAAAAGGAACATTGATAACCAAGATATAACATTATTTCTAAATAAAGAGTTGCTTTTTTCGTTTGAAATAATAATAAACATAACTATAAACCAATATAACCCTAACCAAACTGATTGAACACTATAAATGCCTCCTAATATTGAAAATATATAGTAAATATAAACTTCCGAATTTAAACTAAGAAAAATTTTTGCAACTCCATCTCCTGAAAGTCTTGTTACATAGAAAAAAATAAATGTACATAAAAAAATAATTAATAGAAATGATAAATATCGCCATCTTTTTTTATTTAAAAAAGATAATTTTTCATAGAAGAAAGGAACAACAAAGCGAATCAATAATAAAGCTATTGGAAGCATTAGCATTAAAATCATATTAGTTTTCGAACAAAAATATAAAATCAACGAGGCAAAAATAACAGGCAAAAAATCTAATAAAACAAACTTTTTTTTCACACTCAAATTAATTACGGTCATCAAAAAAAAGGAAACAATAACAAAATTTAAACCATCATAACTCATAGAAGCTAATAATGGCAAAACAGCTGGCGTCAAGCTCACTGCCATAAATAACCTTTTGCCATATTTCATTGCCTTTATAATAAAATACATACAAAACAAATATACAATACCTGAAAACAGACGCGAAAAAATTGCCATAACTCCAATTGACGGATAAATGAAAAAGCCTAATTTCATTCCAATGGCGGGAATAATATGTCCCCAAAATTCATATTTTTTTTGCAATTTGACTTTTTTAGATACAACATCCTCACGATCAATTGTTTTCACTCTCGTAAAATATAAATCTTTTAGGTAATTTTCTTTTTCTAGCAAATCTTTAACATAATGTTTATATTCTTCATCATCTTTTCGATCAATAACCACATTAGAAAGATATGCTGAACAATCAAAATGGTAAAATTCATCTTGTTGCTTTAAAAATAAAGGAATAACTAACGAATATACTAATACACAAATAGTTCCAACAATCAAATATAATGATAATTCTCTATTTTGGAATTTTTTATTCATTGATTTAATTTTCAAAATATCTATCATTTATTCTCCTCTTAGAGCTCCGTATAATTAAGTGTATTTCAAAACAATAAAAATTAGCAAACTAATAAAGACAATGCTTACAACCAAAATAATTAGTAGGTATCTTTTTACATGATTTCCTGAATAAGTTTGCTTTAATTCTTCACCATTTTTCAAATTATAAATACAGTTAAACTCTTCATAACTTTCTTTTCTTGGCCAATACTCAGAAACACCCATATATTTTTGAGGAGCATTTACAAGCGAAGTGTTTGAAACATTAAATGTCCATAATTTTTTTGAATTTTGATAATTTTTAGCATATTCAGTTTGATAAAGAAAATAAGTATAATCTGTCGATAATCCTCGGAAATAAAAAATACCATTTTCCTCACTATTTTTAAATGAATACGGTATAATTTTTTTTGCATCAAAATTTTTAACAAAACCTTGATAAAATTTTCCTTCTATTCGAGTATTTTCTGGTATATTTTTAATTTGATAATCCATCTTCTGCCAAATATAATCTTGATGCTTATCAAGACTCTGGACATACTCAACATTATGGTCTTTATTCACACGAAAAAGGGCAAATTTCGCTCCCTGAATTGGTGTTGATTTAAAACCATCATAAAGAAAAAAATTACTGCCAAACGATTGTACATTTGGTGATTTTTTTTCAAATTTTTTTATTTCATTTTTATTTATTTCAAAAGTAGATTTTGCTTCAATATAATAACCTGAATCTGGAACACATTTAGAAGAAACCGTTGCTTTATCTAAAACATTAGAATTTAGATTTTTTATCATAACATCGTAATCATAACAATTATGTAATCTAGCAGAAAAAGAAAATTCTGTTTTTCTTTCCTTATCAAAATTTTTAATAAAATTAATTTCATATTTTTCTAACGATGAATTATCTGCCTTTAACCAATTTGCTAAATCAGAAATACTTGCGATAGTAGTTAACGAGCCACTGTTGTATGGACTCTTTTCAGAAAATTTAGATTTTTGTTTAATATTAAACATACTCTCCTCTAATCCCTCTACTTTAATAGTTGAATTATCAATCACCAAATTATGACTAGGGAAAAGTTCAATCGTTGTTTTTTTAGAATGTTTTGGAATTTTAACTTTCAATTTATAATTTATCGTTTCTCCATAATTTACACTATAAATATTTTTAACAACCTTTCGATTATTAACATTACCCGCCATGCTAAAAGATTTTATCTGAAATTGCAAATTGTTTTTAACTTTTTTAAAAGTTACCCTATTATCTTTACTTTTAATGTAAATTATCTTTGGTAATTTCGTTTTTGCCTTATTGATAACTAAATAACAATGATCTTTTGGCACTGGAGTTTTAGCACTATGATCAATCTTTAAAGATAATTCTCGATCTACTTTGTCTTTGTTATCATTCAAAATATTTAAATAATCTTCTTGTGTAAGAAAAAGCACCTTCAAAATTTTTTCTGCTTGATCATAATTCAACTTTATATTACTACCAAAAGTTATTTTTTTAGCAGCATCATCTAATAAGATAAATGTCTGATTTTTTTTATTAACAACGATTTCTTTATTTAATAAATGAATTTTATTTAAATTCGCGGTATTAAAATCTTCTGTTTCAAATTTACCTGATTGTATTTTTTTTAAAGCATAAGTAAAATCTTTGGCTAGATATATCGTTCCTTCATTTTCTGACTTATCATTTACAGATAAAGTCACTTCCTTTTGTTTTTCTGACTCTGCTAAAACACTTGGAATAGAAAAGAAAGCTAATAAGAAAAAAAGAATATAGTATTTTATTAATTTTTTCATAATTTTAAAAATTCTCCTACATTACAATTAAAATAGATGTTATTTTTTCTACAATTTACTTTCTTATTTTCAGAAAAAACTTATAACCGCCAATATCTATAACTATTTATTTTACAACAAACTGTTCTTGCATATACCAACCAATAAATTTACTTTTTCAAAAATAATAAGTTTTATATCAGTCTCTTTTAGAAGTGGGTAACTGCTATTAAATCTACCGGTTCTACTCCTATTAATAACTGCTTTTTTACTCTTTATTGTTTTTCACACTCTTAAATGTTTTGCAATAAACACCAACAAAAGACAATAAAGCAAATATAAATAATGATAAAATTTTATGACTAAAAATAGAAAAATGAATTATTGAATGATTTGCTAAAACTATATACCAAATAAATGGATACATAGCAATAATCAGTATAGGCAAAATAGGTATCAATATTTTCTTTCTACCAAAAATTAAAATAAAAAAAACAATTAATATTAAAGTGGAAATCATAATTTTTATAGATAACGTTGGAAACATAGTTGCAAAATTGAATTTTATAGTATTTAATCTAAAATAAAAAAAATTTTGATTATCAACTCCTGGCATTGTGTTGCTCAATCTATAAATAAGTCTTTTAATAGAAAAAGAAAACATATTTTTACGAAGAACAATCGTACTCAACATCCATTTTAAAATTAAAAATAAAAGATACCCACAACACCAATTAACAGATGAATAAAACATAATCAAAAAATTTTTTTTTAAAGTACAAATTTTTTCAAAATTTATAACTATTAAAAATAATAATAAAGGAAATCCTAAAGTAATTAATGGAAATGTCAAAAAATCAAAAAAACATTCTAAAGCACCAAACGTAAACATATAACAATAAAAACTACGTTTACAATTTAGTGCTACGATTGATCCAATAAGAGTTATGAAAAACGGAGTAAAAAATGCTAAACATTGAGATACATTCTGAATATGAGCCATAATCATTGAAATTATATAAATGATGGCAAAATAAAAATTCGTCTTTTGATAAATTAAAGTAAAAACTATAGCTAAAAATATAAATATTATAATATTTATGTAGTACAAAATAGATTGATACTTCAAAAATATCAATAAAGGTTTTAGCCAAATAAAATATCCATTCCAGTACTGCTCACATTCAAAACTCACCGCAGATACAATAAAATTTTTATTAGAAGCTATTGTCTCTATTAGCATTAGATTATCATCATACAAATCTAATGTTGATCCTACATAGGCTGCATCTAATTTTGAACTTGGCCAGGGAGGCATATCTCTTAAAGTTTTAAGTCCACTTCTCACATTTTCCTTTACTATACTATTAGGAATTAATGTAACTAAAAACATAGTTATACAAGCCAAAAAAAACATAAGTACCAAAATTTTAATGCGATTTAAAACTAATTTTTGTATTATTTTGATCATTTAACATATCCCGATCTATAATATTATATTTTGCAATAAATACTTTTCTATACCATAAATATAAACATTATTTTACCATTCTTCCAATAAAAATTCTTCAATTTTTAAGCGTTCAACACCTTACCTTGATCGAAAAATCGAATCAATAAATAACATCACTTTACGATACTTATCTTTTTGTTTTACAATCCCATCCCACATATTTCATTTAAAAAAATCCTAAACTTTTTTCACCACCCTAGATTTCAAGTCCATCGCGCCGAAGCCTTCAACTTTTGCGTCAATGTCATGACCGTTATTAATTTCAGGATCAACTAAACGAATATTTTTAACTTTGATGCCTTTTTTGATTGGCTTGGGTATTCCTTTAACGACTAGATCTTGGATGATGATCACGCTATCGCCATCTCCTAGAGTATTGCCAACAGCATCTTTAACTTTGGCATTTTCAACCACTCCAGCTTGGCTCGGCCGGACTCCATTCAAAACTGCATTCTGGGCAAATAATCAGCCCCGAACCATCTTTATATGTATAACTTGATCCACATGTGGACATGCTGGAATTGTTGTTATTTCTTATCCCTCCACTTCTTTGCTGCATCTTGAATTTCATGATAAATTTTTTGCACTTCTTCATAATTTTTGGCACCAGCTCCGCTGGCAAGTAAATGACCGCCTCCATCATAGCGTTTGGCAATTTCATTAATCGCTGGCCCTTTAGAGCGCAGTCTGGCACGAAAACCACCTTCTGCTTTTTCCACAAAAATCACCCAACTTAAAACTTCTTCAATCATTCCTGGTAAAGAAACAACCGCTGATGTTTCAAATTCTGTAACACCATATTTTTGTAAAATTTTAGTGGACAATAAAACATACGCAGCACCATTTTCATCTACATTTATATTTTGATAAACGTAGCCTGAAAGCTTGGCTACTTTCATCGAGATTGTGGATAATTCTCGGCTTATCAAACTAGCATTAAAAGGAAAGGTAAGTAAAAAGGACGCTATTTCAAATGTTTTAGCTGTGGTTGCTGGATATAAAAAACGCCCTGTATCGCCAACAATGCCGGCATATAATAACCGCGCAGCTTCAGTTGTCATTTTTAATTGATCTTTAAAAGCTAAATAAAAATACACGATTAACTCACTAGTACTGCTAGCTTTAGGCTCTACCCATAGCAAATCCCCATAACTTTCGTCATTTGGATGATGATCAATTTTAATTAACTTTTTTCCCTTTTTAAAATGCTCATCACTGATTCGAGTAACGTTAGCTGTATCAACAACAATGACTAATGCATCTGGATAAAGATTATCATTAACTTTATCCATTTGAGCCAAAAATTTTAAACCATCATTAAAACTCCCGGCAGTATAAATATTTTTCTGCGGAAAACTTGCTTTCAAAATTTCTTTTAAACCACATTGCGAGGCAATAGCATCCGGATCTGGACGTTCATGGCGATGAATAATAATCGTCTCAAAATCCTTAATCATCTGAAAAATTTCTTGCTGGACGCTCAAAATTTACCTGCTTTCTATTTCATCAGCAACTGCATCGATACAATGCCCATTGCCACTAACAGTTCCTTAGAATAAACATCAATGGTCAAAATAGCTGATCGTCTTGAACTTTCCAAAATCCGCGGAATAAAACGCAACTGACTTTCAAGTTGAATAATCTGCAAAAAATGAATGTTGATCTGCTCGATAATGATTTCAAGTTTTGCTTCATCATCCAAAGTTCTCATGGCCACGCTAGCTAACCACTCACTTAATACACCATAAGAAATCGTTCCAACACCATGAATCATTTTTGGAGTTACAGTTACTAAATATTCGCCATTACTTGATTTTATCAACTGCCTACTAACATTTTCATTCACCATTTCTGTATTCTGTGTGTGATTCAAACGAATCGCGCGCAGTGAATTTCGAATTTCATTTAAAGAAATCACACCAATGTAACGCTGATTTTCATCCACAACCGGCAACATATCAATCGACTCAGAAACCATCTTATGAGCTACACTAGCAACACTTTCATTTAAATAAGCAACAACAATTCTTTGGTTCATACTTTTACTTAAAAGCAATGAATCCATCGCGCTTGCAACATCGATCGGTGCCACCATGCCCATAAATTGCATTTTTTTATCGACAATCGGAATCCGCGTTTTACCAGTAATATCACGAACGCGTTTATAATCTTCCGTACGATCAGTTGTAAATAAATAAGGCTCATGATGTTTATCACTGATAATATCAGACAGCTGCATAATTTCATTTTTAATCCCTTGCTCGGTTAATGCTTGATTAATCATCGAAGCCGTTGTAAATGTATCATAGGCTGTACGCATCACAGGAATATTTAACTTATCAGATAATGCAATAATATCCTTGCTAACTTCAAAACCGCCAGTTACCAACACGGCAACTTTTTCCTCTAAAGCATATTTTTGAATATTTGCCCGATTGCCGACAATCATCAAACCACCTGGAACTACATACTTTGCCATCGAATCCTTTTTCATCGCCCCAATCACAAAACGATTTAATAAATTGTTTAACCCCGGAACTCCGCCTAAAACTTCGCTATCTGTAATACGAGCAACTTCAGAGTAAGTCAGTTGATCAAATGCTCGATTTAACTTACGATCAATGCGAATGGTTCCTACGCGCTCAATAGTTGAAACAATACCTAAATTATCTGCATCTCTAATCGCACGATAAGCTGTGCCTTCACTAACCTTTAATATTTTAGCAATACCACGAACAGAAATTTTATCTCCAATCGGAAGGTTCTTGATATAATCTAAAATTTTGGCATGCTTTGTTAACATAAGCTTATCGTCTCCTTAGTCGACTTGACTATTCCTTAAAAAGCTTCTCGACCTGACTTTGGATTTCTTTATTCTCCAAAAATTCATCATATGTTGTATCAAGGCGATCTACCATTCCTTTACCTGAAACAGCAATAATTCGATTAGCCAAAGTTTGAATAAATTCATGGTCATGTGAAGCAAAAATTAATGCACCCTTAAATTTTTTTAATCCATCATTAAGTGCAGTAATCGATTCTAAATCCAAATGATTCGTTGGATCATCCAAGACCAAAACATTAGCCTTAGCAAGCATCATTTTGCTAAGCATAACACGAACTTTTTCGCCTCCAGAAAGAACATTCACAGATTTTAAAACTTCGTCTCCTGAAAACAACATCCGCCCCAAAAAACCTCGTAAAAAAGTGTTATCATCCTCTTCTTTAGAAGCAAACTGCCTAAGCCAATCCAAAATTGAAAGCTCACTAGCAAACTCTTTAGTATTGTCTTTAGGTAAATAACTTTGCGAGGTCGTCACTCCCCAGCGCACACTACCCGTATCAGGCTGAATTTCTCCCATAATCACCCGTATCAAAGCCGTTGTTGCAAGGTTGTTGTCAGCAATAAACGCTGTTTTATCCTCTGAACGCAGCGTAAAACTGATATTATTCAAAATTTTCTTACCATCAATTGTGACCGAAATATTTTCAACTTGCAGCAAATCGTTTCCAATCTCGCGCTCAGGTTTAAAGTCGATAAATGGATAGCGACGACTCGACGGCGTAATATCCTCTAATGTGATCTTCTCCAACGTCTTTTTCCGACTTGTTGCTTGCTTTGACTTTGAAGCGTTCGCGGAAAAGCGAGCGATAAATTCTTGCAGTTCTTTGATCTGCTCTTCTTTTTTCGCATTTTGATCCTGTTTCATTTTTAAAGCCAACTGTGAAGACTCTAACCAGAAATCATAATTTCCTACATAAAGTTTAATCTTGCCAAAATCCAAATCCGCCATACGCGTACAAACTTTATTTAAAAAATGTCGGTCATGCGACACCACAATTACAGTATTCTCAAAATCAATTAAAAATTCCTCAAGCCAGTTAATTGAAGTAACATCTAAGCCATTTGTCGGTTCATCTAAAAGCAAAACATCCGGCTTACCAAATAATGCTTGCGCTAGCAAAACTTTCACTTTTTGTCCAGCTGTAAGTGTGCTCATCAACTCATAATGAAGACCACCTAAAATCTTTAAGCCTTGCAACAATTGCGCAGCTTCACTTTCTGCTTCCCAGCCGCCTAGCTCGGCAAACTCGCCTTCAAGTTCAGCTGCTCTAACACCATCTTCATCCGAAAAATCTTCTTTAGCATAAATGGCATCTTTTTCTTGCATAATTTGATAAAGATGAGTGTTTCCCATCATTACCACATCAATCATCCGTTGGTCTTCATAATCAAAATGATTTTGTTTTAACATTGATAAGCGTTCATTGGGTTCCATTGAAATATGACCTGTTGTTGGTTCAATATCTCCAGCTAAAATCTTTAAAAAAGTTGATTTGCCAGCACCATTTGCTCCGATTAATCCATAGCAATTTCCTGGCGTAAACTTTATCGTCACATCATCAAACAATTTTCGATCTGAAAACTGCAAACTAACATCTACAGCGGTCAACATTTTACTTTCCTCCAGTTATTTCTCTTTGATATCGTTTTATTCTACCTTGAACAAGCATATATTTCAAAATCTGTTTTTAAACACACGCTCAACTCGACGATCTGGAATAACCCATAACAAAATCATGATAATATTCACAATCATTGTTAAAATTGGCAAAATAAAACCTGCAAATAAAGCTATGATATTTAAGCAAAGTGTCACTTTCATTTTTTGGGAATCTCCAAATAGCTCTGCAACATGTGAATTGTGCCCATTTTCTTTAATCAATAACTTAACAAGAAAAAAGTAAGTAACGTCAGCACCCAAAATGATACAGCCATAAAAAATTTGTGGATCTCTTGAAAACAGATTTTCACCCGTCCAATTGGTCGAAAAGGGGAAAAGCGATAAAAAGAAAAGAAATAAATTATTCATCCACAGCACATGTCCATTGACTTTATGGATGATATAAAACATATGATGATGATTATTCCAATAAATCACCAAAGTTAAAAAACTCACCAAATAAATAATAATTTTCTCACGCTCATGCAGCAAAGCATGAAATGTATTCCCATGCGGCAAAGGAAGTTCCAAAACAAGAATCGTCATAATAATAGCAATAACCGCATCCGTAAATGCTTCCAATCGGCCTTTTTTCATGATCTTCAGCTCCAATCTTATTTGAAATTTCTTCTAAGAGCTTGTTAACGATCTCTCTATGGATGAAATTTTTGAAAAATTTTTACGCAATTCTAGGCAAAAAACGTAAAAATAGTGGGGCTATTTCGAGGCTTTTTAACGACGAAGTGCGTAAAATTGACATAAATTTCGCCATTATGGAGATCGTTAACAAGCTCT
>JAIRWP010000097.1 GCA_031268845.1 Lactobacillales bacterium | reverse complement strand
CAAAAATAAAATTGAAAAACTATGGGCAAATTTAAAAAATTGGTTGCGTTTGAATTCTAAAAATTACTTAACAATTCAGGATGCTATCGCAGCTTATTTTAAATCGGAATAGCTATATTAACTTTACTAAGTATATCCTATTGTATATACTTAAATTAAGGAAGAAGGTGATTTGATGAGCTATGTTTTAGATACAAGTATCAAAGTTTGGGGAAATAGTAATGCAATCCGCCTTTCTAAAGAATTACTGGCAGCAGCTGGATTTAAGGAAAATGAAAAAATAGAAATTATTGCTGAATCTGAGCAAATTATCATAAAAAAACAAGCGAAAAAAACATTAGAAGATATGTTTAAAAATTATCAAGGATTTTACGAACCAACAGAAGAAGATAATGCCTGGTTAAATATGAAAGCAATGGGAGCTGAAAAATGGTAAAAAAATATACTCCAAAAATGGGGGATATTATCCTGATTAATTTTGATCCTTCAGTAGGACATGAGCAAAAAGGACAGCGCCCAGCATTAGTTGTTAGTGCGGATATATTATCAAAAACTTCTCCTTTTTCTTGGGTTGTTCCAATTATGCATGGAAAATGGAATTATCCAACTCATGTTTCTTTGGATCATCGTACAAAAACAAACGGTCAAATTTATGTAGAACAGTTAATGACCATTGATTATCGAACACGATCAGTAAAGTATTTGGAAAAAATACCAAATAACATTTTAGATGAAGTATTAAATATTGTTCATGAATTAACTATAAATAGAAAGTAGACAAATGATGCAAGAACCATTAGCATATCGTATGCGTCCACAAGTGCTTAGTGAAATTGTTGGGCAACAACACCTAGTAGGTGAAGGAAAAATTATTGCTCGTATGCTTACCGCTAAACAGCTTTATTCAATGATTTTATATGGTCCTCCAGGTGTTGGAAAAACAAGCATTGCAAGTGCGATAGCAAGTTCTGCTGAATATGCCTTTCGTCAACTAAACGCCGCTATTAACACTAAAAAAGATTTGCACGCAGTAGTGGATGAAGCACACTTTAGCGGCAAAGTTGTTTTATTATTAGATGAAATTCATCGATTAGATAAAACCAAGCAAGATTTTTTATTATCGCATCTTGAGAGTGGCAAAATTATTTTAATCGGGGCAACAACGGAAAATCCTTATTTTGCCATTCAACCAGCGATGAGATCGCGAATGCAAATTTTTGAAGTTTTCCCCTTAACGGAAGAAGAGATCAAACAAGCAATAGAGGCTGCTCTTAGCGACCAAGAAAGAGGTTTGGGCAGCTACAATGTGAAGTTAGCAGAAAACGCTTTGCAGTGTTTGATACAAGTAGCAAACGGTGATCTTCGCAGTGCTTTAAATGGTTTAGAAATCGCCACCCTTTCCACTTCTCCTAATTCGCAAGATGAAATTGTTATAAATCTTGAAGCGATGAAAGAGTCCATTCAGCGTAAAGCGTTTGCTTATGATAAAGATGGGGATATGCATTATGATTTGATTTCAGCTTTACAAAAGTCGATTCGTGGTTCTGATGTTAATGCGGCATTTCACTATGCAGCGCGTTTGATGGAGGGTGGGGATCTATCGATTCTAATGCGTCGCTTGTTAGTGATTGCTTATGAAGATGTTGGACTGGCAAATCCTAATGCAGTGGAGCGAACAGTATTAGCCGTGCAAACGGCAGAAAAATTAGGTCTGCCTGAAGCGCGGATTCCCTTATCAAATGCGATTATTGATTTATCTTTATCGCCTAAGTCTAACTCTGCTTATCTAGCCATTGATAAAGCTCTTTTGGATGTTCGTAAAGGAAAAGGTGGTAAGATTCCAGCTTTCCTTCGTGATGCGCATTATCAAGGAGCAAAAGAGCTAGATCGTGGGCTGTATTATCAGTATCCGCATGACTACCCCAATGCTTGGGTTGACCAAGCATATTTACCGGAAACTTTGCAAGGAACTGAATATTATAAAGCTAAACAAACAGGAAAATATGAACAAGCTTTAGCTCTGCGTTATCAACAGCTAAAAAAGTGGAAGAAAGACTGATTAACTTCCTACTTTAAATTGTTCTTTATTTGTTTTATAAATGTTGGCAATGAATTTTAAAATTGTTTTGCTGATCGCATATACAGGCACACCTAGAAAGATTCCCAGTAGTCCAACAAGATTTCCAGCGACCATTAAAATAAAAATAATAGTTAATGGATGTATTTTTAAAGTTTTACCAATAACGTTTGGATAGATGACATTTCCATCGATTTGTTGGACGATTATAACCAAAATAATGCACATCAGCCCTTTAAAAGGGTTGTCAAAAACGGTAGCTAAAAACGAGGGCGCTAAGCCTATGTACGGTCCTAAATAAGGGATCAGATTTGCTAAACCTGCAATAACACCAAATAAAAAGGCATAGTCAACACCAAGAATAAAATAACCGATAATCATACAGGTTCCGACAAAAAGGCATTCAATAGCTTGTCCACTGATATAAGTAGCTATGGTATTATTCATATCTTCAAGTAGGCGCTCAAATCCTAAGCATCTTTTTTGAGGTAAAAACTTTAAAATTTGATCTTTAAATTTTTCACCATCTTTTAACATATAAAATAAAACAAAAGGGATCGTGACAATCGTAATAACGGTTGTTGCCACAATAGAGAAAATGGAATTGATATAGTTAGCTGTACCATTTAATGTTTGGGTGATAATAGAGGCATAAGAAAAATCAAGTTTTTTGATGTAAGATTGAAGATCGATATTTTTAAAAATAGGATATTTCCTTAAGCCTAATAGCCATTGTTGTATATCTTTGACATAGGTCGGCACATCTTTTGTTAAATCAGTAATCTGTTCAATTAAATGTGGGATAAAATTCAGTAAAGTAAAAACGATTATTGCAATTAAAATCAGAAAAACAATGATAATCCCAAAGATTCGTTTTATTTTCATTTTTTTTTCCATAAAGTTAACAATTGGATTTAAAATATAAAATAAAAAACCAGCAATGAGAATAGGCGTAGAAAGCGTGGAAAAAAATGCAAACAATGGGCGGTAAATAAAGTCTAATTTAGTTAAAAGAAAGATTAAGCAAACTAAAATTAAAATTTCTAAAGACCAATATAACATGTTGTCTTTTTTTAAAGATTTTAACAATTTCATAATTGCACATCCGATTCATAAAATGTGAGAAATCAACTTTTTCCTTATTATAAAGTAAAAAAGCAAAAATTATGAATAAAAAAGTCGGCTATTTAAGCCAACTTTCGATTGTTAATTTTAACTCTTTAGCTTTTTTAGCATCATGCATAATAACAATCAAGGTATTTGCACCTGCTAGCGTTCCAGCTATTAGCTCGTCAATAAAGCCGGCAATAACATTGGCACCTCCTGTTTTTGTGCGCATAACCAGTATAAATTGTACGCGCTCTAATGATTGCATCGAGCTATGTACAACTTGCTATCTCTTCAGATCTACTTAAAAAAGGAGGTAAAACATACTGTAAAGTGCCTTTTTCGCCATACACTTTTAATAGTCCTAGTTCTCGAATATCTCTTGATAAAGTCGACTGTGTAACTTCAAGCTTTTTCTGGTGCAAAAAATGTAATAGCTCTTCTTGAGTAGATACAGTATTTTCAGAAATAATTTTTTTGATTAAACGATGACGCTCCGCTTTTTTCAAATTACTCGTCACTCTTTCAAAACAGATCCACCACTATCTTAACTTTTCACTCCACCTGTTTCAATGCTTCATTGTAGTAAGTTCTTAACTTATTAGCTAGTTCAAAACATTCGTTAACAGAAAAAATTCCTATAGCATGATCCATTGTTTTTAAGCCCATTTCTTTTTTACCACTCAATAAAAAGTAATACCCTTTCATAAATCTAAAAATAAATCTTGAATGTATATTTTCTTCATTTCTTTGTGTGGCCAAGACAGCCTCTATTTCACCAAAAAGTTCAGCCGCTCCTGCCAAATCATTTTCGCTTAAACACCGATAAGAAACATTTATTAACAATATTAAAAAATCTCGTTTATCTTTCACTTTAAAACAAAGTGCTTCTTTATTCTTAATAATTTCTCGCATTGTTTGTTTTAAGATCTTAAACGGTAATACATCGGTTAAATTCCCAAATAAAGTAACCTCATTCGTAAATAAGTAGGAAAAATTATGAAAAAGTTTATAACTAAACATTATGGTTTAATAATTACCTTGATAGCTTTAGTTTCTTTACTTTCTCCACCTGGTTTTTTAAGTGGTGGTGGTTCCTAACTTATATAATCATTAATTTACTTATTCCGTCTACTATTTTACATTAAAAATCAAAATTAGTTAGTGAGATTTAAGCGCCATCTTTTCCACAAAACAAACAATTATTATCACTTATCCTCAATAATGTGAAAATAACACCTCTGTTAAAAAGAGTACACTATAGTTAAAATAACTACAGGTGTTAAAAAACTAGAAGTAATCATTGAGAGAATCCGTTACTTGACCAGCAAAGTACACGGTTTTTTTTATGCGATTAAATCATGTCGTTGGTAGCCAAAAAAATCTAACAAAATCAAACTTATCGCTAATTGTCCAAAATAACTAATAAAAAAACTATAGGTAACATAACCCCAAATTACAACCGAGTAACTCTGCAGATGAAAAACCAGTCCAGGTAAGCTTAATAAACTTTTTCTGCCAACCTTTAATCTCTGCAATTTTCATTATTTCTCTCCTGCATCTTTGCGCAAACGTTTACATCTGTGTGTTATTATACGTATGTTAAGTATTACAAATTGGAAATTATATTGCTTTTTGGAGTGGGAGAGTGTGTTATCATGAAAAAAAGTTTGATAAAAATTTTAGTAATAATGGTGTTTGTCGCTATGTGCTGTAGTCATTCTCGGGAGGTGTTTGCATTCTTTCCTTCGACGCATAAACAAATTGCTCAAAAAACGGCTAAGCGTAACGGTTTACCACCTGATAAAGCAGAGATATACGAAAGCGGAGCTTTTTTAGCTGATCTTGGCAGATTTACTTTTGATAAAATAACCGGCATGTCTTCTGACGGCGAACTTTTCACAACAGTGATGGAAAGTGCCCCGATGGCCAGTTCTCCTGAACTTCAGCTTTTTGTTGAAGGGTGGAAGGATCATGTAATTCATGATGAGCAGGGAAGAGTTGCAAATGTTTATCAATCAAAAAATTACTATGAAGCTTGTACTTTATTTGCAAACTATTCTGAATGGGATTTTTCACTTTATATCTGCCCTAGATTAATCCAAGAATGTTATAGTCAATCAACTTAAAAATCAAACTAGAAAATTTAAGATAGCTTTACTGATTTCTTCAAATTCACAGCTATGTTTTTTAAGCCATTTTTTCATATTTGCCCAAAGATGTTCAA
>JAIRWP010000096.1 GCA_031268845.1 Lactobacillales bacterium | reverse complement strand
TTTTTACGCAATTCTAGGCAAAAAACGTAAAAATAGTGGGGCTATTTCGAGGCTTTTTAACGACGAAGTGCGTAAAATTGACATAAATTTCGCCATTATGGAGATCGTTAACAAGCTCTTAGAACCTGTATATCAGACAGCTCATCCAAAAGCTGCAAAATTTCTCGCACTTCATAAAGTGCCCTACGCTTGTATTGGTTAACTTTCTTCACAATGTCAAATTCTTCTAGTTGTTCAATTACGTTATATGCAGTGCGTTCTTCTATTTTTAAAAGATTTTGAAGAATTGTTACGTTGACTATTGGATTCATCACTAACATATCTAGGACGCTCCAAATGGTTGCTTCTTTGCGGCTAGTAATTCTTTCTGACCACGTTTCTTTTATTTCTTCAATTCGTTTGAGATAAAGATTTGCAATCTTAATAGCTGTAAATATGGCAAGAATAAACTCTTTAATGATTGGTTCAGGATTTCCAATTTGATATTCATCTTTTAATTCAGTACGCTCTTTTCTAGAAAGTGACCACCTATCAATCTTACTTACCCACGGATATGTCTTATATATTACAGGTTTCAATTGACTACCTTCTTTCAAATCAAAAGATTTTATTGAAAGATATTATATCATCTTTCAATAATTAAGTAGTTTTTGAAAGCTATTTTGAAAAAAACAGCTTACTTTACATTCTCCTCATTTTTATCAATTTCTAAAAAAGGAATGCTTTTCCTTAAACGACTTTTGATAATCTTCCTCGTAGTCATAAAGCGGCGTTGGATAATCGCCATTAAAATATGCCAAGCAAAGTCCAGAATATGGCACCTCTTTTTGCAAGCCTATAGCCTCAATCAAACCTTCTTCACTTAAGAAATACAAACTATCTGCCTCAATAATTTGCTGAATTTCTTCTACAGAATGATTAGCCGCTATCAACTCTTTGCGCGTTTGAATGTCAATACCATAAAAACACGGAAATTTTAGCGGCGGAGATGAAATAGCGACATGGACTTCACTAGCACCAGCTTCTTTTAACAATTTCACAATTCTGCGACTCGTCGTTCCACGAACAATGGAATCATCAACCATAATCACTCTTTTCCCTTTTACCACACCACGTACAGCTGAGAGTTTCATCCGCACACCTTGCTCGCGCAACTTTTGTGTTGGTTGAATGAAGGTTCGCTGAACATATTGATTTTTCACTAAACCCAGCTCATATGGCAAGCCACTTTCTTCTGCATAACCGCTGGCTGCCGATAAAGAAGAATTCGGTACACCAACGACAATATCTGCCTTAATCGGGCACTCTTGCGCTAATTTTCGCCCCATATTTTTCCGTGCAGTATGCACATTAATGCCTGCAATGTTCGAGTCGGGTCTAGCAAAATAAATATACTCCATTGAGCAAACCGCAAGACGGGTATCTTCTGTATATTTTTCAATTCTAAAACCACCATTATTGATAATGACCACTTCACCAGGCTCAATATCCCGAATAAAAGTAGCTCCCACCGCATCTAAGGCACACGTCTCAGAAGTAACCACATAGGCACCATTTTGCATCTTTCCTATCGCTAGCGGACGAAAACCATTGGGATCAAGAGCTGCTATTAATTCTTTTTCATTCAATAATAAATAAGCAAAGCCGCCTTTAATCTGCCGCAAGGAGTCTTTCACTTTCTCTAAAAAGATTGTTTTTTTCGAATGACGGATTAAATGCATCAAAACTTCTGTATCGGAGTTGGACTGAAAGATTGCCCCATTTTCCTCTAATTTTCGCCGCATCGAGCAAGCATTGGTCAAATTGCCATTATGCGCCATGCCTAAATCGCCATCATAAAAGCGAAACAAAAATGGTTGGACATTATTTACGCCATCACCACCAGCGGTTGCATAACGCACATGACCAATGGCTGCTTGCCCTGCAAGTTGTTCTAATTTTTGCTCATCTTGAAAAACGGTCGATAACAGCCCTAAACCACGATGACTGCGCAACTTCCCTGCATCATTGGCCACAATGCCAGCACCTTCTTGTCCTCGATGTTGCAAGCTATGAAGTCCAAAATAAGTGATCCGACTGGCCTCAGGATGTCCCCAAACACCGAAAAGACCGCATTCTTCATTTAAACTTTTCACTTCTACAGACAACTTATTACACCTTCCCATAATTTTTTCGTCTTGCCAACCTCTACTTCTATTTTTCCATCATTTGCTTGAATTGACAACATGCCCTCTGCCACAACTTGCCCAAGAAAGGTAAGATCATCACCAAAATGCTGCAATACGACCTTTTTATTTTCGGGTTTTACGGAAATTAAAAAGCGCGATTGCGTTTCAGAAAAAAGCCAAGACTTAGGGAAATTAACTTTGATATTTACGCCCAACTCGTGTACAAAAGCTGACTTTGCTAAAGCTACTGCTAGTCCTCCTTCAGATAAATCATGACATGATGTCAAGAGTCCTTTTTGAATCGCCGTCAACACTTTTTCTTGCATTGCTTTTTCATAAGCTAAATCAAATGCAAATAACTTCCCTTCAATTCGTCCAAGTAGCATTTTTTGCAACTCTGTGCCGTTGAAATCACTACAAGTTTTTCCGACTAAGAAAATTTCATCTCCCGCATTTTTAAATTCGGAAGTTGTAATCTGCTGAACATCTTCAATCAATCCCACCATCCCAATCATCGGCGTGGGGTAAATTGACTTGCCGGAAGTTTCATTATAAAGCGAAACATTTCCCGAAATAACCGGTGTATCAAATGTTTTGCAAGCTTTAGCAATACCGTCAGCTGAAGTCCATAACTCCCAAAACTGCTCTGGTTTTTCTGGAGAACCGTAATTTAAACAATCAGTAATCGCAAGCGGCACACCACCACTTGCTACAATATTGCGCGCTGCCTCAGCCACAGCGATCGCCCCGCCCACTTCGGGATTTAAATATAAATAACGCGCATTACAATCCGTTGTTATCGCTAAGGCTTTTTTTGTCCCGCGAACTCTTAACACGGCAGCGTCACTGCCAGGGAGCACCACCGTGTTCGTCAACACCTGTGCATCATATGTTTCGTAAATTGCACGCTTACTAGCAATCGTTGGTTGTTGTAAAAGTTGTAAAAAAGTCTCGGTGACATTTTCAATTTCCGGCTTAAAATCTGGCAATGCGGCAAACTTTTTTATTCGCGCCGGTTCAACATACTTTTGATAATAAACAGGCGCATCTTTAGCTAGCGCATCTACGGGTAAATTGGCAACCATTTCTCCTTGATGAAATAAAGTATACATAGCGTCATCCGTTACTTCACCAATCGTCACTGCATCTAGATCGTATTTTTTAAATAGGTCAACAACTTCTTCTTCATATCCAGCTTTTACACAAATAAGCATCCGCTCCTGTGATTCCGAAAGCATCATCTCATAAGGAGTCATGCCGCTTTCACGTTGTGGCACATCATCCAAGTACAACTTCAAACCAGATCCCGCTTTTGACGCCATCTCTGAAGATGACGATACCAGACCCGCTGCACCCATATCTTGAATTCCCACCAAAAAATTCTGATGCTCTAAAATTAACTCTAAACATGCCTCAAGTAACAATTTTTCCATAAAAGGATCACCAACTTGTACCGCTGAGCGCTGCGTTTCATTTCCTTTGCCAAATTCTTCTGAAGCAAAAGTCGCTCCATGAATGCCGTCCCGCCCCGTTTTGGCGCCAACATACATAATCGAGTTACCCGCCCCTTTGGCTTGCCCTTTTTGGATATCTTTATGCTCAATCAACCCTACACACATTACATTGACCAAAGGATTTCCTTCATAGCATGGATCAAAAGAAACTTCGCCACCAACAGTTGGAATACCGATACAATTGCCGTAACCCGAAATGCCTGCAACCACTTCGCTGATGATATGTTTGGTATGATTATTATCCATCTCGCCAAAACGTAAAGAATCTAAAATTGCAATAGGACGCGCACCCATAGAAAAAATATCGCGAACAATACCGCCAACGCCGGTTGCTGCACCTTCATAAGGCTCAACTGCTGATGGATGATTGTGCGACTCCGCTTTGAAAACAACTGCTAGATTATCGCCAATATCGACGATTCCCGCGCCTTCACCTGGACCTTGCAAAACTTGCTTGCCCTTTGTGGGAAATTTTCGCAAAACGGGCTTTGAATTTTTATAAGAACAATGCTCCGACCACATCACTGAAAATAAACCTGTTTCGGTGTAATTGGGTAAGCGGTGCAAAATATCCTCTTCAATCATGCGATACTCTTTATCGCTTAAACCCCATTCACGATAAAATTTCTGCTTTTTAATCTCTTTAGCGCTTGGCTTAATTTTCGTTAGTTCGCTCAAAGCATTGCCCTCCATTGCTAAGAATCTGTTAACGATTATCCCTCAAGAAAAGCTATTTATTCCGATTCAAAAACTACTATTTCTTGCGCTGATGCATTTCTCCATGAGGATAATAATCTCCTTCTTTCATCTCATGAATGAAAACATAGATCATCTCCTTTGGCACTCCAATATTTTTCGAAACTACCTCCGTTACCTCTTTAGCTAATTTCTGCTTTTGCTCGAGCGTTCTTCCTTCAAATAAATCAATGTTTACAAATGGCATTGCGTTCTCCCTTCCAACTTTCTCTTTTTTATAAAAATATATCAAAAAGAGTATAAATAGCAATTGTTGAATTCAACTAAATTCAATAATTGCCAAACCACTTATAAAATAACACAAATTTTGTTCTAAACTATTTTAAATCTACTCTGCATACCCATCATGTAATATTCCTTCTTGATAATAACAACCCATATGAATGATTTTGTTCTCAGATTGGACATTGGAATGCTTAGATTGGGCAACTTCTGGAAAAAATTCTGAATCTACGGTAATGCCGCTACGATCCAGTATAGCTATTCCGATTTAAAATAAGCTGCGATAGCATCCTGAATTGTTAAGTAATTTTTAGAATTCAAACGCAACCAATTTTTTAAATTTGCCCATAGTTTTTCAATTTTATTTTTG
>JAIRWP010000062.1 GCA_031268845.1 Lactobacillales bacterium | reverse complement strand
TATAAAAATTAAATAACGTTTTTTCAATTTTCTTCACCATGATCTTTCATAAAATTCAACTTAACACAGTCGATTTTACTATGAAAAAAGCAGAAAAGAAAGATATACCTTCTTCTCTAAGTTAGATATTATGATTTTATGAAGATGTTACCATGCTTCACTTTTACTACCATCATCCGTACCGCTGTCATATAAAACGCCTGAAGATTCCATACGTCAACTCAGCTTGGAAACAAATAAGTTAACACCACCAAACAATGCCTTCATCTTTTTAGGTTAACGTGATTTCAATGACTGAATCTCAGAGGGCGAAAGGCCTGTATATTTGCTGATAGTTGATACTGGCAGGCCATCTGTAAGCATGGATAATGCTGTTTCTTTTTTTTCTTTTTCTATTCCTTTTTCAATCCCTTTCACTATCCCTTTTTCCAACCCTTCAGCTCTGCCTTCAAGTCTTGAACTTTTCATCGCTGAGTTGAAATCTCTTTCACCTTTTTCTCTCATTCGCAAAAGCTCCTGCGTTTTTTTATCCGAAGTGATCACATCAAACATCTTTACCGCCTCCTTAATCACCGGTTCAAATTCTCCAATTTGTTTTACAACTTTTGAATGCGGGTTTTTAAGATACTCCAACCACCAAGTAATCGGATTTTTCTTGCTAAATTCCTTCATTTTAGGTAGTTCTAGAAAGTGAATTTCTTCTAAATCTGTGAGAAGTTCATGAGTTTCGTCCTCCCACATATGATAAGTGTGCCAAAACTTATCATCATTTATTAATTTAAATTTTAAAATGTTGATACAAATCGTTTTGCACAAGAGATCATACGATTCGCCTTTATCTAGCTGTTTGTAAAACACTTCCGACCAGTAAAAGAGCGATCTTTCTCTCATATGAATATCATTTTGTTTTTGCAGCTCAATATTGTAAAGTCGCCCCTCATCATCAGTCGCAAGCACGTCAAGTCGCGACTCTTTCCCGCCAATAAACTCCGGGGTCATCTCTGTTTTACGGATGTCAACATCCGTTATTTTAAAGCCTACAACACTACTTAATAAGTGAATCAAAGCTCTTTTATTGCGCTCATCCCCAAACACAAGTTTAAATAGTAAATCATCCGTTACTGAATTCATGTATAAAAGCTCCTAATAAAATTTTTTCTTTAATTCTAAGAAAATTGTAACATGAACAGGTGAAGACGTAAAATTGATGCAAATTATTGCGAAAATTAATTTTTGATTTTTATAACACCTAGGATTATACCTTAAAACAAAAAACCAGAAGAGATATCTCTTCTGGGTTTCTAATGTTCGATTACTTATTTTTAATGATTAACAATCAAATATTTAAGGTATGTTTTTGCCACATCTTTATTAGATTTCTTTCCAAACTATAAGTTGCGATCAAAATTACAAATACCGGAAATAAGATTAAACCTCAACCCAAACCGTTTTCTGCGATTCCTATACCTATCAGCTAAGATTTTAAATCGTTTAACAAACCCGATAATATTTTCAATCTTAACTCTTTGGCTTGAAATTTCACGATTCCTTGCTTTTTCTTGCTTCGTAAGTGGTCGCTTTTTAGTTTTCTTTTTTGGAATCTCTGAATTCTTATGAAATTTATGAATACCCTGAAATCCTGTATCTACAAGAGCTTTAATTTTTTCATTTATACCAAGTTTAGATTCCTTAAAAAGTTTAAAATCATGCTTTTTTCCATTTGAAAAACTCGTGCAAATTATTTGGCCTGACCTTTTATCAGCAACTACCTGGGTTTTTAAAGTGTGTCGTTTTTTCTTCCCAGAATAGTACTGTTTTTGCTTGTTTTTACGATTTTTTATTTTCTGACCATCGCGTTTTCTGTTTTTTTTGGACGCTCAGCTGGCGTTTCTGTGGCATCAATTAAAATAACTTCGTATTCTACATCGCTTTTTTGCAGCGCTTTACGACCAGGAAGGGCAAAAGTGCCGTCCTTAATAAGAACGTCTTCAACCCATTTGATAATTTTATACGCATAAGATTCCGATATTCCGTGATTTTCACCAATGTGGAAATATGTCCGATATTCTCTTAGGTATTCAAGAGTCATCAAAACCATTTCCTCCACAGATAGCTTATTTTTTCGACCTCCTCTAGCTTTTTTTACTCTGTGGGCTTCTTTCACGATTTCAATCATCTTCTTAAACGTTTCTTTTTTTACTCCCGTTAGTCTTCTAAAATTTTTTGCTTTCATGATTATATTTTACTTTATTTAACATACGTTTGGAAAGAAGTCTATTAAAATTCTGTAGTAAATCAATATCTCCTAAAGCCAATCCTTCTGGTGAACTTCTAAATACAAGATTTAATTTAGCTCTCATACAAACTGGCATAAATAAGGGGCCAATTACTTTATTCCTTGGTTGTAAACCAACCTCTACTCCCAAATTTATTACCTCATCATACAATTCATCCAAACTCTTTTAGTCAAATCGCTATTTGAATTTTGTATTGATGAATCCCGTTACACAGCTTACAAACCAAGCAAAGTTTAGGTAAGCTGATAGTAATCCGACAAGTTTTTGGTTATTTTTCCACACTTTATTTGACAAAATCTCTGGTTGTTTTAATTTTAAAAATCATTAAATTTTATTGCGGATTATCAATATCATATTGAGCCTTTGTATAAGTACTTGGATCCTTGCCATTTTGTATAGCAAATATCATTGCTTTAACGTAATCTGAATTGAATTGGGATGGATGTTTATAACCTAATGTTAAAACATCACTAAACTTAGTATCTTTGATATTGATCCAAAGTGTTTCTAACAAGCTTAATTGTTTTGTCTCATCAAATTGATTATTATCACCTCTTATAATTTTAGCTAAATCTGCCTGCACGGGAGAATTATCAGCAGATGTAATTGAATATTTTTTCTCAATCTCATATTCTACATCAATTTTTGAAATAGCTGCTCCTGGAATTGGCGGTAGTGTCATTGATTTATTAAATTTATTCGTAAATCCATCAATAGCATTATTCCAAATACGACGATCTAATATTGAATTATTTAAAGCATACTTTTCAAAATCATTCAAAGTTAAGCTTACCAGTGGAGCAAACGTATTAAGTTTCTGCCTGATATTATCTTCTAAATCATTATCAACTTGATACCCAGCATCAATTAATTTTTGAAGTTCAACTGGAACATTTGTTGAACTATAGTCATTAAGCCAATTATTTAATTTATCTCTCCATTGAGAAGAAGTGAATGTTCCACGAAGTGTATTAACGGCTGCCTGCGGAAGCAAGAACTGCTGTCTTATTTGTCTTAAATAATTTAATATTGGTTGTTGATCAGCAGGATCATCTGTTATCCCTGCTCCTTCATCTGGTACAGGAATATAATTTTTTACAGCATTTTCATTATCTATTGCAGCCTGTATTTCTGCTGGGATAACACCATCAGGAAGTGCATTCCAAATTTCAAGTTGATGCAACCAATCTTCATTTGATCTGTTTTTCTTATAAATGCCTAGATACACACCAAACTTATCAACAGCTGCTTTTAATTGCAGAATCATTTTTCCAACAGTTTCTACGTTTTTAGGAATAAATTTTAGCGCCTTAATATATAAATTATGAGCAGCAACTTTTTCTCGCTCTAAACTTCTAATAGTACTTTCCTTACGATCCGCAATGCTTTTTACTTCGTCTTGAGCTTTGCGTAATTCTTCTTGTAGATCTGTTCCACTAGCTTTCAACAATTCAAATGGCCCAAATTTAGCTATTTGTTCTTGAAGGTTCTCTAATACTTCTTGAGCACTTATGAGCTGAGGTCGCATTAATGATCTCTTTATAAATGGAAGACCTGACATCCTTTGTTCTAATTTAATAACTTTGTCTTTTGCTGTTTGCAGATCAGCTCTTATTTGATCTATATCAGATTCAATATAATCTCCCAAATTCTTGACTTTATTTAATAAATAGCGCTCTTGATTATTTAAATCAGTAAGCTGCTTATTAGAATTTGAAACTGCCTCTTTTTCAGATTGTTGGGCTGCTTTAATATTATCTTCAATTTCCTTCAAATTTGACTCTATAAATTGATGAAATTCATCATCTGTTAAGCCTGTCGGCCTAAATGGCAACATATCAACTCCAGTAACCAGTGTAATTTTGGTAATTTTCTCATCTAATTTGTTTGCTTTTTTCATTTCATCTGTTTGAACTTTACCCGCTATGGTTTGAGTTAAAACATTACTCCAAGTTGATGCGTCTGAGTCAGCTCTATGATAAAGAAAACGACCTGCTTCATTTCCTTTGAATGACATACCAAAATTTACAGTAAGTTCTTTGATATCATAGCGTTCTTTTGGCGTATCTGTTCTTGAAAAACGATGTTTTTGCACATTTGTTGCACCTAAAGAATAATCTGCGAGTCCTTGGTTTTTCTTTTTAGCTAACCATTCCATTACTAAAAGCATTGGGTGCTTGTTGCCATTTGTCACTTCATTTTGGATATCTTGTCGTTCTAAAAATGAATTTACATCTTTTAGCTTATAATCAACATTATCAAAATTTAACTCTAATTCTTCATCGTTTTTTCTTAAAGTTAATACTTCCCAAATTGCAAACTGTTTTTGCACAACTTGAAAATTCCCTGCATTTAGTTTTTTCCTTACACCGATATCTAATTTATTATATTCGTTTTTTAGATGCTCTAAATCATCATCATTTAATATTTGTAAATTAAAAGGAGAAGGTTCATAAAATTCTTTATCAAGATAAATTTCAATGTCAACACCTTGTCCTCTTAATAAATTCGTTGCAATTTTGTCTCTTCTTTCTATTTTTTCCAATTCTTTATGCTCTTGAGCTAGTTTTTCTTCTGATTTTATAACTTTTTGTTCTACTGCATCCGGACGAGCATGCTTAAACGCTGAAAGTTCGGATTCAAGTTTTGCTATACCTGCTTCAACCTCTTGTCGTGATCTTATTTTATCTTCCTCAGAAGTTCCCGGAGGGAAAGGTATAGTAAGCTCCAATTGTAATCTTGACAGTTCTTGCTCCATAGAACTTAATCTTTCGAAAGATTCCTCTGGAGTTAATGCAAAAACAGATGGATCTACTTTTCCATTTCCTTGTGCTTGTAGCTGTTTTGTTAATAGATCAATTCTTTGTTCATTATTTTCAACTTCTTCTTCTCGAGATTCCATTCTTTGTTTTAATTTAGCTGCAGCTTTTTGATGTTTTTCAAGCTCTTTTTTGTTAATTTCAATTTTTTGAGCCAGTTCTTTTTTAGCAACTTCTTTTTGTTTTATATCTTCTTTCAACACGCTAATTTTAGCTTTTAGTTTAGCTCGTTCTGTTTGATTCTCTGTTTGTTCTAACCTAACTTCAACATCTTTTAATTCATTTTCCGCTTCTGCAATTTCTTGTTCACGTTCTTCAAGCAAAGCTTGACGCTCGTCGACTAAAGCAGTTAGTTCACCTATACGTTCTTCACGGCCACTAAGAGCTTGTGCATCTGCATCAATTTTTTCAGAAAGTAGTTGATTTTCTTCTTTAACAGCATTTAATTGAGCCATTTGTTCTTCGAATTCTTTTTTGGTTTTTTCTAGATCTTCTTTTAATTCCAGATCTTCTGGTGATGGTAATTCGATTATCTTTTTCTCGTTCTCGACTACTACTAATGATGGCCGCTTTTCAGTGCTTTCTGTAGTGGAGGGTGGTGTTGAAGCGGCTGGTTGGAGTAATTGTTGTAAATCAGATTGTTGATTAACTATAATATGTGAAGCTTCAAGTTGTTGACTAGTCACTGGCGTTTCCGAACCTCCAGGCAATGGTGCTTCTGGTATAGCTTCAACTATTACTAAAGAGTTTTGATTCTGCATAGAAGCTGCCTGACCTATAGAAAATTTAGCTGCCTCATAACCATCACCACTAAGTTGCTCCAATAAAGATGGTGAATCTGACGTTTTTATAAATTCAGGTCTCCTTACTCCTAAAAAAAAGTCTTGTAACGGTTTAAACCATGAAACTGTTGCTGAAGCACGTAGTGCAACAGGCGTAAGTAATCCACAAACCACAGTAGTACCAACTATGACCCATTTTTTCTTTACCTTACGTAATTTTTTTCTTTGATTTATTTCTCCCAAAGAAATATCCCCCTTTTATATGTTTTTTCAAAAATCTACTTACTAAAAAAACAAGTAGATCTCTGATATTTCAATTACACTATCAAGTATAAACACTTAAAAACATAAAAAGATGAATGTGGAATAATTTATACACTTTCCATTTAATATACTTATCAAAACATTTCTTATCCAAGAGAAATGTATAATATTTTCTACATTTGAAAAAAATCAGCTCCGTAAAAATCTAAAATTTCGCTATTAAGAAGACAAGTTAGCACATTCTAATAGCGAAAAAATTCTGGTACGTACAACTTGCTTAGCTGATCGCAACAGAATTTCCTTTTTTAAGTTTCATCATTACCAATTCGTCTTATCGTTATCTCCAAGCCTCTTCTCTTCGTGAGCTACTTCCATCAATACCTTATTAATCCGCCCGAAGTCATAAGCATCAAGTTTTTTCTTAATAAACAGCTGCTTTTGCATATCTTCGTAAAACTCTTCTGTACTATGATGATGCGATAAAACAATATCCGCGTGGTATTTTTCGCTTTCATCCACAAACTGAAAAGAGTGAAAATGCTGAAACACTTGCTTAATTTCTTTTTTGGTATTTGTTTCATAAACTTCATCTTCTTCATTGGCAAAGTAAATTTTTGCTACTATTTCTGACTTAACCGATAACTTCAATAAATAAAAATAAAAGCTTGTCAATTGATAAATATCTAAACAAGATATTTCTAAAACTTTGACTATCTCTTTTGCTAAGGTAAGACATTTAATAAAATTTTCTGATTTTGTAGGTAGTCCATGTTGATTAAATTCGCCCAATACAGCTTTTTTGGCTACTGGTAAGTAAAAATTTAATCGATTTAGCAAATTCTTTGCCTGCTCACTTGGCATGTTAAGAGATAAATTATCCACCAACGCTGACACAGCATTAAAACAAGATTTCATCTTAATATTTTCCAAGTTCAAAAATGTAAGCGGAATTACTCCAAGATAAATAAAAAGACTATATAAATAACCAATTTCCTCCATACGCAAATCATTTAACGCTTCATGTTCTTTGACACACTGACAAAATTTCTGATACTGCTTGCTGGTCTTTAAATAAAGGCTTAGATCCAACGGTTTAGCATACTGATAACCAAGCGATATTCTTAACAATTGAACTCCTACTCTTAAATACAGCTCTTCATAAATATTTTTAGCAATCACCACACTTGTTAAACGTGAAATCATTTTATCCACAATTTTCTTAATTACTTCTCTATCAATAAAACGAGCTGGCCAATAATTTTGACTTTTCACTTGCCACCAAAATTGAAATAAAAGTTCGCGGATTACGCCTTCATCGCCATCTAAACGAAATCTTTTTTCGCTAACTATTAAAGAAAAGCGTCGAAATTCATCTTTAACTCGTTTACTAATCTTTCGTAATTTTTTCTCATTAACCTTTATTTCACTCGACATATTGTAAATAGAAACATTTTCATACTGCAATAAAATAGAAACAAACTGAAAAGTCTTAGATGATTGCAAGATGGCTTGCAAAAAATCCAAAACATCTTGTTCATGCTTATATTTTAAAAAATTAAGCCCAATTTTGATTTTTCTCTTCTGCCAAGATATCTTTTTTTGAAAATCCAACTCTTCCCGCTTCTTTTCAAAAAGAAGACGCAATAAAGTCAAGCGATAATTAGAAATTCTTAACATTTCACAAATCTCTGTATCCAAAAGCCCCTCAAGATGCTTTTCTAATAATTCAATTAAATCAATCAAATAAGCTTCATTTACATCCAAATAAAGTTCTTTTCTCATATTTCAACCACCTTACTTTTTAAATAAATATTTTCAAGTAGTGATTGTAAATATAAATTTGCAAAAGAAAAGAGGATTCTACAGATGCAAGTATTTATTTGGTTGTCAAGCCCTCAAATCTGTAGCAATCATTTTAATTTTCTAAATCCAATCCTTCATCTGATCAAGAAATTTCTTACTTTTCAAATTGATCCCTACATACTCATCATACAAAGTATCAATAAAAATACGCAATTCTTGCTTAATTTCGTCGCTAATATTAATCGATCTAATTTGATTTAAATGAATGTTAGAAAGCATTCTGGCAAAGTGAATGATCTGTGGAGAGGCTTTATAAAGCGTTTTATCTTGCAAACAATGTTTGGTACAGACAATCCCGCTCATATATGCTGAAAAAGCAAACTTTTCTTGTGTCTCTCCACAAACCGCACAAGAATGAAGATTCAACTGCACACCAAAACGCGATAAAATCTGCAATTCAAAAATATTTGTTATGATCTGCGCATCATATCCTTGATCAATTAACTGTAAAGACTGCTTAGTGAAGCCATAAAGATTTGGATCATACTCATTATCCTCAAGTGCTGCATCTACTAAATTCAAGATATAAGTTGCAAAAGCGCTTAAAAAAATATCAGCTTGGATACGCTGAAAAACGTCAATCGTCTTTACACCATTTAAAAAAGAAAGCGAATCTCTTTGCAACTTTCCCATATAAGTACCGTAATGAAAATTCATTATCGCTTGCTTTAAGGGATTATTTTTTCTTTGAACATTGCGCGCAAAAAACATCATTTTCCCTGCATGTTCTGTAAAAATCTTTACTAAACAATCTTTTTCTTTATAATCTTTCGAAAATAAAACAATCCCCCTAAACTCTACACTTTGAAGCATAAATTCTCCTTTAAAGCTGATTTGTTAAATATATTTTAGTAAAATAAAAGTTGAAAAATAAAAACATCCAAATATTAAGTATAAAAAATTACTCAAATTGCCCTTATAAGCAAGTTGAAAAGATAATAAATGATCTAAAAAGGGTAATATTATTCCATTTTTAGTTAAAGCGTTTAATTATGCTATAAAATTAATTATATATTAAAGAATTTGTGAAATATTTTCTTATTGGGGAGAAATATTAAATGAGAAAGAAATCAAGATCATTATTTATTATCGGTTTACTACTTTTAGGCCTAATTTTTATAAATGCTGAAAATTGTAAAGCTAGGATATTAAATAGACTGGAATTGCAAAATATTGTAAATAGATTAGAAACTCTTGCAAGGAATATTCAAAATGGCACAATCGTGCGAGGTACTCATGCACTAGATGTAAATTTTGCTGATTATATAGATCTGTTTGAAACTGCAAAAGAAAGGTTAAATTTAACACGAAAATATATAGAGATTCCTGTGCAGCAAAATGGTTATGAGATTGTTAGTGATATTCATGGAGCCTTAGATGCAGCTTATCAAGCTTTTCAAGCTAAAGAAAATAGGCACCTTGTTGTTTTAGGTGATTTTATTGATAGGGATCCAAATAGTTTAGAAACGGCTGCTTATTTCCTTTGTAAGTGGCTACTAAATCCCGATGAGATAACGATTTTACGAGGAAATCATGAATTTTTAAGTCTTCACGATTGGCTTTTTCCTGATCATATTTTTTCAATTATTGGTAATTATCTAACTAATCCAACGCAAAGAAATCAAATGAAAAGAGTTATGCAAGATGCTTTTGATTTATTACCAATAGGAGCAGAAATATTAGATCAAAATGGGCGACCTTTTTATTTTTGTGTTCATGGAGGAATTGGGGCTGATTTTGCAACTGATTTACCTAGACTAAAAAATTGGAATCCCGCTACACCAATCACAATGCATGATCGCCAATTTTATGATTTTTTATGTGCTGATATTAATATAGCTTATCCTAACACTAGATGGACAATAAGTAGTACACCTTATTCTTATCCTTCTCATAATCGTTCTTTTGGAAGACCGTTACTTAAAGAATTTTGCCAAGCTTATGGCTTTCGAGGGATATTTAGAGGGCATCAACATGGAATTGGTGAAAAATTTTTTTTAGATGGAACGGTAAATAATCATGGTCAAATGCAAGAAGTACGTTGTTATACGATAGCTACTTCTCCTAGTGTAGCGTATTATTATGGATCTCAGGGCAGAGTTTTATTTGTAAATCCAGACATGTCAGTTACAGGGCAACTTTTATTAAATAATCCTACAGCTACTTTTACGGGAAATCCATTTCCTTTATGGCAACCGCAAGTGCCGCAAATATCAGTTAAACCTAAGGTATCGCCAACACCGCCGCAACCGCGTCCTGCACCAATTGCTCAAAAACCAGCGGTTAATAATAACTCTCGTCCAGCAAGCACAAAATCTACATTACCTTTTGCACCAGTATTTACCGAACCTGTTATGAAGGTGATGCATAGATTATATAATCAAAATAGTGGACTTCACCATTACACTGCAGAAGAAGGTGAAGTAGCTGGTTTATTAGCTTTAGGTTGGTTAGGTGAACCTGATGCTTTTCCTTTCCGTACTGAAGGGATGCCTGTTTATCGACTTTATAATCGTAATGATGGTAATCATCATTTCACGATGGATGCCAATGAAAGAGATAGTTTGATTGCAGCAGGTTGGGAATACGAAGGCATTGCTTTTTATGTGGCAGAAATCAATGGAGGAGTTCCAGTTTATCGCGCTTACAATCTGAGGAATGGTGAACATTTCTATACAACTAGTTATGACGAGATTGAAAATGCAGTAGCTTATGGTTGGATTAATGAAGGAATAGCCTTTTGGGTGTGATTTCATATTATGAAGTAGATAATTTTATGGGGGATATAAATGAAAAAGTTTATTTATAATATTTTAAAGTTAATTTGTTTTACGGGTATTTTTTGGTTATATGAAAGTAAGCCTATTGAAGCCTTAGTTATTGATGGTGTTGACTATCCCATGTCCATGCATGTTTTGGATGTAGGTAAAGGGGACAGTATCTATGTCAATTGTGATGATAAACACATCTTAATTGATGCTGGAGAAAGAGCTATGGGAAATCGTGTTGTAAGTGCGTTACGAAATTTGGGAGTAACTCACCTAGATGAAGTGATTGTGACACACTACCATAGTGATCATTACGGTGGAATGGCACAAGTATTTCAAGCATTTTCTGTAGGAAAAGTAATCTTGCCAAATTGCTCTTCAGTAAGACCTGCTGCATTTTCTATTCCAACAGGAATTCCTACCGAAATAGGAGGAGCAGATCACAACTTAGGTCAGTTGCATTTAAAAAAGCTTACACCTATACAACCTATAGCTGGTGGTCATAATCCAAATGATGAATCTCAAATTTGGAAAGTAACTTTTGGCAGTAAAAGCTTTCTTTTTACGGGAGATGCAGAAATAGCTGAAAGAAATGCATTGTTAAATCAGTTTGGGGCTAGCGGAGATCTTCAAGCAGATGTATTAAAGGTTCCTCATCATGGTGATAGTAGCGTTACAAATGCTCCATTATTAAACGCCGTTCAACCATCTTATGCAGTAATTAGTACAACAAACGCATTTATGAGCAGTTATAACAATTTAACGCAAATAACAGCAGCATTTAACACATACCGGCCTACATTTATGGCCAATAATGTAAAACAAACATACAGTGATGGCAATATTACTTATGCCACTGATGGAACAAATATTTCGGTAAGATCACGAAGAAACTCTCAACAAACGCATAATCATGGAGGGCAACATACAATTCCATTATACGATCCAATACCTGGTCGAAATGCTGGAGGAAGCAACGATAACGGATGGTATAAAGGAATAGACGGTAAAAATTATTTAGTAAAATTCACTAGGGGTTCCCTATCAAATCAAGAAATAGCCAATCGAGCAGCCAATGAATTGATTGCTATAAAACTATATCGACAAATGGGGGTCAATATCCCTGATGCCAGATTAATTCAAGATACTAATGGAAGAATTGGAATTGCCGTTGAAGAAAGACAGATTCAAGATGTGCATTCTTACAATGAAATTTGGAATCTTACTGGCTTACAAGAAGGATTTGCTGTTGATTGCTTCTTGGGAAACTGGGATGTTATCGGCAGTGGTTTAGGACAAAACCTATGTAGGGATTTGTTGGACTCAACAAATTCAGCAATTCGTATAGATGCAGGAGGGTCACTTCTTTATCGAGCGAAAGGAACACCGAAAGGAGCATCTTTCTCAAATCAGGTTCAAGAATTTAAGACTTTCTTTGCAGATCCAAATCGTCCTGCTGCGCAATCTTTTAAGAAGATTACCTTAACTCAACTTGAAGATGGATTAAATCGCATTATTCATTTGTCGGAAATTCAGATTGAAGATATTGTAAATACTTATGGACGTGATATGGCAGCTGCAGTTAAGAATCATCTGATCAATACATTAAAAGCCCGCAGAAGGTATGTTCAGGATAATCGTGAAATAATCGTCCAAACCGTTAGTAATGAAAAAGTAAGATTAGGGGAAGCTGCATTTATTCGAGCAACAACACCTCCGCCACGTTCTACACCACCTCAAAGAACGAATACGACTTCTACTAGTAAACCAAAAAGTGTTAATACTATCTCTACTCCGCAAAGTCGTCCTAATGTGAATGTAATTCTTGATTTAAAAGAGTTCCCATCTGTTTTCAGAGTGTATAATCTCAACAACGGTTTGCATCATTACACAACGAACTGGGATGAAGTGCAATGCTTAGTTGACTTGGGCTGGAACTATGAAAATCTTGCTTTTAAATGCAGTAATGAAGGAGTTCCGATCTATAGACTTTACAATAAAAACGACGGAAACCATCATTATACAATGGATGAAAATGAAAGAAATTATTTGATATCAATTGGATGGGTTGATGAAGGAACAGCCTTTTGCGCGCTACTTGAAGGACCTGTACCTGTTCATCGTGCCTACAATCCAGGAAATGGTGAGCATTTCTATACAACTAATTATAGCGAGATTGAAAATGCCGTAAATCACGGCTGGAATTATGAAGGTATTGCTTGGTTTACAACTGAAATGTAAATTTATACGAGGTTCTAAAAAGTCTGTTAGCTAAAAATGCAACAGACTCTTACCCAAAATAAAAAACTTGACTCCCTGAATAACTATTGGAATCAAGTTTTTTTGTTTTATTCTGCTATTGCTGAGCTGATCACTAAATCAAAAGCTTTTTTCATTTTAACATCATGTTCAACTGTATCTTGAGGCAAAATTGATTTTAGTTTTTCAGCAGGTGTTTTATATTGTTTTGCTAACTCTTCCAGTTCTTTTTGGATATCCTCATCTGTTACCTCAAGCTTTTCAGCAGCAATAATCGCTTCAAATACTAAATTCATACGCACATGTTCATTTGCTTCTAATTCATATTTTTTATGCAAATCCTCACTAGTAGTATTGGTTATTTTATAGTAAATTTCTGGATCAATTCCGCTTTGTTTCATTTCATTAAAGAAATGCTCCATTAAACGATATGCCTGCTCATGAACCATCTCTTTTGGTAATTCAACGATTTCGGCATTTTCAACAGCTTTATTAACTACATCATTTTCAAATTGCGTTTTAGCCTTTTCAGACTTTGTTTCTTCTAATTGCCTACGATATTTGGCCTTTAATTCATCTAAAGTTTCTACTTCCTCATCAACATCTTTAGCAAAATCATCATCTAATTTAGGTAATTGCTTACTTTTAACTTCATGAATCTTGGTTAAAAACAGCGCTTCTTTACCTGCTAAATCCTTAATATGATAATCTTCAGGGAAAGTCACACGGACATTGATTTCTTCACCAGCTTTATGTCCTACTAATTGATTTTCAAAACCAGGAATAAACTGCTCCAAGCCAAGCTCTAATGAATAATTTTCACTTTTTCCGCCTTCGAAGGGAACACCATCAATTGACCCATCAAAATCAATCACCGTAACATCACCCAAAACGGCAGCCTCATCCTCTTTTAAAACTAATTCCAATAAATCATTGCGATCTTTTTCAAGTTTTTGATTAATATCTTCATCTGTTACCTCAGCAGCTTCTTTCTTAATCTTAAGTCCTTTATACTCACCAAGTTTTACCTCAGGTTTTAACACTAATTCTGCCTTAATAACCCAATCTTGTCCTTTGCCAATACTTTCAATATCAATCTTAGGTTGAGCTACTGATTCCAATTTTGCTTCCTTTATAGCCTTATCGTAAGCTTTTGGCAAAATAGCATCTAAGACTTTCTCATATAAAGACTCTTCGCCATATAAATTATTAAATATTCTGCGAGGCACATGCCCTTTACGAAATCCTGGAGCATTCAACTGTTTTTTTATACGATTAAACGCTTGATCTAATCCTTTATTAATTATTTCTTGATCTATAGAAAATTTTAAAACACCATGATTTGTACTTGTCTTCTCAAAAGTAGCTGTCATAAACTTGTTCCTCCAAATTTTTTATAAAAAGCTAAAACTTTGTTAGGATTTAACTTTTAATCTTCAGTTTAACGAGTATAAGCCTCAATTCATACTTAAGCATCATAACGCAATGGCGAATAAATGTAAAATTGTATAGTTACATTTAGAGCTTATTAACGATCTCTAGTGAAATGATTATTTTAATTTATTTACAGCAAATACTTTGAATTTCATATAAAGAATCGGTATAATATAAAAGAAAGATTAATTATTGATTAAAAAATGATGCGAGAAATCATGAATGATGAGAATTATTTCGAATATAGAACTTTGCAACTTTTTAAAGTTGGTTACACATCTTATTCTATAAATACGTTCTAATGGAAAGGAACGATATAAATGGAATCGAAGAAAAAAAAGACTCCACGTCGAGTGAAAAGGAAGCGTCTAGAAATTGCAATGCTTAACAGAGTAATCAAACGTTTGCTTTTTTTAGCAGTTGGAATCGTTATGTTGCTTCCTGCCATTGATCCAGCATTTTCATTAAAAAATCTTAATTTTTTAACTATAAACGCAGGCGATGATAATCCACAAACTACTTCTACTCTTGGAGAAGGATTATGGCATAGCAGTGGGCCGTCAAATGACACAAGTTTAGCTACTGCTGATTTATATTCAGGAAATGGACCAGTTGATTTTATCTTTTCTGAAGATACAACTGATGACGCCATTACTTTAAAAAAACAAACGATTTATCCTCTGGCTGATAATGGGGAAACCGGAGAGATCAATGACAATGAAAACAATAAAGATATCGAGATTAATTTTGAATGGAAATTTGAGAAAAAAAATATTTTAGGAAGTAATTGGCAAAGTCAACAAAAAGACGTAGCGACTCTAACAATTACTTATATAAATAAAATGGGGAGTGTTGGGTTACTATCTTCGCCGTTATTTGACTTTGCTGCAAAAGCGGGAAATCCAAACTTTTCTGTTGTTCATTATCCTTTTACAAAGTCTGTTGTATCAAGTGTAAATTTTACAGCTATGGCCCAACTTTTTGATACAGGTAATCAAAATGGGAATGTTCTATTTTTCAAATATGGTAGTTACGCTGTAGCAGGCGGTGGAGTATTTGATACTTCAAAAAGCGCTGTAGCAGGCTCGCAAACAGCGGATTTTTTTGCTAAATATAATCCACACTCTCTTCCTTGGGATGATCAAGTTAAAAATTGGCTTCAATTAATTCCAACAGATGGAGCAACTGCAAAATATCAAATGTCTTTTGAATTAAATAGCGCAAATATTCCTGCTTTTAAAGCATCATTTACCTTCCAAAGGATAGAATTAAGTAATAATTCAGGAGACAATTATAAATTTGGTTCCGATTATAAATCAGATGTTCGAAATTTATATCAACATTTTGTTGTAGCAAACAAATTGTTTCCGACAAATAAATCATATGATATTTATGCTATTAAAGATGGAGCGACCTATTCAGAAGTTAATACCTACTTAACCAAAACTTTAGGTTGGGATACAGGTCTGCCAACTTTGCGTAGAGGAAGTATGTTTGATACTGAAGGTGATAGCGCTCCAACCAGCATTGAGATCATCCCGTTTGCTAATTTATCTATTGGTTCTAGCGTGGATGCTAGTGCTACGATTTTGCCTAAGAGTGCATCTGATTTGCCGATCATATGGTCTGCATGGCGCGTAGTTAATGATGTTTACACTCGCGCAGATGATACAAGTGATCCTGATAATCAATATGTCGCAATTGACGGCGCACATATTACAGCTTTAAAAGCAGGAGATATCGTGATCCGCGCGCAGGTTACCTTTGGTTCACAATCTTTAGAAGCAGAAGAACCGCTAAAAATTATCGATCCTGACCTTCCTATAAATATAAGTGTTAGCAATCTTCCCGATCTGGAAATCGGATCTTCTTATACAGCCACAAAAACTCTATTGCCAGCTACGGCCAAAGGAGTTACAACTTGGAGTTCTAATCATCCAGAGATTGCTAGTATTGATGCATCAACGGGTGTTATCACAGGAGTAGCTGAAGGGGAAGCTGAGATTACAGCTACACATACTTACATGCAATCTGTCTTTAGTGATATCATCCTGGTGGATACAAAAGCAATCAACGTTATTAAACCAATCGTTAAAGTTGACTCGGTTGCAATTACACCAAATGAAAACTTTGAGCTATATTTAGCAAACGATGCAAATGCGAATGCCAATAATACTTGGCGTGATCTACACGCAACTGTTACACCAAGTAATGCAGAAAATAAAAAGATTATTTGGTCAACAAGTGATGAACAAGTTGCACAAGTTGCACAAGATGGACGAGTAACTTCGCTTGCTCCTGGAACAGCAACAATTACAGCTACAGCTGAAGACACTTCACAAGGAGAAAAATCAGCTTCAGTTGAGGTAACTGTTAGAGAATTATCTGTTATCCCACCAACTCAAATTGTTGTTAAAGGAAGTGAAACAAATGAAAACGCGGAGCCTGCGTTTAAGCAAACAATTCCAAAACTGCAAACACATAAAGTTGAATATCAAATCTATCCAGAAAATGCAACACAAACAGACGTTACTTTCTCTATTGTGGAGCAATCTACCACTAATGTTATCGAAATTGATAACGAAGGTGTTATTACAGCTAAAAATGTCGGTACAGCAATTATTCAGATAGCTTCAGTTGCTGCACCTAGTGTGCACGGTAGTCTTTTTATTGCAGTAGAAGGTAATGAAAATATTCAAGAAGTAGAAGGAACATATCTAACTAATCCTGCTAACGTTGTCTCGCGTAGCTCATTAAATGCACGCTTAATGGCTAATGTTGGAGGGACTAATGATTTTCCAATTGTCGATTCGCAAAAATATGAAAGAGTTCAAGCGATAGATATTAACCTTGATCCATCCATTAATAAAAATATTCGCGTAACAACGGGTTCAAAGATAGATGCGGCTACCAAACGAAATAATGGTAATTGGGATCAATATGTAGGAATCAACGAACGCTTTGGGGGCGATTATGAGCCTTATTCAGGTGCTAATGCTACGTACGCAGAAAGGGCATCTGGTATTTATGGGGAAACACTATCAAGTGGCACAGAAAAAAGAATTATCGATATTCAGGGCACAGCTTTAAGTGGAGTGGAAATTGATAAAGCTTCTGAACACAACCGCGCAGCCTTTGTCAATAGCCCTGTCAGTCAGATTAGTAATGGACAATATTACAATCCTAATCAACCACTGGCACAGACTGGTCCGGTCATTTATTACACACAAAATTTTGCTTCAAATGGTCATTTAGGAGATGCAGGTCGCTATAGTTCGCTAGAACGTGGCGATAATCCTAATGGAAATGCTCCTTCTTCTGATACAGGTGGTCTAAAAAATGGTCAAGGAATGTACGCCGTTAACTTTAGGCAAGCAGTATATATGAAATATGGAGACTACGCAAATAATCGTTACTCTAGCTCAGCATCTGTTGTTTTTCCACCATTAACCAATGCGCAATTACAAGCTTCAGACTCTAATCCGCAAACTTTAAAATTTGGTGATAACAAACAAACAGAGTATATCAGAGTGGAATATGAAGAAGTTGGCTCTTTTGAAGATACAGATGGTAGAAAACGGCCAATATCTTGTATTATGACCATTGGCAATATTGTTTATGGAACAGGTGGTGGAAAATCTCAGTGGGTTGGTGCTAATGGAGAATATCGCCCAAGTATCTCATTTTCAAATAATCTTTACTCTGGTGTTTTCTACCAAAACATCAAAGCCTTCACTGTTGATCTTAAATTTTATGCTGCAGATGAAGAAGTTGATTCTACCTATGAAGATTATGGAAAAGAATTAACCTTTGCAAAGGTATTAACAGCGGATGATTTTGATTCTGAAAATCATTTAATAAATCAAAATGTTTCTACAGACGTTACAGCCGGCTCAATCATCACTTTTAGCTCATTAAATCGTTCTGACACAGATGGTGGTAATACACAAACTGAATTTGCAGGAGCTATTGCAACGAATGAAGATTTAACTGATAACTTAAACTTAGTTGCTGGTGGCTATGTTGAAAATAACACAGCATTAGGATTACCTTTGCAACTTTTAAAAATTGGACTTATGGCTAAAAAAACTTCGATTGGTTTAGATGGAAATGCCCCTGGTCATGGCGTGGACCCAAATAAAGATCCAGTCTTTAAAAGACTAGCCAGAGGTACCTACTATGCCGGAGGTTATACTGATGGAGAAAACCATAACAATGAATATTATTTCTACGATATTCTTGGCCAAAGTACCTATCCGCGTGGAGGGGTTTCCTTCCCAATCTGGGGTGTTGAGCATCAATTTTTAATTGGTGGCTCTAAAGGGCATACGTATAATTCAATCTCTTCAAGATCTTTACGTGTAGCTGAACAAGATGCACCTAATAAAACCGTAACAACAACTTTAAACGATAAACTACAAAACGCACCAGAAAATTATTATTCAGGCAATACCTCCTTTGATATGCGTTATGATAATGATTTGGATCGACTGTGGGAACTAGAAGTAGCTCTTTTATCGCCTTCACAATTTTTAAATAAATATATTAATGGCACGGATCCATTAAATCATGATTATTACAGCTATTACGGTGAAGAGCTTCCTGCAATAGAAAGAATGCTTGGACTAAGCGATCCTAATTTTATTGGAGCTGTTATTCCATTAGACTTAAATAGTAGTTTAAGTTTAGATACATATACTCGCAAAAGCCGCGTATTAAACAGTCAAGTACCGATTTTAAAATATTGGCTAAAGCACGGTAAAACAGGAAATGCCATCTTAATAGCTAATGGAACAGAATTTTTACCAATCAAAAACATGCGCTTTGTCGGTAAATCTGGGGTTGTCGATACAAATTATCACTCCGATCCGGCACATACAGGAAATGAATTTACTTACTATGTAAATCAACCAATGATTGATTTATCCCAAACAGAAATCACGCCAACAACAATTGAAATGTATGATCACTTACCTGAAGGAATTGAAGTTAATGGCAATATTAAAGTTTATGATAATTTAGGCAAACTAATTGCCACTTTTAGCAAATCAAGCGTCGTTACTGTTTCAGGAAATGGAATAGAGAATATTCATGTGACCTTACAAGCAGATCATCTGTCATATTTAGTTACAAGCTTTTTAGAGCAAAATAAAAAATACGGAGATGTCTTAAAAACAGGTATAAGCAATGAATTTACCTATGAAATCCCTGTTAGAGTCAAACAAAGTTATCATAGCTTATATAAAGAATATAATAATACAGCTATGGTAACATTCACTTATGGTGATGTTGGTGAAACGCCAAGATCGCTAGTCACCAACGCTGTTCAAGTAGCAACACGTGCTGGAAATGCAGCCTTTGCCTTTAATAAACAAGTGCTTGCTGATGAAAAAACGGGAGCTGGAAATACGATTAGTGAAGGTGTCACTTTTAAATTATACGACCAAGGAGTAAGTTCAAACTTTCCTGCATCAGCGAATTTAACAAGTGAATACATTACTGATAATAATCAACATCCAATTTATGGTGCAAATGGATATTTTGAAATAGTTTTAATTGACTCTGATTTAATCCAAGATGGAGCAGTTAACTTATCTCATGTACAATGGTTGGTGCTTAATGAAGAAACGACTCATGCAGCTTATAATAATCAAACATTGAAAAAATTTGAATTTGGCGTTTATGTTGATCAAACAACCAATGAATTCGTCTTTATCCGCAAAAATAAAACAGAGATATCACGAATTAAAATTAAATGAAAGTCTGTTTACTATGTTGGGAAATTTGTAAACAGGCTCCATGCTAAAGATTTAAGCAGAAATTTAGAATAATTATTGTATTGGTTTTGCTATCAAAAAATGATATAATAAAAATATGATTAAAAGTATTTTAGAGAATGAGGAGATCAACATGAAGCATACAAAAGTATATTTGTGCTTTTTATTGCTTTTAACAATTCTTGTTATTCCCTCTTACGTTTTTGGAGACTCATGGGTTGATGGAGATTTAGATAAACTTTTTAATTCAGATAGCTCTGGGATTGTTTATAATAATCTGCGTGGTTTTGAACTAGAAGCTAGTAAAATTGGTTTTACTGATCAGAAGCTTTCTGATGCTTATTTTGAGATGATCAAACTTGAAAATTATGATTTTAGTGGAAATGTCTTAACAAATTTTACAGACGATGATCATTTTGTTATTTATCGCAACTCTACTAAAGGAAACGTTCAACAACGTAGTGTTGCAAAAACTAACTCTTCAGGAAAATTAATTTTTAATAAATTACATGAAATTTCTTCTAATTTTTCATATAACTATGCATTGTCACAAATAGGAGAGCCTTCCGTTTTTCATTCAAGTTCTAAAAATGATTTACTTGCTGAAAACAATAATGCCAATAATTATATGGATATGATCAATACCAATACTGAGGTGGCTTTTGAGATTGGTTTTTATCTAATTCATGAAATCTGGGCCCCAATTGGCGATTTTACTCCAGAAAATTCACAGATTCCAATCTTTCGTCGTTATGATAAAATTGACACAGTATGGTTAGTTCATCTTTTTGTTGATAGCAACGCAAATCCAAAAGCTGAATATAAAGCAGGGAAATTGCTAGAACACAATGTTGAAGATTTTTCTTACTATACATTGCAGGAAGAAAAAGCACTTTCTTCACTTTCTTTATCATTAGGTGAAAAAATTACAGCAACTTTAGATAATATCAATAATACACTGCATCCAGAATATGGAGTTAAAATTACCAAAAAAAATGAAGATGATAAAATCATAACCAATACAACAGAATTTGCCTTAGCCAAAATTCCGCAGGCTAATACAGAAAGTTTACGTACTACTTTATTAGATGTTCAAAAAGGGCTTGAAACCAATCTGCCAGCAGAGGAATTTACAATTCAACCTGTGGGAAATCAACAAACAGAAAATGGGATTTTAAACTTTGACGCACTCGATAAAAATAATATTTATATTATTTATGAGCACAAAGCACCAAATGGATATCTTTTGGACAAGAAAACAGCTTATATAGTTTATTTTGATAATAGTGAAAGTTACACATTAACAAAAAGCAGTGGTGCGCCTATTGTTTTTAAAGGTGAGGTCAAAAGAGGTGAAGATGGCGTCGCTGATACATTTATCTTTAAAAACATCCTAGATAGTCAATTCCAACTTCGCCCGGTAAGTTTTACTTTTGCAGACCATGAAGTTGCAGATTTTACTAGCTACATTCCACGTTACTACCAAAATATGGTCGATGGTGTTGAAACTTGGGAAGAATTTGATATAGCTAAATATCTGCAAAAATTAAACAAAAATGCAGAGAAAAAAGGTTATACGTTTGAATTAAAAAATACTTACGAAATTGAAGTAAAATCAAATAACTACTCTGTACCTAATATTAAAAATATCCTCACTTCAACACTAATGAGTGAAGAGAACTATACAATTATTCATGATGGAATTCCGCCAGGTGTTGAAGATTGGGTTGATATCAGTTACACTTGGCTTTCAAAAACAGTGTTAGATGAAAATAATCAAGAAGCAACAGAATACTGGAGAGATCCAAACTCCTATACCGTAAACATTGATTTTGAAAATAAAGCCCAACCCAATGGTTTTCTTCCTTCAACTGGGAAAATTTTTACAAAACCAATTGTCTTAATTTTCCTAGGAGTAATTGTTACAATTATCGCTCTTTCTATTTATAAGTTTACTTATCTGCGTGACGATGAATTGTAGTCTTTAAAGTGATATCTCATAAAGATTGACACATGTTAGAACCTGTTAACTTGTCTCTCTATGGATAAAATTTTTGGAAATTACGCAATTCTAGGCAAAAAACGTAAAAATAGTGGTGCTATTTCGAGGCTTTTTAACAACGAAGTGCGTAAAATTGGCATAAATTTTGCCATTATGGAGACAAGTTAACAGGTTCTATACATTCGTTAATTTGACGAATGTTTTTTTTTTTGATATGCTTTCCGTAATCAATAGCCATAAATAAGCATTTCGCGAAATATTGTCCGCACTTGCTTCTATAAAGAACAAAAGGAGAGAGTCTACTTAAGATTTCTTCTTTTGTTTTTTATTGCCCAAAAACACTGAAATTTTAAATTGTAATAAAAACTTAATATTTTAGTAACATTTAAAGGAGAGTGAACAAGTTTGTCTAGCCATGTAGTGAAGTATGGTAAACATCGTGAGCGTCGTAGTTTTGCTCGAATTAGAGAAGTACTAAAGTTACCAGACTTGATAGAAATTCAGAAAAACTCTTTTCGTTGGTTTGTTAACGATGGACTTCGAGAACTTTTTGAAGATATTTTACCTATTAACGATTTTAACGATAATTTATTATTAGATTTTGTTGATTATAATTTCAAGGAACTTAAATATACCGTTGAAGAAGCCAGAACTCATGATACGAATTATTCAGCACCTTTATATGTTAGACTGCGTTTACTTAATAAAAAGACAGGTGAAGTAAAAGAGCAAGAAGTTTTCTTTGGGGATTTTCCATTAATGACAGAGATGGGAACTTTTATTATTAATGGCGCTGAGCGGGTTGTGGTATCACAATTGGTCCGCTCCCCTGGTGTTTACTTCCACGAAAAAGTTGATAAAAATGGAAAAATCTCCTTTGGTTCGACGGTAATCCCAAATCGCGGTGCATGGCTAGAAATGGAAACTGATTCCAAAAATGTTGCTTATGTTAGAATCGATCGCACACGAAAAATTTTAACTACTGTTTTAGTGCGTGCTTTAGGATTTGGTTCAGATGATGATATTTTAGAGATTTTTGGTGATTCTGATTTTCTAAATAATACGCTTGAAAAAGACTTGCATAAAAACGCTAGTGATTCCCGTGTGGAGGAAGCCTTAAAAGATATTTATGATCGTTTGCGCCCAGGAGAGCCTAAAACAGTAGATAGTTCACGTAATTTACTAAACGCTCGTTTCTTTGATCCAAAGCGGTATGATTTGGCAGGTGTAGGCCGCTATAAAATAAACAAAAAGCTTGATCTAAAGATTCGGTTACTTAATTTAACCTTGGCTGAAACATTGATCGACGAAAAGACAGGTGAGATTTTAGCTGAGGAGGGAACTGTTCTAACAAATGAAGTAATGGCTAAGTTACGGGAAGCTATTGACAATGGTTTAAATACAGTGACGCTTTATCCAAGTGATGATGCTGTTGTCGTAGAGCCTGTAAGACTTCAAATATTTAAAGTTTATTCGCCCAAAAACCCAAATCGCGTGGTTAATGTGATTGGTAATGCTTATCCGGAAGATGAGGTGCGCGCTCTTATTTCTGCTGACGTTTTATCATCAATTGGTTACTTTTTAAACTTAATGGAAGGAATTGGCCGAGCTGATGATATTGATCATTTAGGAAACCGACGCATTCGTTCAGTAGGTGAACTTTTGTTAAATCAATTTCGTGTTGGTTTAGCGCGAATGGAGCGTGTTGTTCGTGAACGGATGTCAATTCAAGATATCGAAACAGTCACTCCGCAACAGTTGATTAATATCCGCCCAGTTGTTGCAGCAATGAAAGAGTTTTTTGGTTCATCTCAGCTATCACAATTTATGGATCAACATAATCCCTTATCTGAGTTAGCGCACAAGCGTCGATTGTCAGCGCTTGGACCTGGTGGTTTAACACGGGATAGGGCAGGATATGAAGTACGGGATGTGCATTACTCGCATTATGGACGCATGTGTCCGATTGAAACACCCGAAGGGCCAAATATTGGTTTAATCAATTCCCTTTCTTCTTATGCAAGGGTTAATAAATATGGCTTTATTGAAACGCCTTATCGTAGAGTTGATTGGTCAACAGGCAAAGTAACAGATCGAATTGACTGGTTAACAGCTGACGAAGAGGATAATTATACGGTAGCGCAAGCGAATTCACCTTTAAATGAGGATGGTTCATTTGTTCATGAATTAGTAATGGCACGTCATGCATCAAAAAATCAGGAGATTCCCGCTAACAAGATTGACTATATGGATGTTTCCCCTAAGCAGGTGGTGGCAGTAGCAACAGCATGTATTCCCTTTTTGGAAAACGATGACTCCAACCGTGCCTTAATGGGGGCAAACATGCAGCGCCAAGCAGTGCCTTTGATTGATCCACATGCTCCAATCGTGGGAACAGGAATGGAGTATCAAGCAGCTCATGATTCTGGAGCAGCTTTAATTGCAAAACATGATGGTGTGGTCGAGTATGCTGATGCTGATGAAGTTCGTATTCGGCGTTACAATGGCACCTTAGATAAATATGATGTAATGAAATTCCGACGTTCTAACTCAGGCAACTCATATAACCAGCGAACATTGGTAGAAATTGGGGAAAAAGTTGAAATTGGTGACGTTATTGCCGATGGACCATCCATGGAAAAAGGGGAGCTGGCACTTGGGCAAAATCCATTAGTTGCTTATATGACTTGGGAAGGTTACAATTACGAAGATGCGATTATTATGAGTGAGCGTCTGGTAAAAGACGATGTATATACTTCTGTTCATATCGAAGAATATAAGTCTGCAGCTCGGAATACAAAACTTGGATCAGAAGAAATCACTCGTGAAATTCCCAATGTCGGCGAAGATGCTTTGAAAAATTTGGACTATGATGGAGTTATTTGTGTAGGTGCTGAAGTTAAAGAAGGCGATTTATTAGTTGGGAAGGTTACACCTAAAGGAGTGACTGAACTTTCAGCAGAGGACCGTTTATTACATGCCATCTTTGGAGAAAAAGCTCGTGAAGTTCGTGATACTTCACTTCGTGTGCCGCACGGGGCAGATGGGATTGTTCATGATGTGGCCGTTTTTACGCGTGCATCAGGGGACGAGCTGCCTCCTGGAGTGAATGTTTTAGTTCGTGTACATATTGTGCAAAAACGTAAGATCAGTATTGGGGACAAGATGGCTGGACGTCATGGTAATAAAGGTGTTGTTTCCAAAATTTTACCAGTAGAGGATATGCCTTACTTACCTGATGGCACACCAATTGATATTATGTTAAATCCACTAGGGGTGCCTTCGCGGATGAATATCGGTCAGGTGTTGGAACTGCATTTGGGAATGGCAGCGCATATGCTAGGTATTCATATAGCAACACCAGTGTTTGACGGCGCACAAGATGAAGATATTTGGAGTACTGTAAAAGAAGCAGGTTTGGCATCTGATGCGAAAACAGTGCTTTATGATGGACGTACTGGGGAAGCTTTTGATACTAGAGTATCAGTTGGGATTATGTATATGATCAAACTTCATCATATGGTTGACGATAAATTGCATGCTAGATCAATTGGTCCTTACTCATTAGTAACGCAACAACCACTAGGCGGAAAAGCGCAGTTTGGTGGTCAGCGTTTTGGAGAAATGGAAGTTTGGGCTTTAGAAGCATATGGTGCTGCCTATATCTTACAAGAAATCTTAACCTACAAGTCAGATGATATATCAGGACGTGTTCATACTTATGAAAAAATTATTAAAGGTGAGCAGATTCCAAAATCAGGAGTTCCAGAGTCTTTTCGTGTTTTAGTGAAAGAGCTTCAAGCCTTAGGTTTAGATATGCGTGTTTTAGATGAGAAAGATAAAGAAATTGAACTGAATGATCTAGATGATGATGGCTTTATTGTTGAAGATGCTTTAGAAAAATATATTAAAAAATATGCAGCTCTAAGAAAGGCAGCAGAAGCTGAAAAAGTTAAAGAAACTGAAAAAAACAAAAAAGATAATTCCAATAACGAAGATCCTAAAAAGGAAGAAAAGAAGCAACTAAAAGTCATAGATAAAGAAAGCATGATGGAAAAGTTAAATGATTTTACCCCAAATGAGTAAGGAGGAAGCTTTTTGATTGATGTAAATAAATTTGAAAGTATGCAAATTGGTCTTGCTTCATCAGAAAAAGTTCGTAGTTGGTCTTTTGGGGAAGTAAAAAAGCCAGAAACAATTAATTATCGTACTTTAAAGCCTGAGCGCGAAGGATTATTTGATGAGCGTATTTTTGGTCCAGTTAAGGACTGGGAATGTGCTTGTGGAAAATATAAACGCATTCGCTATAAAGGTATTGTTTGTGATCGTTGCGGTGTTGAAGTAACGCGAGCTAAGGTACGTCGTGAGCGTATGGGGCATATTGAGTTAGCAGCTTCTGTATCTCATATTTGGTATTTTAAAGGGATTCCTTCACGAATGGGCTTAATTTTAGATATGAGTCCGCGTTCATTAGAAGAAATCATTTACTTTGCCTCTTATGTGGTGATTGATCCGGGCAATACCTCCCTTGAGTGTAAGCAGTTATTAACTGAACGAGAGTATCGTGAAAAACGAGTGCAGTATGGGCAGGAGTTTCAAGCACAAATCGGCGCAGAGGCTGTTAAAAAATTACTGGAACAAGTCGATCTAGAAAAAGAGGTGGCCGAACTTAAGGAAGAATTAAAAGTAATCTCTGGACAAAAAAGGGTTCGTGCGATTCGAAGGCTTGATATTTTGGATGCTTTTCGCAAGTCGGGCAATAAACCTTCATGGATGATGATGGACGTTTTGCCTGTAATTCCACCAGACCTAAGACCTATGGTGCAGCTAGAAGGAGGACGTTTTGCAACTTCTGACTTAAATGACTTATATCGTCGAGTGATCAATCGAAATAACCGTTTAAAACGTTTACTAGATTTAAATGCACCAAGCATTATTGTTCAAAATGAAAAACGGATGCTGCAAGAAGCAGTTGATGCATTGATTGATAATGGTCGTCGTGGTCGTCCTGTTGCTGGTCCAGGAAATCGCCCGCTAAAATCTCTTTCGCATATGTTAAAAGGAAAGCAAGGACGTTTTCGTCAAAACTTGCTTGGTAAGCGGGTGGATTATTCTGGTCGCTCAGTAATTGTTGTGGGACCAAATTTGAAAATGTATCAATGTGGTTTACCAAGAGAAATGGCGATCGAGTTGTTTAAACCTTTTGTAATGCATGCGTTAGTTAAAAATAACTTTACACAAAATATTAAAACGGCTAAACGGATGATCGATCATCAGGATGATCTTGTTTGGGATGTTTTGGGGGATGTTATTAAGGAACATCCAGTGCTTTTAAACCGAGCACCAACGCTTCACCGTCTGGGAATTCAAGCCTTTGAGCCTGTTTTGATTGAAGGCCGTGCTATTCGTTTGCATCCGCTTGTGTGCGAAGCATATAACGCCGATTTTGATGGAGATCAAATGGCCGTTCATGTGCCTTTATCTGAAGAAGCGCAAGCTGAAGCAAGAATTTTGATGTTAGCAGCAGATCATATTCTAAATCCTAAAGATGGAAAACCTGTGGTTACCCCTTCTCAAGATATGGTTTTGGGTAATTACTATTTAACCATGGAAGAGGCAAATCGCGAAGGAGAAGGCATGATCTTTCGTGATACAAATGAAGCAATCTTAGCATGGCGCAACGGTTATGCTCATTTACATACAAGAGTAGCGGTTGCTACAAATTCATTAAACAAGCCTTGGACAGAGGAGCAAAAAGGTAAACTGTTAGTGACAACGATCGGTAAAATTATCTTTAATGAGATTATGCCGCCAGAGTTTTTCTATTTAAATGAACCAACGATGGAAAATTTAACAGATCAAATACCAGATAAATATTTGATAGAGCCTACAGTTGATGTATCTGCTCATCTTAAAGAACAAGAATTAGTTGAGCCGTTTAAGAAAAAAATGCTTGGAAATATTATTGGTGAAGTGTTTAAACGTTTTCGTTCAACCAGAACTTCAGAGTTGTTAGATAAAATGAAGGATCTTGGCTATCATCACTCAACACGTGCTGGTTTAACTGTGGGAATTGCTGATATTAATGTACCTAAATCTAAACAAACTGCTGTTGACGAAGCACATGTTCAAGTGGAGAAGATTAGCAAAATGTTTCGCCGGGGAATGATTACGGATGAAGAGCGCTATAATCGCGTGATTGATGTGTGGAACTTAGCAAAAGATAAACTGCAAAAAGAATTAACGAAAACTTTGGAGGTAGATAATCCAATTTTTATGATGAGTGATTCAGGTGCGCGTGGTAATATTTCAAACTTTACACAGTTGGCTGGTATGCGTGGATTAATGGCAGCACCAAATGGACGCATTATGGAGTTACCAGTTATTTCCAATTTCCGCGAAGGACTTTCGGTACTGGAAATGTTTTTCTCCACTCACGGTGCGCGCAAAGGGATGACTGATACAGCGCTGAAAACGGCCGATTCAGGATATTTGACACGTCGTTTAGTTGATGTGGCCCAGGATGTCATTATTCGCGATGATGATTGTGGAACAGATCGCGGATTGACAATTTCAACAATTCGCAATGGCAATGAGATTATCGAGACATTAGAAGAACGATTAATCGGTCGCTATGTCCGCAAATCAGTGTTTAATCCACAAACTGGTAAGCTTATAATTGCAGCTAATGAACTTATGACAGAAGATATTGCAGCAGATATTATTGCTTTGGGAATTGAAGAAGTAACGATTCGTTCCGTCTTTACATGTAATACAAAACATGGTGTGTGTAAGCATTGTTATGGTATGAACTTGGCAACAGGGGATGCTGTTGAAGTTGGAGAAGCTGTAGGAACAATTGCTGCACAATCAATTGGGGAACCTGGAACACAGTTGACCATGAGAACTTTCCATACTGGTGGGGTTGCTGGAGACGATATTACGCAAGGTTTGCCACGTATTCAGGAAATCTTTGAAACGCGTAATCCTAAAGGTGAAGCAGTTATCACTGAAGTTACAGGTGAGATTGTGGATATTGTTGAAGAAACAGCTACGCGAACAAAAACAGTAACGATCAAAGGAAAAACTGATGAACGAACTTATACACTGCCGTTTACTGCACGTTTGAAAGTTGAAGAAGGAGACTTTATCCATCGTGGATCTCCATTAACAGATGGCTCGATTGATCCTAAGCATCTACTTTCTGTTCGTGATGTGCTTTCAGTTGAAAATTACTTGTTAGCAGAAGTGCAAAAAGTTTATCGCATGCAAGGGGTTGAAATTGGCGATAAACATATTGAAGTTATGATCAGACAAATGCTACGTAAAGTGCGAATTATGGATCCAGGAGATACTGATGTATTGCCAGGAACTTTGATGGATGTTTATGACTTTAAAGAAGAAAATTATCAAACATTGATTAGTGGCGGAACTCCTGCAACAGCTAGACCTGTTTTACTAGGAATTACCAAGGCTTCTCTAGAAACTAACTCCTTCCTTTCTGCTGCTTCTTTCCAAGAAACAACACGTGTTCTAACAGATGCTTCTATTCGTGGAAAGAAAGATGATCTGCTTGGTTTGAAAGAAAATGTTATTATTGGAAAAATCATTCCAGCTGGTACTGGTATGGCACAGTATCGTAATATGGAACCGCAAGTAAAAGCTACAAAATTATCAGCATTTGGAGTATATTCTATCAATAATGCTAGTCGAACATTTGACCGAATTAACGCTGTACAAGAAAATACTTCCACCTTAACAAAACCAGAAACAAAAAGAGATGATGAGAGAAAATAAACTTTATAACACAAAAAATCAGTTCAAAAAAGAACTGATTTTTTTGCTTACGTAAAGAGATGTGATGAAAAATGATGATAAATAAATTAGAAAAACCATTTGCATTAGTTGCACCATATCAGCCTAGCGGCGATCAGCCTAAAGCGATTAATTCTTTAGTAGAAAATGTTCTAGGCGGAGAAAAAGCGCAAATTTTATTGGGAGCAACAGGAACGGGAAAAACATTTACCATTTCCAATTTAATTCAACAAGTGCAAAAACCAACATTAGTGATCGTACATAATAAAACGCTGGCTGGGCAACTTTATGGAGAGTTTAAAGAATTTTTCCCTAATAATGCAGTGGAGTATTTTGTGTCTTATTATGACTACTATCAACCAGAAGCATATGTCCCTTCAAGCGATATGTATATTGAAAAAGACTCAAGTGTAAATGATGAGATTGATAAATTGCGTCACTCAGCAACAAGCGCACTTTTAGAGCGACGAGATGTGATTGTTGTAGCTTCTGTTTCATGTATCTATGGCTTGGGCTCTCCTGAGGAGTATCAAAAAAGCGTAATATCCCTTCGAATGGGACAAGAAATAAAGCGCAACGCTTTGCTAAGCAAGCTAATTGAGCTGCAATTTGAACGAAATGATATTGATTTTCAGCGCGGGCGTTTTCGTGTTCGTGGAGATGTGGTGGAGATTTTTCCGGCAAGTTTTGGCGAGCATGCATATAAAGTGGAGTTTTTTGGTGATGAGATCGAGCGAATTAGAGAAGTTGAAGCATTAACTGGTAAAACTATCGGTGAAGTGGACCATGTAGCGATTTTTCCCGCTACACATTTTGTAATGAATGAAGAACATATGGAAAGAGCGATTGCCAGCATTCAAGCAGAACTAAAAGATCGCTTGCAAATTTTGCACTCTGAAGAAAAATTACTTGAAGCACAGCGTTTAGAACAGCGTACAAACTACGATATTGAGATGCTGCGTGAGATGGGCTATACCAATGGTGTGGAAAATTATTCCAGGCATATGGAAGGACGAGAAGCTGGGGAGTCACCATATACTTTGCTTGATTTTTTTCCAGAGGATTCCCTTTTTGTAATTGATGAAAGTCATGTGACAATGCCGCAAATTCGCGGAATGTATAACGGCGATCAAGCGCGCAAAAAGATGTTGATTGATTATGGATTTCGCTTACCCAGTGCAATTGACAATCGACCACTACGTTTAGAAGAATTTGAAAATCATGTAACGCAGATTGTCTATGTTTCAGCAACACCCGCTCTTTATGAAGAAACACAAACGCAAACGGTAGTTGAGCAAATTATTCGACCAACAGGACTACTTGATCCTGAGATTGAAGTGCGAGAAATCATGGGTCAGATAGATGATCTTTTAGGAGAAATCAATGAGCGAGTCGAAAAAAATGAGCGTATCTTTGTCACAACATTAACCAAAAAAATGGCCGAAGATTTAACGGATTATCTAAAAGAGATGGGCGTTAAAGTTAAGTATCTTCATAGCGATATCGACACACTAGAACGAACAGAAATTATTCGCGATCTGCGTTTAGGTGTTTTTGATGTTTTGGTGGGAATTAATCTTTTGCGAGAAGGAATTGATGTCCCGGAAGTATCATTAGTGGCCATTCTTGATGCAGATAAGGAAGGTTTTTTACGAAGTGAACGCTCGCTTGTGCAAACGATTGGTCGTGCAGCAAGAAATGTTAATGGCAAGGTGATTATGTATGCAGATAAGATGACTGATTCGATGACAAAAGCCATTAAAGAAACCAAACGTCGCCGTGCTATTCAGATGGAATACAATCAAAAGCATCAAATTGTGCCAAAAACCGTTAAAAAAGATATTCGTGATCTCATCACCATTACCAAAGCCGTAGCGAATGATGAGAAAAATATTAAAGAAATTCCTAACTATGACGAAATGTCTCAAAAAGAAAAAGAGCAAGTGATTGCCAATCTGGAAAAAGAAACGAGAAAAGCCGCTAAAGTACTCGACTTTGAAGTAGCAGCTACGCTGCGTGATACAATTTTAGAATTAAAAGCCAAAAAGTAGGTGTCGGCGAGATATTTAAATATTCTGAAAATTCATTGACCCTAAACCCTCTTGCTTGTTAGAATAAAAAACAAACTAGAAATGAAATGGAGCATTTACAAATGGCATTTAAACAGTTAAGTGAGATGGTTGATTTAGTTGAAGTGAAGCAAGTGAGTGTTTTAGCAAAAGAAGCAAAAGCATTGAAAGATAAACGTGATCAAGAGTTAGAAAACATTATCAAAGGTGTTGATCGACGTTTTCTTTTATTAATTGGACCTTGTTCAGCGCATGATGAAGAAGCAGTCATAGAATATGCTCATCGTCTTGCAAGATTACAAAAAAAAGTGGCCGATAAAATTTTTATGGTTCCGCGCGTTTATACCAATAAGCCACGAACTAATGGAGATGGCTATAAAGGTTTACTCCATCAACCAGATCTAACTTCTGGTTCAAACCTTTTAAATGGCATCCTAGCGGTTCGTAAACTGCACAATCGCGTAATTACAGAAACTGGTTTAACAACCGCTGATGAAATGCTTTACCCTGAAAATTTAGGAATTGTCGATGATTTAGTGTCTTACATTGCAGTTGGGGCACGCTCAGTTGAAGATCAACAACATCGTTTTGTCGCTAGCGGAATTGACCAACCAACAGGGCTTAAAAATCCAACCAATGGTAATTTAAATATTATGTTTAATGCTTTATATGCAGCACAACAAAAACAAGAATTTTTATTTAATGCTCAACATGTAGAGTCAAGCTCAAATCCACTAGCGCATGTTATTTTACGAGGCTTACTTAATGAATATGGAGACAATCGACCTAATTACTACTATGAAGATTTGTTAAAAACAATTTCAATGTACGAAGAAGGCAATTTTAAAAATCCAATGATAGTGATTGATACCAATCATGATAATTCTGGAAAACAATATTTAGAGCAAGTTCGGATTGTTAAACAGACATTGATCAATCGTCATTGGAATGAAAAAGTTGCTCAATTTGTCCGTGGTTTTATGATTGAGAGCTTCCTAGAAGATGGACGTCAAGATTCAGAAGGTAAAATTTTTGGAAAATCAATTACAGATCCATGTTTAGGTTGGGAAAAAACGGAAAAATTAGTAAATTACATCTACGAGAACATATAATCAACAAGGAGAAAATGCATGCCTCGATATAAAGCTACCATTGCTTATGACGGAACTTTATTTGCTGGATTTCAACGTCAATCAAAAGTGCGTACTGTTCAAGAAGAGTTAGAAAAAACACTCACTCAAATTAATAACGGACAAAAAATTACCATCCACGGTGCGGGACGTACTGACAAAGGTGTACATGCGTTAAACCAAATAATTCATTTTGATTTTCCATCCCTTTACCCTGAAGAGAAAATGCGCTTTGCTTTAGATACACAAACACCAAATGACCTTGCAATTAAAGCGGTAAAAATCGTTCCAAATGACTGGCATGCGCGTTTTACGCCACATGAAAAAACGTATGAATTTCACGTTCAAATTATAAAGCCTCGCAATCCATTTAAGCGAAATTATGCAAGTTACTTTCCTTATTCAATTGAACTTGCGCAAATCAAATCAGCGATTAAATTTTTAGAAGGAACGCATGATTTTACAGGTTTTACAGCTAACGGTTCAGCTGCTCAAAATAAAGTTCGCACCATCTATAAAGCCAATGTCCAACAAACAGATGATGAGCTGATTTTTACTTTTTGTGGCAATGGCTTTTTATATAAGCAAATTCGCATAATGGTCGGAACCTTACTAAAAATCGGTAACAATCGTATGGAACCTATACAAATTTTAAAAATTTTAAATGAAAAAAAACGCAGTCTAACGGGACCGACTGCGCACCCTGAAGGGTTGTTTTTAAAAGAAATAAAATATTTCCTCTAATATTATCTTAATATATCAATTAAGTCTTTTTTCGCCGCAGCTGATGCTGGCATTACTGAGAAAATTAAACCAACTCCAGAAGAAACACCAACTGCTAGCATAATTGTAAACAGATCAACCGAAATCGACACCTTAAGTAAAGAGCCAATTCCATATGCCAAGCCCATTCCTAAAAGATAGCCAACAATACCACCTGAAAGTGTTAACATTACTCCCTCCAGTAAAAACTGTGTACGAATTGAGCGTTTTGTAGCACCTAAAGCGCGTCGAATCCCAATTTCTTTTGTTCGCTCAGATACCGAAATATACATCATATTCATTACACCAACACCAGCGATAAAAAGCGAAATCCCTGCAACAGCACCGACAAAATAAGTGATATTTCTTAAAAATGAGCCAAATTGCAGTTTCATCTTTTCGGTATCAAATACTTCATATTTACCTAAGCTATGCATTGATCCTTCTTTTGCCAATTTTTTTAACACATTTGTTGTAACAACACCTGAATCTACACCTTTATCTAAAGTTAATGTTAAAGCAGATGAATCTTTCTCTTCAAAAAAATAATGCTTATAAATTTTCTGGGGAATTTGAATACTTCCACTATCATCAGACATCGAAAACATACTGTCAGACTCATCGCTTTCAAAAATTCCTACGATATTAAAGCACACACCATTAATTTCTAAAATCCTTCCAACAGCCAAAAACTCATCTTCATAAATTTCACTTGCTAATTTTGAATCTACCGTTACCACTTTATTGCCGATTTCTTGATCTAAAAGAGTTAAATTTCTTCCAGCTTTTACTTTTTTAGTAGACTTTTCTACCAATTCAATATGCTTATTTTCCTGCTTGCCTTTAACATCAATATTTATATAAATATATTGATCCGGGTCTTTAGTATAATCTACTTTTTGAACCCCTTCTACTTCACGCAAAAATATCAAATCTGAATCTTGAAAAAACTTCGTGTTAGTTTCATAAAGATTGTAGTTATCGGGTATAAACTGCAATTCGACCGTTACTTTGTCTGTTGATTGATTATTGGTAATCTGCTTCGTTAAATCCTTTTCATAACCACGTCCAATAGCTAAAATTGCAATAACTGAAGCAATACCAATAATAATCCCCACCATCGTTAACAAGCTTCGCTTTCGATTATTTTGAATAGCTTTTAGAGCCGTACGCCAATTAACATAAAAATTCATCTATTAAGCTCCTTATCTTCGATAATAGCCCCATCTCGAATCTGAATTAAACGATGACAATACGAAACGACTTCTGGATCATGAGTTACTAAAATAATGGTTGCATGATCTTTTTCATTTAAATCCTTAAATAACTGCAAAATTTCTTCTGAAGTATGCGTATCTAAGGCACCGGTCGGCTCATCAGCAATTAAAAACTTTGGCTCATTAATCAACGCGCGAGCAATTGCAACTCTTTGTTGCTGCCCGCCAGACAATTGCTTTGGATACTTTTTTTCTTTGCCTTCAAGACCAACGCGCTTAAGTACTTTTAAAACTTTTTCTTTTGTTTCAGATGGTGATAAGCCTCCATAAAGTAGCGGCAATTCAACATTTTCAAACACCGTATTATTTTCAATCAAACTAAAATTTTGAAAAATAAACCCTACGACTTGATTGCGAATTTTGGAAAGCTTCTCATCAGATGTCCTTAGTAATGAATTGCCCTCAAAAAGATAGCTTCCGCTAAATTTACGATCAATAAAGCCCAATAAATTAATCAATGTCGATTTTCCTGAACCACTAGGTCCCATAATCGCAATCATCTCACCTGCATTAACATGAAAGTTAATATCTCTTAATACATGAAGAGACTCTTGTGCATTTTGATAGTATTTATTGATATGAACTAAATCAATCATTCCTCCACCGCCACTTCTTGCCCATCTTTAAAATCTTTATCTGGGTTCGAAATAATCTTATCACTAACTTTCACACCACTTTCAACTAAATATGTGCCATTTTCTTCCTTTAAAACGACCTTTTGTTTGTGCACTTTTCCACTTTTATAAATAAAAACAAAGGTGTTCCCCTTTTCTTTGATCACAGCACTTTTTGGCAATTGCAGTTGATCTTGCGGTAAAAAAATTTGAACATTATAGCCGTATTGCAATTTTTCTGTTGGAATAACAGTAAATGAGTAGTTGGCAATGCTGCTAGTGTTGGTATTTGCATTTGTAGCAGATTCTCCTGTAGTTGTCGCAGCTGTATCAGGTAATTGGTTGATTGCTATAATTGTCCCATCTACTTCTTTCTTATCACTATTTGCTTGAATAGTTACTTTTTGTTCGCGACTTAACTTTTTATAATCATACTCTGTAACTGTTCCTTTAATAACCGTCATTGGGCTGACAACTGTAGCATAAGGAGTGCTTGAATCCGTTTTTCCTTTTTCGTTAACGTAAACAGTTCCATCAAAGTTTGCCGTAACTGTTGCTGTCACTTTTTCCTCTGCTTGTTTAATTGCTTTATTAGCACTAGATAAATCTGAACGCGATGTTTCAAGGGCTTGCTTAGCTTGATTAATCGCATCATCTTGCGCATCTAGTGCTTGTTGAAGTGAATCAACTTTTGCCAATAACTCTTGCTTTTGAGCAGCGCCATCCGCAGAATCCGTATTTACATTTTTTAAATCGCTTTTGGCTTGATTAAGTCTATTTTGCAAATCTTGTTGTTTTTGCTGAGCTGTAACTAAGTTAGCGTTGGCATTTGAAACAGCTGTATTGTATTTATCTAATGACTGCATCTGCTCTTGGACTTGATCTTGTGCTTTACTATCTTGATAAATGGCAATAACATCACGTGCTTTAATACTCTGCCCATCAGCCACCGAAAGCTGACTAATTTTTCCTAATAATTGATCAAAATAAAAATTTTCCGTTATTTGCGGTTGCACTGTTCCTTTAAAACCTAAAGACTCAGGTTTTTGCAAAGTAACAACTTGATATTTAGACTCTGCACTTTCTTCTTTATCTTCTTGATTACTACGAAAGGCTACAAAAATAATAATTAAAAAAATAGCAACGCCGCCAAAAATACTAAAACGAATTTGCTGTTTGCGTGTCAATTTTTTCAACCCCCTACCTCCTCTTTTTCTAATTTGAAAATGTAAACAATCGCTAAAATTGCAGGAAGATTTAACACCAAAGTAGTGATAATAGTTTTAATAATTGAATTGTTTCCTGAATTAATCTTAGGCGCAAAAGACAAATTATAAATCAATTGAATAGCTGATACTAAAAGATAAATATAATAAAGATTTTTCTTTGGTAACTCTTGTGTTTTAATTTTTTTATTGGCTAAAAAAAGAAAAATGAGAAAAATGACAGTCAAAACAACTGAAAGACAAGCAAATATTTTAACAAAGGGCTGATTAAAAGCTTCATACAATGCCACGCCTTTTTTTCCAAGGGCTTTTGACTTATAAATGCTAGGATTTAAAGCAATCGGAAGACCAATCAAGCTAAACACCGTACTTATAGCAGTGATAACAAGAGTAATCATATTTACTAACTTTAATCTTTTAAAATTTTTTTCTTGAACTTCATTCATAATAATTCCATCCTCCTAATATTCAAAGAATACCTACTTGCAATAAAGATACACAAAGCATAACTTACCAACATTCTTATTTCAAAAAAATTTAATAACAATAGACCTGTTCCAAAACGAAAAAAGACACAAACAATCAATATTCACCAATAAAAATTCCACATAATCAACCTTACAATTTTGTAGTTTTAAAACCCTTGATTGTTACTAAAAAAGCATTAACTAATTTGTTAGTATGAAGTTATTAGGAAAAAACTCTTAGTTTGGGAGGTCGTTATGGAAAAAATTGGTATTATTTTTGGTGGAGAATCATCAGAGTATGAAGTCTCCCTAAAGTCAGCTTACTCTGTTTTGGAGGTGCTAGATGAAGAGAGGTATGAAATTGTAAAGATAGGGATCACGCAAGATGGTGATTGGTACTATTTTACCGGAACAAATAAGGAGATCAAGGAAGATCGTTGGTTCGTTGTTCAAAAATGCGAACGAATTCTTCCGGATACAAACAAGCGCGGCTTCTTTTTACTGGATCGTCAAAAGCATTTAGAAATTGATGTGTTATTTCCTGTATTGCACGGTGGATCAGGGGAGGATGGCAAAATTCAAGGTGTTTTTGAAATGATGGGGCTTCCCTATGTTGGTTGCGGCACACTTACGTCGGCGCTTTGTATGGATAAGGCTATGTTGCATCATTTGGTAAAAGGTTGGGGAGTTAAAGTGACGTCTTCCATTCAAATACTTGCTAAAAATTATCAGATGCAAGAAATTGATGATTTTATCGAAAAAGTCCATTTTCCGATTTTTATCAAGCCAAAGTGCGGCGGCTCTTCGAAGGGAATCAGCAAAGTGAGTGAGTTTCAAAAACTGGATACCGCATTAAAAGAAGCGGCAAAATTTGATAACGAAATTGTGATCGAAAAAGCAGTCGATGGATTTGAAGTGGGTTGTGGAATTTTGGGCAATCAAAAACTGCTTGTCGGTGAGTTGGATGAAATCGAGTTAGCAGATGGATTTTTTGACTACAAAGAAAAATATCAACTGCTTTCTGCTAAAATTGTCGTACCTGCAAGAATTTCAGTAGAAACAGCAGATAAAGTAAAACAGTTGGCAAAATGCTTATATCAATTTTTAGACTGTACAGGATTGGCACGGATCGATTTTTTTGTAACTCGCAATGAAGAGATTTATTTAAATGAGATCAATACACTGCCAGGTTTCACCAGTCATTCGCGTTTTCCTAATATGATGAAGGATGTTGGTATTTCGTATAGAAACTTAGTTGAGCGACTCATTGAATTGGCAAAGGAGAAGCAAGCATGAGGAATGATTCTTTTTTAGTCAATGAAGATCACCTTCTGCCTTCTGACTACAAGCCGCAAAAATTAGTTCAAGCTCCTTTTACAAAAGAAACAATTTTGATGGAAGAAATTTTAGCCAAACAGTTGGAATTACTGGTTCATTCCATTGGCGGACAAAGTAAAATTGTTGTTATCAGCGGCTATCGCGATTATTTTGAGCAAAAAAAACTTTACCAAAATTCAATCGTAGAAAATGGTTTAGACTTTACACAAAAATTTGTTGCTAAGCCTGGAGCTAGTGAGCATCAAACGGGATTAGCTGTTGATTTAGGACTATCAAATGTTAAAAATGATGTGATTGCTCCAACTTTTGAAGGTCAATTGATTGTTGGAAAATTTTTAAAAGAGATGGCCAATTTTGGTTTTATTCTACGTTATCCAAAGGAAAAAATCGATAAAACAAAAATTGCGTATGAACCGTGGCATTTTCGTTATGTTGGCACGCCTCATAGTCAGATTATCCAAGAACAGCAATGGGTTTTAGAAGAATATCATGAATTGGAGTTATAGGTATGAAGAGTAGTAAAAAGAACGAAGGGATTGAGCAATTTCGCATTATAGCCGCCATAATGGTGGTGGCAATCCACACTTTTCCCTTTGCTTCGCTAAGTTCAGATTGGGACAATTTCATTACACTAACTCTTTTTCGCATTGCGGTCCCCTTTTTCTTAATGGTTACCGGATATTTTTTGTTGGGACCTTTTGCGCGCGAACCCTATTATCCAAAGAGATGGAAGATTCAACAGAATTTATGGAAATTTTTAAAAATTTATGGAATGGCCATTCTTTTTTATCTGCCGCTTTCTTTTTATAATGGGACTTTACGTCTATCAAGTACCTTTTTTCAGATTGTTAAACGACTTGTTTTTGATGGAACTTTATACCATTTATGGTATTTTCCGGCAGTAATTATCGGTTTAGTGCTAAGCACAGTCATGATTCGTTTTTTATCGCTGCAAAAAAGTTTTATTCTGGGTATTTTTTTGTATTTCGTGGGATTAGGTGGCGATAGCTACTATCAAGTTTTTAGGCATTTACCTGGAATAAATAGTTTTTATCAAATCGCTTTCACACTATTTGATTACACAAGAAACGGTCTTTTTTTCGCTCCGATCTTTTTATTGCTGGGGGCAGTGATTTATCAAAAACAGACTAAAAGTCAGAAAATTTTGCCTTTGATGTGTAGTTTAATTGCTTTATTGGTGGAAAGTTTTTTGCTTCATCATTTTACCAAAGTGCGACATGATAGCATGTATTTAATGCTTCCGATTGTTATGTACTTTTTCTTTCAGTTTTTGCTAAATTGGCAGCCACCTTTTAAATTCTCTCAAACAAAAGAGAAAGCTTTAGGGATTTATCTTTTGCATCCACTTATGATTGCATTGATCTACTTTGCGGGAAAAATTGTACCAATCTTCTCAAACAGTCTGATCAATTTTCTTTTTGTTTTACTGGGTACGATCTGTTTAACTAACTTTTTACTGCCGCTTAAAAGAAAATTTAAACCAAATGCAAACCCTTTTTTGGCTTCGCGCGCGGCAAAAATGATTTCCACCGAAAATTTAGTCAAAAATGTGCAAGCAATTTCTTCCTGCATTCCAGAAAAGACAGGAATTATCGCTATTTTAAAAGCCAATGCTTACGAGAGCGAAGCTGTTATTTGCGGGAGAAAGTTAGAGAGGCTGGGTGTGAATTTTTTTGCTGTCGCCACTTTGCAAGAAGCAATCGAGCTAAGGCGTGCAGGAATCCAAGGGAAAATTTTAATCTTAGGATATACTGCGCCAGGTCAAGTAAATCTGCTACAGAAATATCAGCTGATCCAAGCGATTATTAGCTTAGAGCACGCCTGGAAGCTCAATCAGCAGCAAAAGAGAATCCATTGTCATCTGAAAATTGACACTGGTATGCATCGTTTAGGGTTAGATCCTGATGTGGTTTCGATTAAAGAAATTTATCAGATGGAACACCTAGCTTGTGAAGGTATTTTTTCGCATTTAGGTTCAGCTGATGCGCTCGATGAGCAGTCTGTTCAACGAACGAAGCGGCAAATTCAAATATTTGATACTTTGCTAAAAAATCTAGAAGAGTTGAGGATAGACTATGGAGTAACGCATTTGCAAGCAAGTTATGGAATTTTGAATTACCCCGAGTTGAACTATGATTATGTACGACCAGGAATTATTTTATATGGGGCATTAAGCTCGCAAAATGATTTGACAAAATTAAAAATTGATTTATATCCAGTGATAAAAATCGAAGCTAAATTAATCTCAATCAAAGAAATAGCTGCAGGTGAGTTTGTGGGATATGGGTTAGATGCTTGTTTAACGCAAACTACAAAAGTTGGAATTATTTCGATTGGTTATGCGGATGGCGTACCACGTGCGCTTTCCAATACTGGTTTTAAATTGTCTTACAAAGAGACTGACATTCCACAAATGGGCAGAGTTTGTATGGATTTGTTACTCGTTAACTTGTCCGCTGTTTCAGATATTAAAGTGGGAGAGCTGATCACTGTGATGACAAATAGCGAAACTGTAGCGGAAAAAAGTGGCACAATCACCAATGAAATCTTAACGGGATTGGGCACAAGATTAGAGCTGGGGCAGTAATATTTTCGATTTAGAACGTGTTAAGGCTCTTAGATGATCTATAAAATTGATATTTATTAATTGTTGGGTTAGACTTAGCGAGTGCAGTTGTTGCGCATAAAAATGAATTTTTATTTTTAAATTATACGAAGATAGGAGAGATATAAAGTGGTAATTGTTGTTGCAATTATATCCACTATCGTCGCATTAATTGTTGGTTATTTTATCAAAAATTTTCAAGTCAACGCAGATAATCAGCGCTTAGAAAAGGAAAAAGCAGCTTATGAAACAGGTATACAGCAAGCAAAATTATCAGCTGAAGATATCCTTGAAAGAGCTCGCCATGATGCAGAAACGTTGAAAAAACAAACTTTATTTGAAGCAAATCAAGAAGCACTTGAGGATGCAAAAAAGGTTGGTCAGCAATATCGTAAAGAGATTGAGAGTGAGTATAAAGAACGTAATTTACAATTGAATACTAAAGAGAATCTTTTGAATCAACGAGAAGAAGTATTGACTCGAAAAGATGATGCTTTAACAAAACATGAACTCTCGCTCGAAGATAAAGAGCAAGAGCTGACTTCCAAACAACAATTAATCGATGATCGTGAAAAAAAAGTTGAAAATCTTGAAGTCAAGCAAAAAACAGAGCTAGAGAGAATTGCAAAACTTTCTCGTGAAGATGCACAAGATATTATTATTAAATCTACAAAAGATGAGTTGGATCGAGAGATTACTCTTCTGATCAAGGAAGCAGAGGAACGTGCAAAAGAAGAGTCAGATAAAAAAGTTAAAAATATTTTATCGTTAGCTATGCAACGAGTTTCTAGTGATCAGATTTCAGAAACTACTGTTTCCGTTATTCCATTGCCAAGTGACGATATTAAAGGACGAATCATTGGGCGTGAAGGGCGAAACATTCGAACATTAGAGTCTTTGACCGGAATTAATATTATTATCGATGATACACCAGAAGCAGTGATTTTTTCAGGATTTGATCCTATTCGTCGCGAAATTGCACGAATATCCTTGGAAAAATTACTTCAAGATGGTCGCATCCATCCAGCTCGTATTGAAGAAGTTGTGGAAAAATCACGTAAAGAAATGGATAACCAAATTCGTAGTTATGGGGAAGCTGCTGTATTTAAAGTTGGTGCACTCACGTTGCATCCTGATTTAGTCAAAATTATGGGTCGTTTACATTTTCGAACTTCTTATGGTCAAAATGTCTTGGCCCATTCTGTCGAAGTCGCTTGTTTAGCGGGTGCTTTAGCAGGTGAGTTAGGAGAAAATGTAGCTTTAGCAAAACGTGCAGGCTTTTTACATGACATTGGCAAGGCAATGGATCACGAGATTGAAGGTTCACATGTCGAAATTGGTGTAGAGATAGCTACAAAATATAAAGAAAATCCAATAGTTATTAACGCTATTTCTTCACATCATGGGGATGTAGAGGCAACGTCAATTATTGCTATTTTGGTATCAACAGCAGATGTTTTATCCGCTGCTCGTCCCGGAGCACGTAGCGAATCTCTTGAAAAATATATTCATCGTTTACAAAATTTGGAAGCAATTGGCAATGAATTTACTGGCGTTGAAAAAACCTATGCTATCCAAGCAGGTCGTGAAATACGAGTAATTGTAAAGCCAGAAGAAATCGATGATTTGCAAGCTGTGCGTTTAGCTCATGATATTCGTCGGAAAATTGAAGATAAATTAGATTATCCTGGACATATTAAAGTAACAGTCGTGCGGGAAATGCGTGCAGTTGAATATGCTAAATAAAAATATATTTCAAATTTTTATTTGTTGACCTTGATAATGAGTGTTTGTGTGATAAAGAAATTGTTCGCTATATTGCACGATTAGAAGCTCATTGTCAGGGATTTTTTGTAATAATCTATTTTAAAAGGGGCGCTTATTACTAAAAACGCTAAACAGCTTTAAAAGATATGATATTCTTTAGAAAAAGTATCCCTGTTGATTTGAAGATTATGGAAAGTAGGAAAAGTTGAGATGTATGATCAACTGCAAGCAATAGAAGATCGTTATGAAGAGTTGGGAGAGTTGCTTTCTGATCCTGAAGTGATTGCAGACACGAAGCGTTTTATGGCTTTATCAAAAGAAGAAGCTAGCATTCGAGAAACTGTAGAAGTGTATCGTCGCTATCAAAGAATTATCCAGCAAATTAAAGATGCTAAAGAGATTTTAAATGAAAATCTAGACGCTGAGATGACTAAGATGGCTAAAGAAGAGTTATCAGAAGGCAAAAAAGAAAAGGAAGAGCTAGAAGAAAAAATTAAGATTTTGCTTCTACCAAAGGATCCAAATGATGATAAAAATATTTTAATGGAGATTCGCGGAGCAGCTGGCGGAGATGAAGCTCAGTTGTTTGCAGGGGATCTTTTTGCCATGTATACCAAATATGCGGAAGCGCAAGGTTGGAAAGTCGATGTTATGGGGGCAAGTATTACTGGTATTGGTGGGTATAAAGAAATTATTTTGATGATTACAGGTGAGAATGTTTACTCTAAACTAAAATATGAATTTGGTGCTCATCGCGTGCAGCGCGTGCCAACAACAGAATCACAAGGTCGTGTTCATACTTCCACTGCAACAGTTGTGGTTATGCCTGAGGCTGAAGATGTTGAAGTAGAGATTGATGATAAAGATTTGCGAATTGATATTTATCATGCTTCCGGAGCTGGTGGTCAGCATGTTAATAAAACGTCTTCAGCGGTGCGAATTATTCATTTACCAACAGGGATTAAGGTGGAAATGCAAGACGAGCGTTCGCAGCAAAAAAATCGCGAGAAGGCTATGAAGATTTTACGAGCACGTGTTTATGATCATTTCGCGCAATCAGCCCAAAGCAAGTATGATGCAACTCGAAAATCAGCTGTTGGAACAGGAGATCGTTCAGAACGCATTCGAACATATAACTTTCCGCAAAATCGCATCACAGATCATCGAATTGGTTTAACGATTCAAAAATTAGATCAGATACTATCAGGCAAATTAGAGGAAATTATTGATGCATTGATTGTTTATGATCAAACACAAAAGTTAGAAGAGTTAAACAATGGTGGATAAAACTTATTTGCAAGCAATTCGTGAGTCTTCGCTTCGATTGCAAAACTTAAATTTTGATCCTGCAAATGCGCAGTTTATTTTAATGGAGCGTAAAGGTTGGGATAAAACGCAGTGGTTACTGCATATGCATGATGCAATTTCTGAAACGGATTATAGACAGCTGTTGCATGATGAAAAAAGTTTGCTAAAGCATGTTCCACCACAATATTTACTGGGGACAGCTGAATTTTTTGGCCGTTTCTTTAAGCTAACAAAAGATACCTTAATTCCAAGATATGAAACAGAAGAATTAGTACAATTAACTCTGGAAAAAAGAGATAATCACTTGCCACTAAAGGTCGTAGATATTGGAGTGGGGAGTGGCGCCATTGCTATTTCTCTTGCGTTAGAGCGTTCCAATTGGCAAGTATTAGGTATTGATATTTCGGAGGAAGCTTTAGAAGTTGCTAAAGAAAATGCCAAATTATTAAGTGCAGAAATTCAATTACTTCAAGGTGATGTATTGACTCCTTTTACCGGAAAGCAATTTGATATTATCATTTCCAATCCGCCTTATATTGCATATGATGAGTGGGATATTGTTGATAAGTGTGTTCGTGAGTATGAGCCTAAAGAAGCTTTATTTGCAGGTGAAAATGGTTTAGCAGTTTACCTAAAAATTGCAAAGCAGGCACCAAGGTTGTTAAAAGCAAGCGGGATTTTATTGCTAGAAATTGGCTATTCTCAAGCAGAGGCAGTTTCACACATGATGAGAGAAGCTTTTCTTAACAAGCGTGAAGTGAAAGTTCTTAATGATCTATCTGAAAAACCGAGAATAGTATACGTAGAGGAAGAAAAAAGATGACGCAAATTTTGCAACCAAAAGAGTTTGAAAAAGCTATAAAAATCATCAAACAAGGTGGTTTGGTCGCTTTTCCTACAGAAACAGTTTATGGCTTGGGCGCAGATGCGCGTAATCAAGAAGCGCTTGATAAAATTTTTGCTGTTAAAAAGCGTTCATTGAACAATCCTTTACATCTTAATATTTCAGATGTGAATTTGGTTAATGAATTTGTCGAAAAAATTCCTGCAACAGTACAAAAAGTTATGGATATTTTTTGGCCAGGACCTTTAACAATTATCTTGCCTTTGAAAAAAGGAACTTTGCCAGACATAATAACAGGGAGCTTGAGCGCTGTTGGTTTTCGTATGCCTCAAAACGAGATAGCTTTAGCCTTGATTCGTTCAGTGGGTATAATGGTAGGACCCAGTGCAAATATTTCTGGAAATTTTAGTCCTACTAGAGTAGAGCATGTATTAGCAGATTTGGATGGAAAAATTGATGCCGTTTTAGATGATGGTGAAAGTTTAGGCGGAATTGAATCAACAATCTTGGATGTATCAACTTTTACTCAGCCAAAAATTTTGCGTTCTGGGGCAATCACTAGAGAGATGTTAGAAGAATTTTTTCCAAATTTGCAAGTTATAAAGAATAAAAAACATTATATGCCCAACGTTTCAATAATAATAATTAATTCACAAAAACAAGATTGGTCAGATGCTATTGCTTGGGCAAAAAGAAAGAGAAAAAGAATTGGCCTTCTAACTGATAAAAAGATTATTGAAAAATTTGCAAATCATGTACATGCAACATATGTTTTAACGGAAAATAATGATATAAATTTAGCGGTCAAGCGATTGTTTGCTGGTCTTCGAAAATTAGATAAAATCAAACAATCTTTAGATGTGGTCTTTGTGCAAAGTTTTGACGGTGAAGGCTTAACTTTAGCATATCGAAATTGTTTGTTGAAAGCTGCAGGTTCTTAGCATAAAGAGGGAGGGAAAATTTGTGAGGCAATTCGTCGGCTTGACGAGTGTAAAGGATTTCAGCTAAAATAAATTTCAGACAGTTTTTAGATCACGTTAGTTTGATTTAAACGGTTAATTTTTAAGCTTGGAGGGAGGGATTTAAATGTCAAAAACAATCGTTCGCAAAAATGAATCGCTTGATGATGCTCTTCGTCGCTTTAAACGTTCCGTTACAAAGGCTGGTACTTTGCAAGAATCGCGTAAACGTGAATTTTATGAAAAACCATCTGTAAAACGCAAAAAAAAATCAGAGGCTGCAAGAAAGCGTAAAAAATTTTAATTATAATTTGCAATTTTAGGAACTCAATTTATAAATAATTTTGAGTTCTTTTTTATTTTTAAAGTCGCATAGCTGACTATCACATTTTCATTTTCAACTTATTTAATAGTATAATAGTGCCATATTTTTACGAAAGTTGGAGGAATTTATGGAAGAAGGAAATCAACAGGAGTTAAAACGTGGCTTAAAAAATCGACATGTGCAGTTAATCTCACTTGGTGGAGCAATTGGGACAGGGCTTTTCTTAGGTTCAGGCAAAACCATCCAACTAGCTGGACCATCGATCTTGTTTGCTTATCTTATTACTGGTGTTATTTGTTTTTTTATTATGCGAGCTTTAGGAGAGCTATTATTGTCCAATTTAAAACACGGTTCATTTCTAGATTTTATTAAAGATTATTTTGGTGACAAGCATGCCTTTATTTTTGGTTGGACATATTGGTTTTGCTGGATTTCGCTTGCAATGACGGATTTAACAGCAACAGGAATTTATATCAGACATTGGTTTCCAAATGTTCCACACTGGCTGCCACCACTTATAACATTAATTATTTTACTAGGACTTAATTTAACAGCTGTACAAATTTTTGGTGAATTAGAGTTTTGGTTTGCCTTGATCAAAGTTATTGCCATCTTATCCTTAATTGGCTTTGGTATTTTTATGTTAGTCACCCGCTTTAAAATTCACGGCAATGTTGCTAGTATTTCTAATCTTTGGGAGCATGGCGGTTTCTTCCCTAAAAGTTTTAAAGGTTTCTTTTTATCTTTTCAGCTAGTTACCTTCTCTTTTGTCGGCATTGAGGTTGTGGGATTGATTTCTGGTGAAACAAAAGATCCGAGAAAAGTTATTCCCACAGCGATTAATAGCATTCCCTTTCGCATTATTTTATTTTACGTTTTGGCTTTAATGATCATTATGACGGTCTATCCATGGAACAATGTCAATGCTGAAAAAAGCCCTTTTGTTGAAGTATTTTCTGATTTTGGAATTCTGATGGCGGCGTCCATTATTAATTTCGTGGTTTTAACTGCGGCAGCTTCTGCATGTAATAGCTGTATTTATAGCACAAGCCGAATGACGTATTCACTGGCAGAAAAAGGCATTGCTTCAAAACGTCATGCAAAGTTAAATAAAAAGCAAGTTCCTTGCTACTCTATTTTCTTTTCAAGTGCCGTTATTTGTGTAATTGTTTTAGTGAACTATCTGATTCCCAGCCATGTTTTTGAAATTGTTTCAAGTATCTCAACGATTTGCTTTATCTATATTTGGTTTATGCTTGTCTGGGCGCATATGAGATACCGTAAGCAAGTGAGTAACAAATCAAAATTAGAGTTTAAAATGCCACTTTACCCAGTTAGCAGCTACTTGGTTTACTTTTTTATTATTTTTGTAGTTATAGTTATGTTTTTTATTCCAGAAACAAGAGTGGCTTTATGCTTCACTCCTCTTTGGTTTGTTGGACTTTTGATTGTTTATTGGTGGAAATTTATACGGAGTAAATAAAAATCACTACCACCACTTCAAGTGGTGGTAGTGATTTTAATATCTAAATAATCCAGTAAACAAATTTTAAAATGATGTGTAATAAATTACATAAAACTTCTTAAAATTTCTTTTATTTTTTCGCTCATAGTTCCTTTATGTAGAGATTTTTACCCAATTGCAATAAGCCCAATAAATGTGATATAGCTATTCCGATTTAAAATAAGCTGCGATAGCATCCTGAATTGTTAAGTAATTTTTAGAATTCAAACGCAACCAATTTTTTAAATTTGCCCATAGTTTTTCAATTTTATTTTT